>DKTP01000076.1 GCA_002473085.1 Anaerolineales bacterium UBA7227
TGTGATGGCGCGCCTGACCATCAACCTCCCCTCGCTGGCGGGCAGGGAAGACTGGCAGCCGGTGAAACTGGTCGTGAACCCGCCATCCGCGAGCGTGGGTTTCGACGCCGAGCCGATCTTTGGAAAGAGCAACTTAATCTTCACCCTCGCCCGCGCCGACGGACTCGTCCGCGTCCCGCCCGACGCGACGGGGCTGAGCGCGGGGGAGATGGTGGAGGTGATGTTGATGTGAACACGATGTTTTCACTCACGCATACTTTGATTCTCGACGGCGCGACGGGAACCGAACTCAACCGCCGCGGCGTGGACACGGGACTCCCGCTCTGGTCCGCCAACGCGCTTCTCACGGACGAAGGCTCGCGCGTCCTGCAAGACATCCACGAGGATTACCTGCGCGCCGGCGCGGACATCCTCACCACGAACACCTTCCGCACGCACCGCCGCGCCCTCGCGCCCAGCGCCAACGCAGACCGCGCCCTCGAGTTGACGCGCCGCGCCGTGTCAATCGCCCGCGCGGCCATCGCCAAAACGCCCTCAGATCGTCCGCGCTTCGTGGCGGGTTCGATCTCCACGCTGGAGGATTGCTACCGTCCCGACCTCGTCCCGCCCGAGGACGAACTCCGCGCCGAACACGGCGAACGCGTCCGTCATTTGCTCGAGTGCGGCGTGGACGTGTTCCTCGTCGAGACGATCAACTCGATCCGCGAAGCGCGCGTCGTCGCCGAACTCGCGGCCGCGACGGGGATTCCCGTCATCGTCAGTTTTGTGTGCGGGCGGGATGGGCGTATCCTTTCCGGCGAGAGTCTCGCGGATGCGGCGCGGGAGATGCTCCCGTTGGGCGTCGCGGCCCTCGGCGTCAATTGCGCGCCGACGCCCGACCTGGCGCGTCCGCTCGACGAGTTGAAGTCCGCCTGTCCGCCCGATTTCCCGCTGATCGCGTATGGCAACATCGGCTACGCGGACGAGGCGGTCGGCTGGGTCAACACCGACGCGGAGAATCCCGAAGCGTATTGCCGTCACGCCTCGAAGTGGCCTGCGCGCATCGTCGGCGGTTGCTGTGGGACGACGCCCGCGCACATCGCGGCGTTGAGCAGGATGTTGCGCGGCGCAAGTTTGTAGATTTGCGCTACAATTGCGTTAAAATTTCACCGAGGGATTTGCGCCATGCCAGACAGCAAGCCGCCCAACGCCAAAGCCGACTCTCCGTATCGCCTGCGCGAGCGTCTCTTGTCTGCGCCGGAGGCGGCCCTGTTTCGTCTGCTCCAGAAAATGGCGGGAGATCGCTATGTGGTGTGTCCCAAAGTCGCGCTGACCGATATTTTCACGATCATCCGCCCGAACGAGAACGTCCATTTCTATAACAAGATCTTCCGCAAGCACGTGGACTTTTTGCTGTGCGACCCGAAGACGTTCCAGCCCGCCTTCGCGGTGGAACTGGTGAAGCCGATCGCGAAGACCGAGACGCGCGCCAACGATCAATTCATGGCAGATTTGTTTTTAAGCGAGGGCGTCCCGCTGGTGCATGTCCCGCTGGGGGAGAGTTATGAGGTCGCCGACCTGGTCAACCTGTTCACGCTGGCGGTCACGAAGGCCAAAAGCGCCGCGCCTCGCAGAAACGATTCCGCGGGCGATTCCGTCCCGATGTGTCCCGTCTGCGGGAAGATGATGGCGCTGCGGATCCATCGCGGCGGGCCGCAGGCGGGGAAGAGATATTACGGCTGCATGGACTCGCCGCGCTGCGCGGGCGTGGCAGCGGTGGATTGATACGGTACACGGATCACATGGATTGGACGGATTTACACGGATAAGGACTTAAAAAAATCCGTGCAAATCTTCCTTGTCCGTGAAATCCGTGTACCGCATTCGAACTAAAAATGTCTCTTTAACTCCGACGCGTACTTCGCGCCGACCGCCTTCCTGTTCTCCTCCAGCCAAACCGAAAACTTTATTTTGCCCCGCGCGGGTTCTTTCGAGACGAGCAGGTTTGCCATCAAGCCGTCCACTTCTTCGGGGGTGAGGATCACGTCGCTTACGAACAGACTTAAAAACTGCGCGGCGAGCAACGCCAGCCGCGGCGGGACGGAGATCAGCGGACGCCGCGCGCCGACGGTTTCGCCGACCCGCTTCACCAACTCCTTGAACGTGTACGTCTCGGGTCCGACCGCGTCGACGATGTAATTTTCCCCGCTGTACACGCCCTCCACGAGCAGGTCGGCCACATCTTCGACATGCACCGGCTGAATCCCATACGAGCCGTCGCCGGGGATGAGGAAGAACGGCATCCGCCGCAACAGGTAGGCGATGTTGTTGACGAGTACGTCCTCTCCGCCGCCGACCAGCACGGTGGGACGGACGATCGCGTACGCCAATCCCGAATCGGTCACCGCTTTTTCGTTTGCCGCCTTGCCCCAATAATACGGCAAATGCGAGTCGGCGGACGGATTCGCAATGCTGACGTGGACGATGCGCTTCACGCCCGCCGCTTTCGCCGCGTGGACCAGTTTCCGCGTGTTCTCCACCGCGCGCGGCTGCGTGTTGGAACCTTTGTCGAACCGCACCCAATAGGTGTTGACCAGGACGTCCGCGCCTTGCAGTGATTGGGTCATGCCCGCTTCGTCGAAATCCAACGGGAAGGCTTTCACTTGTCCGTTGAACGGGTTGGGACGGTTTGGATGATTGGTCAGCGTGACGACTTCCTCGCCGCGCGCGAGCAATTTCATTGCAACGAACTTGCCCGTGTAACTGAACGCGCCAGTAATTGCGATTTTCATTTTGCTCCTTTTTTCTACCATTGTCCTTGGGCTTTTACCGCCAGGCACGCGAAGAGCAAAACGGTTTTTTCTTCGCGGGCTTTGCGGTTTGTTTTTTTGGGTGGAGACTTGATTTCCTTCGCGCTTATTTCAACACGCCAAGAATTTTTGTAACGTTGCCGATTCCCAGGCTTTCCAATTTGACGACCGCGCGGGCGAGGCTGTCAATCGCGTCGAAGAATCCCTGCAAGGCGCGCACGCGTTCGACGAGGAAGGCGCGCTCTTCGGGCTGGCTGGTCCCCGCCTCCAGCTTTGCCAGCGTCTCGCGGACGGATGAGATGGCGCGGTCGAACTCGTTGTTCTGGCGCTCCTTGAGAATGGAACGGATGGACTTGTAGAAATCCGTCTCGGCTTCGTAGTAGTCTTTTCTATCCGCCAGTTTGGACGAGCGGTGGACGAGTCCCAGCCGCGCCAGCGCGCGCACTTCCGTGCTGACCGCGCCCTTGGTGAGTCCCGTCTGCTCGACGATCTCGCCGAGGGAGAGCGGATTGGGCGAGAGATACAGCACGGCGAAGATGGCGCCCATGCCTTTGGGGAAACCCCAGAAGCGGCTGATGTGGCTGAGTCCCTCGATGAATTCCTGTTTGATTTGGGGTAGGGGGGCAGTCATGGCTTCTCCGTATACTGTGTTTAGTAATTACTAAACGTAGTATATGTTAATTGCCCCGCGCTGTCAAGCCATAAAAAGCGGCGGCCATTCACGAAATGACCGCCGCTTGTCCTCGGCAAACGTCCACAGAAACGGAGCGCGTCAGGGCGTCTCGATGGCCGCCAGCAGGTCCGCGCCGCGGAGTCCGCGCTCGCGGAGTTCTTTCCCCTCCGCGATGGAGACGCGCAGGATGCGCTGCTCGGTCCCGTTCCAGAAGGTGAATTCCACGAATCCCAATTGCCCGCCGGGGACGCGCGGCGGCGCGAAGTTGTCCGTCTCCGCCAGGATCCGCTCGACGATGCTCCCCAGCGTCTCGTTGTCGTACAGGTCGGCTGCCGCGCTGAGCACGTAGAAATCCGTCTCCATCGCGGTGAAGACGGCGCTCCCGTCGGCGGACGCGCAATCTTCGCCGAAGGCGGTGGCGTGCGTTTCGGCTTCGGGCAGGATGGTCCGCACGGCTTTCTGGAAATCCGCGTTGACGTCCGGGAGGTCCTTGTACGCCCAGACATAGGCGCATTGATTCTCGGAACTGGGCTGGGACAGATACGGGTCTTCGACGGTCGGCTCCGGCGCCGGGACGGGGGTCCCGCGCGCCCGGATAAACATGCCCGCTCCCGCCAGGACCAGGACGATCAATAGCGTGAGCGCGATCTTATTTCTCATATCCCTATTGTACCTTGACCGACGCGGGATTGATATTCAACTGTATTGTTTTTTCACTTGGCGGCGGAGGAATTTCAGGATATAAGAAGCGCATGACTCTACTCAATGCTCCGCAGAATACCTGGTTGAAAGTGATTGCCCTGGAAGGCGGCCGCAATCTGCGCGCCCGCCTGACCCAGTATGGCTTGTTCGAAGGCGACAGCGTGCGCGTCGTGCGCGCGGCTCCCTTGCGCGGACCGTTGATGATCGAAGTGAACGGCCGCGAGATCGCCCTGGGACGCCGCGTCGCGGACAAAATCGTCGTGGAGGCGAAGGATGCGACTGGCGCTGATCGGCCAACCCAATAGCGGGAAAAGCACGTTATTCAATTCGGTTGCAGGTTACAAAGCCGAGACGGGCAACTTCAGCGGCACCACGGTGACGTTCACCGAGAGCCGCGTCCGTGTGCTGGGACGGGTGGTGGACCTGGTGGACCTGCCCGGCTCCTACGCGCTGGACGGGCTGAATCCCGCCGAGCGTGAGGCGCTGCGCTACCTCTCCTCGCGGGAGGTGGACGCCATCGTCAACGTGGCGGACGCCTCTCACCTGGCCCAGTCGCTGGAACTGACCCTCGAACTGCTGGCCCTGGGTCATCCCGTGGTGCTGGCCCTCAACATGATTGACGAAGCCATGCGGCTCGGCCTGCGGATTGACGGGGCGGGACTGGCCCAGGAACTTGGGATTCCCGTCCTGCCGCTGGTAGCCAGCAAGGGACGCGGCGTCAAGGAGGTGTTCGTCAAGGCGGTCGAGGCGGGGAGGAACGGGAACCGCGCCGCGCGTCCCAAGGTCGGGAAGAGCGACCCGGCTGAACGTCACGCGCGAGCGCTGGAACTGTCGGCGCGCTTCGTGACGCGCGGCGAGAAACGCGTCACCTGGCGCGACCGTCTGGACGATGTCCTGCTCCATCCCGTGTGGGGATACGCGATCCTGATTCTGACGCTGCTCGGTTTTTTTGAAGTCGTTTACGGGTTGGGGAAGCTGATCGAGCCGCCCGTGCTGGCGTTGTTCGACCTGGCGACGCAGTTCGCCCTGCGCCCGTTCGGCGCGGAGACTCTCTGGTCCGAGATCGTGCTGGGGGTGATGCAGGGAATCGCCGCGGGCGTCGCCATCGTCCTGCCTTATTTGCTGCCGTTTCTGTTCGGGCTTGGCGTGCTGGAAGATATCGGTTACCTGCCGCGCGTCGCGTTTTTGATGGACGCTTTCATGCACCGCATCGGGCTGCACGGAAAAGCCATCGTGCCTTTCATTCTTGGATACGGATGCAACGTCCCGGCGGTCATGTCCACGCGCTCGCTGGAGGAGCCGCGCGACCGCTACCTGGCCGCGGCTCTCGCGACCCTCGTCCCGTGCGCGGCGCGGTTGGCGGTGGTGTTCGGACTCGTCGCCTTTTATCTCGGGCCCATCGCCGCGTTCCTGCTCTACTTTTTCAATCTGCTCGTCATCGCCCTGACCGGGCGCGTCCTGTCGAATCTCATGCCCGAGGATACGCCCGGGTTGATCCTCGAAATGCCGCCGTATCGCGTCCCCACCCTGCGGAACGTCGTCAACAAAGCCTGGTTCCGCGTGCGCGAATTTGTGGTCGAGGCCTGGCCGATCCTGATCGCGGGGAGCGCGGCGCTGGCGATATTGAATTATTTCGATTTTGCCTACGTGTTCAACTGGATCGTCCGCCCGTTCACCTGGGCGCTGGGACTGCCGTCTGCGACGGGCGTGCCGCTCATCTTCGGCATCCTGCGCAAGGAACTCTCCCTCATCATGCTGGGACAGGCGCTCGGCGCCACCGACTTTTCCTCCGTGCTGACCCCCACGCAGATGACGGTCTTCGCCTCGTTCGTCATGTTCTATCTGCCCTGCCTCGCCACGCTGTCCGTGCTGAAGCGCGAACTTGGGACGCGCGCCATGCTGGTCATCTCCGCGTTGACGGTCGTCGTGGCGCTGTTTGCCGCCCTGTTCGTGAGGGGCGCGGCGACGCTGCTCCTGGGGCCGTGAACGTCACAACGCCCAGGCCAGCATCAATCCCAGAATCGCGATGACCAGCCCGATGTGCAGGAGGAGATTGCTTTGCGTCAGCCAGTTCGGGAAAAGGACGAATTGCAGGATCAGGTTCACGATGATGAGAGACAGGCCGATCAGGGGCAGAAGTCCCTTGCGATGGGCGAAGTAATCGGAAAGCCTGTCAATCGCTTTGGATAGCCAGCCGCTCATTCTGCCTCCTCAGGCCCCGCCTGTGCCGGGGCCTTTTTCGTCGTCCACAATTTGAATTGCGCCGCCAGCCGCCCGGGGATCCGTCCCTGCATCAACACGCCGCCGCGCTCGTGTTCGACGCGCTCCACCTGTCCCATCTCGTGGAAGAGCGAGATCAACGCGCCCTGTTGGTACGGCAGCTTCACTTCGACGGGGACGAAAGACTCGTACAACTCCTCGTGGACGAGCGCCAGCATCTCCTGGATGCCGGTCCCTTTCAGCGCCGAAACCGCCGCCGACTTGGGGACCTGTCTCATCGTCTCTTGCGCGGACTGGGGGCGGTGGAGGCGGTCTATTTTGTTCAACACGCTGACGGCGGGGATGTGTCCCGCGCCGATCTCGTCCAGCGTCATCTGCACCGACTCGTACTGGTTCAGCGCGTTGGGATGCGAGATGTCCACCACGTGCAGGAGCAGGTCTGCTTCGGCGATCTCCTCGAGCGTGGCGTGGAAGGCGGCCACGAGAGTCGTCGGGAGTTTTTGGATGAAGCCGACGGTGTCGGTGAAGAGGGCGTTGGTCCCGCCGGGGAGTTCCACGCGGCGCGTCGTCGGGTCGAGGGTGGCGAACAACTGGTCGGCCACGTAGACGTCGGAGCGGGAGAGTCGATTCAGCAGCGTGGATTTGCCCGCGTTGGTGTATCCGACCAGCGCCACGGTCGGGATGCGCGAGCGTTTGCGCTGGGCGCGGTAACGCGAGCGATGCGCCTCCACTTTGTCGAGTTCAGCTTTGAGATGGGCGATGCGCTTGCGGATGGCGCGGCGGTCCACTTCAAGCTGGGTCTCGCCCGGGCCGCGCAAACCGACGCCGCCGGAGGAGCCGGTCCGGCCGCCTCCGCCGCCCGCCTGTCGCGCCAGGTGCGTCCACTGACGCGTCAGGCGCGGCAGATAGTATTCGTACTGCGCCAGTTCCACTTGCAACATGCCCTCTTTGGTGCGCGCGTGCTGGGCGAAGATGTCGAGGATGAGTCCGGTGCGGTCCATCACGCGGACTTTCTCACCGAGGATTTTTTCGAGTTCGCGCTGGTGACGCGGGTTGAGTTCCTCGTCGAAGACGACGACCTGCGCCAGCGTCTCCTCCACGAGGGCTTTGAGTTCGTCCACTTTGCCCGCGCCGATGTAAGTCTCTACGTTGGGGCGGTCCATTTTCTGGGTGAGTTCGCCCGTCACGTCCAGCCCGGCGGTGTCGGCCAGCAGGGCGAGTTCGGCGAGGGAATCGTTCAGGGCCAGGATGGTCTTCTGGCCTTTGAGTTCCACGCCGACGAGAAAGGCGCGTTCACGCGGCGGCAGGGTCGGTTCTGGTTTCTTTTTCGACATGGTTTTCTTCTTTGAACGCGGTCAGGTCTCCGAATAATTTCTCCAGACGCGGGTCGGTGGGTTTGGCGCGCATGGGCAGAAGCACATGGAAGGTGGAGCCGGGACATTTGCTTTCGTCGTATCCCTCGGACTCGACCCAGATCGTCCCGCCATGCGCTTCGACGATGCCGCGCGTGATGGACAGTCCCAGGCCGGGACCGCCGCCTTTGAACTTGATCTTGCTGCTCGAATGCAGCTCGGCGCGGCCCAGTTTGCCGAATTTTTCGAAGATGAGCGCCTGGTCTTCCGGGGATATGCCGATGCCGGTATCGGCGACGGTCACTTCCACGAAGCCGGGCAGGGTGCGCCCGTTTACGACGACTGAGCCTCCGTCGGGGGTGTACTTGATGGCGTTGGTCAGCAGGTTGAGAAAGGCCTGGTAGAGGCGTTCGGGGTCCACGTATAACCATGCCTGGCTGCCGGGAAACCTGCGTATTTCCAGTTCGATGTTTCGTTCTTTCAGCGTCTCTTCAAGATTCTTGTGGAGCAGGTCCAGGATGTGGCTGAGCCACAGCGGCTGAGAGTTGAGCGAGAGCATGTTGTTGTCTATGAGCGACACGTCGATCATGTCGTCCACGATCTGGCGCAGACGCTGCACGCCGGTCCGAACGCCCTGGAGGAAGAGGTCCATGCTGCCTTGCTGGCCCGGGCTGGCGCTGGCGTCGCTCATCATGGACGTGTAGCCTTCGATCAGGGTCAGGGGCGTTTTAAGTTCGTGCGCGGCCACCGAGATGAAGTTGGACTTGCTGCGGTCCAGCCGTTCCAGTTTTTGCTGGACGCTGGCGATTTCATTGGTGAAATAGGAGACGCGGCTCTCCATTTCGAGACGGGCGGCCTTGTCCAGCGCGTAGATGAAGGCGGGCTGGATGCTGGCGATGAGCTCGAGCGCTTCGCCCTTGCCGAGCGCGTCGCGCGCCGTCTCGCTGGCGAGTCGGAAGAGGAAGGCGATGAGGGCCGAGGCGTTTTTCTGTCCCTCGGCGATGTCCGTTTGGGTGTAGGCGTTGACCCAGTCGTGGATGACGGCGTCCAGCCAGCCCGTATCGCCGGTGGACAAGACCTGCTCGAACAGGTCGTTGAAGCGTTCCACCTGCCCTTCGAAATCCGCGCGCAGGTCTGCGCCGCGCGCCAGTTCCTGCAAAGCGCGGCGGAGGATTTTCTTGCGGATCTTTGCGAAGTTGGCCTGAAGGTTGGCGGGGCTCATGGCTATAGTTTATCCCGGTTGGACGGTTTTCAGGCTTTCAGAAGGATTACGGAATCGCAAAGCGGGGCTGTCTCACCGGCCCTGCTGACCGATCCAGTACAACAGGGTGGACCCCACGATGCGGAGGCTTTCCGGGGAGACCTTGTCGGCTGTATCGTGAGAGGTGTGCCAGTAGTGGTAGTCTATATCAATGATGTCCACCGCGGGGATGCCGGCGCGGAGGAAGGGGACGTGATCGTCGGTGATGGTGTATTTCTGGATGGGCAGGAAATAATTTTCGAAGCCCAGCGTTTTCGCGGCGTCCCAGATCTCGGCAATGAGACGCGGGCTGGACTGTTTTTCCTGCAGGATGTTGAGGTTGGGGTCGCCGACCATGTCCACGATTATCACCGCGCGCGGTTTGAGGGCGAATTCGTTCACGAAGGCGCTGGCGCCCAGCGACCATTCGTCCCAGCCGGGGATACCGCCCTGGTCCTCCGCGTCGAAGAAAACCAGCCAGACGGGGACCGAGTTGACCGGCAGGACGCGTCCCAGTTCGAGCAGGACGGCCGCGCCGGACGCGCCGTCGTTCGCGCCCGGCACGGGGTCGCGCGTTTTCTTCGGGTCGGGGTCCTTGTCCGCCATCAGGCGGCTGTCGTAGTGCGCGCCCAGGATGATCTTTGGCGGCACGTCGGAGCGGCGGGCGATGACGTTTTTGATGATCTTCCCGTTCACTTTGGCGATCTGGACGTCCACCTGCCAGTTGGCTTTTTGCAACTCGCTGCGGAAGTAGGCGATGACCAACTCGTGGGCCTCGCTGCCGGGCGTGCGCGGACCGAGCGAGGTCTGGTAGACCACGTCCTGGTAGGCGCGCGCCGCGTCGAAGGATTGGGGACGCACGCGATGGGCGCGGTAATATCTCCAGGCGTAGAATCCGCCCGCGAGCAGGGCGAGCAGGCCGAGGGTCAGGATGAGGAGGCGTTTAAGGATGGTCAAGGAAATTCTCCAGGGCGCGCAGGGCGCGGTCTGCGTGGACGCGGGCGCGGTCGCGTCCCTTTAAGCGTTTGTCCGATTCGAGCGGAGGCAGGATCCCGAAGTTGGCTTTCATCGGCTGGAAGTCGCGCAGGTCGGCGTGGGTGACGTAATGGCAGAGCGCGCCGAGCATGGTCGTCTGCGGAAGTTCGAGCGCGGACGCGCCGCCGAGGACGCGCGCCGCGTTCCAGCCCGCCAGCAGGCCGGTGGCGATGTTGCCCATATAGCCTTCCACGCCGGTGATCTGCCCCGCGAAGAGCAGGTCGTCGCGGGTCTTGTGCTGCAGGGTGGCGCGCAGGACTTTGGGCGAGGCGATGAAGGTGTTGCGGTGCATCTGCCCGTAGCGGACGAATTCCGCGCGCTCGAGCCCGGGGATGAGACGGAAGACCCGCTTCTGCTCCGGGAACTTGAGGTTGGTCTGGAAGCCGACCAGGTTGTACAAGTCTCCGGCGAGGTTGTCCTGACGGAGTTGCAGCGCGGCGTACGGACGCCTGCCCGTGCGCGGGTCGGTCAGCCCGGTCGGGCGCATGGGACCGAAGGCCAGCGATTCCGCGCCGCGTTCCGCGAGGACTTCGACCGGCAGGCAGCCCTCGAAGAACGTCCCGGCTTTCACGCCGCCGCGGATGGCGTCTTCGAAGGCGCGCAGTTTGATGCGTTCCGCGGTTTTGAGCGCGGAGACGAACGCCTCGTATTCCGCTTTCGTGAAGGGACAGTTGATGTAGTCGCCCTCGTCGAGTTCGCCCGCGCCGTAGCGCGAGGCGCGGAAGGCGACGTCCATGTTGATCGAGTCGGCGGCGACGATGGGCGCGATGGCGTCGAAGAAGTAGAGATGTTCCGCGCCGTTGAGCGCGGCCAGGGCTTCGGAGAGACGCGGCGAGGTGAGCGGTCCCGAGGCGACGATGGCCGCCGCGGCCGGGATCTCGGTCATCTCCTCGCGCACGAGGCGGATGCGCGGGTGATTTTCGATCCGCCCGGTGACGCGGCGCGCGAACAGGCCGCGGTCCACCGCGAGCGCCGCGCCCGCAGGCAGCGCGGATTCTTCCGCGCAAGTCAGCAGCATGGAACCGAGGCGGCGGCACTCCTCCTTGAGGAGTCCCGAAGCGCGGTCGGGCAGGTTGGAGCCGAGCGAGTTCGAGCAGACCAGTTCGGCCAGGTCGCCCGTCTCGTGCGCGCCGGTCGGGACGCGCGGGCGCATCTCGTAGAGCCTCACGTCCAACCCGCGCTCGGCGGCCTGCCACGCGGCTTCGCTCCCGGCCAGCCCGCCGCCGATGATGAGGAGTTCGGTCATGGGTAAGATTGTAACGTATAATTAACGCCATGCCCGCCGATACTTCGTTCCTTAAGGACGCCTGTCAGATCACCGGCGCGGACTGGGCTGCGCTGGCCGACCGCGACGACGGAGACTGGCGGCTGCGCGCTTCGCACGGACTCAGCCGCCCGGCCCGCGACCTGCTGCAAGAGCGTCTCGCCCGACCGGTCGCGGACGCGTGGCTGTGCGGCGCGGTCAACGCGGGCCGGCCGCGGACGCGCGCGGCGGGGGAAGTCCCCGCGCTCGAAGATTCGAGCCTCCATGTCTATCCCATCGCGAATTCGTTCTCCGTCCTGATGGCAGCGACGCGGAAGTCGGATGAACGCTTCCGGGACGTATGGAAGATGGTCGCCGCGATGCGCGCCCCCTCGGACGACGAAGCGGGAGTCTCGCTCCTGCAATCGGAATTGCTCCTGCCCAACCTGCAATCCGAGGCGCCCTACGACGTGACGCGCCTGCTGGCGCGCGTCCTGCGCATGTTCGTGACGCGCGCCCGCGCGCAGGGAGGCTGGCTCGCCATCCGCCGCGCCGAGGCGCTCGAAGTGCAGGCGCAGTGGAACAGTCCGCAATCGGCGGACGCGGTCATGCCCATTGACGAGAATCCCCTGTGGCGGCGCGTCAACAAAACTTTGAAACCCCTGTTCGCGAGCGCGGGCCAGGCCGATTGGGAACACGGCCCGCGCGAGGCGGCGCGCGGCTCGAAGGCCTTTGCCTGCTTCCCGCTCATCATCGGCCAACGCATGATCGGCGCGGTCGCGCTCTGGCGGCAAAAACCCTTCACCGAGGAACAGTCGCTCGCGCTCGACAATCTCTCCGCGCAGGTCGCGCCCGTCATCGAGATCGTCATCACCTTCGCTTCGATGGCCGACCATCTGCGCCGCCTGGCGGTGTTGAACGACGTGACGCTCACCGTGGCCTCGGCGCAAAACCTCGACCAGATCACCCGCCGCGTCTTCGGGCTGCTGGAGCGCGTCTTCCGCACCGACCGCGTGGCGCTCTACCTCCTCTCGGTGGACGGGAGCATGGTGCGCGAGTACCACAACCGCGAGGGGAAGATTCTCCAGGCGGGGAGCGAGTCGAAGGAACACCGCCTCGCGCCGCTCATCAAAAGCGGGAAGACGCTGCGCCAGGCGGACGCGTCCGCGGCGGGATTCGCCCCCGCCCAACCCGACTCGGCCTCCTTTCTCTTCATGCCGCTTCGTCACCGCGGGCGGACGATCGGCGCGCTCACCCTCGAAAGTCCTCGCGCCGACGCGTTTACCATCTACGACGAACATCTGCTCGTCGTCATCGCCTCGCATCTCGCGGGCCTGGTGGAGTACAGCCGCCTGCGCGAAGAAGCGGAGGGCCGCGCCCGCAACCTCGGTCTCATCCACGAGGTGGTGCAGGAAGTCGTCGGTCTCACCGACCTGCGCGAGATCGCCCAGATCACCTCCGACCTGCTCACCCAATATTTCTCCTACGAACTCGCCCTCGTCCTCCTTTTGGACTCGGGGCAGAATCCAGCCGTGCGCGGCTTCGGCGGAAAGAGCGCGCCGCACGCCGAACGCGCCTTTGCCAAAAACCCCGCCGCGTTGACGGACGGCATCTTCGGGCGCGTCCTGCGCTCCGGCCGGAGCGTCCTCGTCAACGACGCCGCCGCGGAATCCGACTATCACCCGGCGCCGGGCAGCGCGGCCGGCTCGTTGATGTGCGTGGCCCTCCGTGACGGCGACCAGACGCTCGGTCTCATCCACGTGGAGCGGCGCGACCGCAACGCCTTCACCCAGAACGACCTGCTCGACCTCGAGTCCCTGGCCGGCATCCTCGCCAGCGTGGTCTCCAGCGCAGACCAGTACCAGCGCCTGCAAGAATCCATCCGCCAGTTGCGCGCCGCGCAGGACGAGTTGAAGAACCGCATCGAAGCCCAGCGCTCCGCCGAGAGCCGTCTCATCCAGGCCGCCAAACTGGCCGCCGTCGGCGAGATGGCCGCGGGCGTGGCGCACGAACTGAACAATCCCCTCACCACCGTGACAGGCTTCGCGGAGTTGACGCTCGAGGAACTCCCGCCCGACGCGGCCTCGCGTCCCGACCTCGAACTGGTGCTGCGCGAGGCGCGCCGCGCCCGCGACGTGGTCCGCCGCCTGCTCGATTTCGCCCGCCAGACCGAGTCCACGCGCGTCAGCGCCGACCTGAACGAAACGCTGCAAGATGTTGTCGAATTGACGCGTCACCTCATGCACACCAGCGGCGTCGTTTTCACGTCATCCCTTGCGCCGAACCTGCCCTGGGTCTCCGTGGATCGGAATCAGATGAAGCAGGTCTTCCTCAATCTCTTCCACAACGCTTTGCAGGCCATGCCGACCGGCGGCGAGTTGAAATTGCAAACCAGCCGCGCCTCCCGCGACGGCCGCGAGTGGGTGGTCGCCTCGGTGCGCGATACCGGTCAGGGCATTTTGCCCGAACACCGCGAACGCGTCTTCGAGCCGTTCTTCACCACCAAATCGAACCAGGCCGGCACCGGGCTGGGACTCTCCGTCACCTACGGCATCGTCACCGATCACGGCGGCGTCATCGAGGTCGAGAGCCAGCCCGGCGAAGGCTCCACATTCACAGTATGGCTGCCAATCTGATGGACAGACTTTCCATCCTCGTACTCGACGACGAACCGGGCATCACGCTTCTCTGCAAACGCATCCTGGAGCGCGACGGCTTCGACGTGACGGCCTTCACCGAGCCGCGCAAAGCCATGGACGAGTTGACGCGCCGCCGCTTCGACCTCCTGCTGGTGGACATCCGCATGCCCGAAGTGGACGGCTTCGACGTCATCTCGCACGCCCAGCGCGTCCAGCCCGACCTCGCCGTGCTGGTGATGACCGGCTTCGGCACCGTCGAGACCGCCATCCGCGCCCTCCGCTCGGGCGTGGACGGCCTGCTGCTCAAACCCTTCCAGCAGGGCGCCGAATTGATGAAGGCCGTCCGCCAGGCGCTGACCGACAAGCAAAACAAACGCGACGCGGCCCGCATCCAAACCCTGCGCCCGCTCTTCTCGATCACCGAGGCGATGTTCAGCGAGACCGAGCCGCGCCGCCTCCTGGATCTTATCCTGACCGCCGTCTGCGGACATTTGGACTGCCCGCGCGCGGCCTACTTCCAACTCGACGCCCCGGGCGAGACGCTGAACCTGCTGGCCGGGCGCGGCGACCCTCCCTTCGGCGCCGCGGACGCGTCCGTGCTGGGCGCGCAGGCCGCGCGGCTCGAGGCCCCGGCCCTGGTCAACGCCGAGGGTCCCGGCGACCCGGCCGCGCAGTCCGAGATGAAGCGGGGCGGGCTGGCCTCCATCCTGTTCGTACCGGTGACGCGTCCGGGCGGGCGGAGTCTGCTTTTCGCGGGACGCGCGTCGGGCCAGTCCTCCTTCCGCGAGGCCGACGTGGAAATGTTCCAGATCCTGGCGCGGCAGGCGGTGGCCGCGATGGAGAACGCGCGGCTCTACGCCGAACTGCGCGACTATGTGCGCCGCGTGGAGGAATCGCAGCAGGCGCTGTTGCAGGCCGAGAAGATGGCCGCCGCCGGGCGACTCACCGCCTCCATCGCGCACGAGATCAACAACCCCTTGCAGGGCGTCCAGAATTGCATCCACCTGGCCGGGCGCGCAGACCTGCCCGCGGAGAAACGCGCCGAATACTTTGAACTGGCGCGCGCCGAACTGGACCGCCTGCAGACCACCGTTAAACGCATGTTAGACTTTTACCGTCCGAACTCGGTCTCGCCGGAGGACGTGGACCTGGCCGAACTGCTTTCGCATGTGCTGGTCTTGATGGGGAAGCAGTTGGACGAGCGGGGGATTCGCGTCCACATGGAATTGCCGGGGCGGCTTCCGCGCGTGAAGGCGGTCGGCAGCCAGATCCAGCAGGTGTTCATCAACCTGATCCTGAACGCGTACGACGCCATGCCCGGCGGCGGCGAGCTGCAGGTCCGCGCCCGCGCCGCGAAGGGTGAAGTGGAGATCCTGTTCGAGGACAGCGGGCCCGGCGTCCCGTTGAGCGAGAGCCGAAACATCTTCGAGCCGTTCGTCAGTTCCAAAGTGGGCGGCACGGGGCTGGGTCTTACGGTAAGTTACAATATCGTCACCGCGCACGGCGGCAGGCTGGAAGCGACGCAGGGGCGCGGCAACGGCGCTTGTTTTCGCGTGACGCTTCCCATGGAGAGGTGATATGAAATCTGTGATCCTGGTCGTGGATGACGAGCCGGTGGCGCGCCAGTCGCTTTCGGATATTTTGCGGCTGGAAGGTTTCAGCGTGAACGCGGTCCCCAACGGACAGGCGGCGGTGGAATACGTCCGCACTCATTCGGTGGATTTGATGGTGGTGGACCTGCGCATGCCCGGCATGGACGGGCTGGAGGTGATCCAGGTGGTCAACCAGGTCTCGCCGGATACCGAGGTGATCCTGCTGACCGCGCACGGTTCGATGGAGTCCGCGGTCCAGGCGCTGCGACTGCGGATTCACGACTACCTTTCAAAGCCGGCGGCGCCGCATCAGATTCTCGCCAGCGTGAAGAAGGGACTGGCGCGGCGGGAGGCGCGCTTGAAGGAACGCGGCACCCCCGGACTGGCGGCGGAGGAGGCGGTCTCCGAGTTTCGCTTCAGAGACGGCGCGGTCGCCGATCTCTCGCGGCGGATGATCCGCAAGGGGAGGAAGGAGGCGCATCTCACCCCCGCCGAGGGACGCCTGCTACGCATCCTGTTGGAAAATCCCGGCCGCGTGTTTTCTCACCGCGACCTGGTGCTGCTGGTGCAGGGCTACGACACTTCCCCGCAGGAGGCGCCGGAAGTGCTTCGTCCGCTGGTCAGCCGCCTGCGCCACAAGTTGGAGGATTTCCCCGACCTGATGAAGCGCATCTCCAGCGTGCGCGGCACGGGTTATGTGTACGAGGAAAACGGGAGTTAATCGTGCGGCCCCCAGGGGGTATCGGGCGGGATATTGGGCGGGCGGATCCAGTTCAACCAGCCGCTTTTGGGGTTTTTTCTCGGCGGCGGCGCGTCCTTGCCGGTCAACAACAAGCTGGCGACAAGGCCGCCCGCGCCCAGCCATTGGACGAGAGTCAGGTTCTCGCCCAGCAGCCAGTGACTGAATCCGATCGCCACCAGCAGTTCGCTCAGGCCGAGCAGGGCAGTCTGCATCCCGCCGATGTGTTTGACGCCGAGGAAGAGCGTCAGCCGAGCGAGGAAGGTGACCAGCGTCAGACCGACGACCGGCCACCAGGAGACGTTTCCCGAAGGAAGGCGCGGGTCGAGAATCAGGAAGGCGGGCAGCGTCACCGCGCTCATGGCGAGGAGCGTGTAGAGCGTCACCGTCGGCGCGGGGACGTCGTATAGCACGCGTTGGTTGATCGGCAGGTGAAAGGCGTAAAGCGCGGAGCCGACGAGCATCATTACGACGCCGAGCGGGTCCACGTCGCCGCGAAAGCCCCCGGTAAGCAGGATCACCGCCAGCATGGCCAGCAGGGTGCGGAAGACGGTCATCCGGCTGAGGGGCGCGCGGTCCAGGATGATCGAAAAGGCCAGAAAGATGGGATAGAGGGAATAGAGCATCTGCCCGATGGAGGCGGGCAGTCTCGCCAGCGACATGTAGTAGAAGATCGAGCCGACGCCGTTGATGAAGCCGGCCAGCGTACAGCCCATCAAGCCGACGGGATAAATGAAGAGGTATTGGCGTTTGAAGAGCGCGACGAGGGTGAAGAGCAACAGGGCGGCGAACGCCGTCCGCAGGGCCACAACGGCCAGTGGGGAGAATCCGAACAGGATGGCCTGCCGGCCCAGCACGGGAGCCAGTCCGAGCAGAAAGGCCGAGGCAAGCGCGGCCTGAATCCCTTTGGAACGCTCCGTTTTCATCGCATCGTTGCTTTCAGCGTAACAGAGACCGCACCTCTTCCAGGAACTCGTCGTTGAGGAAATCTCCTTTTTGCATCAATGCCTGGATCTGTCCCGCCAGTTTGCTTTTTTCGTCGGGGGTCAATTCCTTGGCCGAGGCCACGATGACGGGAATTTCGGCGGTTTCGGTTTGGGCTTTCAGGCGGTCGAGGACCGCGAACCCGTCCATTTCGGGCATCATCAGGTCGAGGATGACGAGGTCGGGCAATTCCTTTTGGATGAGTTCCAGCCCCGACCTGCCGTCCGCGGCTTCGAGAATCTCGAACTCTCCCTGCGACTGGAGGATGCGGCGGATCAACCGCCGGGACTCGGGACTGTCGTCCACGATGGCGATCCGCTTGAAGCGGTCGGGCGCGACGTTCGTCAGCGCGGCCAGCAAACCTTCCTGCGGTTTGCCCTCCGCCCGCGAAGGGAGCGCCACGTTGCGCGACCAGTTGTCGCCCAGGATGTAGGGTTCGGCCGGCATGGTGTGACCGGTGCAGTTGACCACAATCACGTCGGTGGGTTTGACGATGCCGGCGCGGATGAGTTTGAACAACCCCGCGAAGGCCACGGCCGCGGCGGGTTCGGCGGAGATGCCCTCCATTTTCGCCAGGACATGCATGGCGCGGTAGGTTTCCTCGTCGGTGGCGCTTTCGAAGACTCCCCCGGTTTCGTCCACGCGCTGGCGCAGCAGGGTGTAGGCGCGGCCGGGGTCGCCGGTGGCGAGCGTCTCGATGTGCGTGCGCGGCGTGGCGACCGGTTCAGCCTCCTCCAATCCCTTTTTCCAGGATCGGACCATCGGCGCGCAGCCGTCAGCCTGGATGGGCGCGAGCGCGGGCATGCGGTCGGTCCAACCCATCTGCTTCAATTCGCGGAAGCCTTTGTAGACGCCGATGGGTCCCATCCCGCCGCTGACGGCCTGGATGTACCAGTCCGGTGCGCGCCAGCGCGGGCCGTTTCCGTTCGAGGGAGGGCCGAGGCGGGCGGTGAGTTGCTCGCTGATCTCAAAGGCGATGGTCTTCATGGCTTCGATGGACGTGACGGCGCGCGCCCCGCGGTCGAGGTGGAGGTTGCGCTGACGGGCGAACTCGGCCGCCAGTTGTTTGGCCTGGTCGTAGGAGGCGGTCACTTTGACGACCTGGCTCCCGTAGAGCGCGATCTCGTGCATTTTGACGGCCGGGACGAGGCTGGTGACGAACGCCCATAGTTTGATTCCCGCGCGGGCCGCGTACGCCGAATAAGCGATGGCGACGTTCCCGGTGGAGGCGGCCACCATCTCGGTGATGCCGGCCTCTTTGAGCGCCGCGATCGTGACGGCGGCCTGGCGGTCCTTGAAGGAACCCGTCGGGCCCTGGCGCTCGTCCTTGATGAAGAGGTTGGGAGTCCCCAGCATCATGCCGAGGTTGACGGCCTGGATCAGGGGAGCGCCTCCCTCGCCGAGGCTGAGGGAGGGATTGGGGTTGCGAATCGGCAGGAGTTCGCGGTATCGCCACAGGTCGAAGGGACGGGAGGCGAGGAGCCGGGGCAGGGTTTCCGCGACGGAGGCATAGTCGTATTCCGCCTCGGTCCACTGGCTGTTACAGCGCGGGCAATGGACGGATGCGGGCGAAAACGGCGCGGCAAGGCCGCAATCAATGCATTTGACTGAAAAAGACATGGAATGACTCTGAGGGGTTTAAGTGTGGACGCGCTGGAGGGCGCGCTCGAGGCTGGCGAGGAGCTGCTGTTCGGTGAGGGCGCTTTTTTGGATCAGGCGTTGGCCGAATTCGCGCAGGACTTTTTCCTGTTCGGGCGTCAGGTCGCCTCCGCTGACCGCCAGGATGGGGATGTCGCGAAGCCGTTCGTCGCCGCGTATTTTTTCGATGAGGGTGAACCCGTCCAGGTCGGGCATGAACAGGTCAACGATCACCGCGTTGGGGATGTTGTTCTGGAGGGCCTTCCAGCCCTCTTCGCCGCCGCGCGCCAGGGTGGGGCGGTATTGGCTGTGACGGGAAAGCATGTGGTCGAGTAGGCGCAGGTCGTCGGGGTTGTCGTCCACGATGAGAATCTCGCGGAGGCTGCCGTCCATGTTCAGGCGGTCGAGGGCGTCGAGCAGGTCGTCTTCGATGATGGGTTTGACGATGTAATCGGCCGCGCCGAGGCTGAATCCTTTTTCACGCTCCTCGACGATGCTGCAAACGATCACGGGGAAATCGCGGGTCTCGTCGTTGGATTTAAGGTCGTTGAGCACGCGCCAGCCGTCGTAGCCGGGCATCATGATGTCGAGCGTGACGGCGAAGGGTTTCAACTGTTTAACGCGTTCCACCGCCCGCGACGGGTCGCTGAGCGGGACGACCTGGTATCCCTGCGGCTGAAGGAAGCGCTCGTACAGGCTGATGACCTGCGGATCGTCGTCAATCGCCAGGATGACGCGCTTGTTCGTCGGCGCGTCGGTTTCGGCAGGACCTCGGAAGGCGGGCAGGGTGAAATAGAAGACGCTGCCTTCGCCGGGGGCGCTGTCCACGCCCATGCGTCCGCCGTGCATCTGGATGAGGTGGTTGGAAATGGAGAGGCCGAGTCCCGAGCCGCCGCTCTTGCGCGTAGGGGAAGCGTCCACCTGCGAGAAGGGCTGGAAGAGTTTTTTCTGGTCCGCGGCAGAGATGCCGGGGCCGGTGTCCGTCACGCGGACGGTGATCTCCGGATGGCGGTTGGATCCCTGGCTCACGCTGGCGCTCACGAGGATGGAGCCTTCGTCGGTGAACTTGGAGGCGTTGGAGAGCAGGTTGAGCAATACCTGGCGGACGCGCATCGCGTCGGCGCGAACGGTGGGCAGGTCCGCGGGCAGGTCGCGGCGCAGGGTGATGGGCCTGTCTTTGACCAGTCCGCTGGCGGTGGACATGACGCTGACGATGAGGTCGGAGAGGTTGACTTCGTCGAAGGTCAGTTCCATCTTCCCGGCTTCGATGCGGGAGAGGTCGAGGATGTCGTTGATCAGGCCGAGCAGGTGCTGTCCCGAGTTGTGGATGGCGAGCAGGTCCTGCTGCTGGAGGTCGGTGGTGGGGCCGTCTATGCCTTTCAGGATGACGCGCGAGAAGCCAATGATGGAGTTGAGCGGGGTACGCAGTTCGTGGCTCATGTTGGCGAGGAACTGGCTCTTGAGCCGGTCGGCCTCGCGCATTTCCTTGACGGCCTGCATGGAGAGTTCGTAGGAGCGGGCGTTGTCAATGGCGATGGCGACCTGGTCGGCGAGGGTTTGCAGCACGGCGATGTCGTCGTCGCGGAAGGCGCCGGCCTGCTCTGATTGGATGTCGAGCGCGCCGATGGTGCGCGAGCCGACGCGCAGGGGCAGCGCGGCTTCGGCGCGCGTGCGCGGCAGGAGCGGGTGCGGGCGGTGAACCTGGCTGGCCGCGGTGTCGTTGACGATCACCGCGCGGCCTTTTTCGGTCACTTCGCCGACGATGGAGCGCGAGCCGATCGGCAGGCTGTGTTTCTGGCGCAGCATTTCGGCCCCGGCCTCGCCGGTGGCCGCCTGGAGGACGGCGTTGAAGCCCGTCTCCTCGGCGACAAAGATGCCGGCGTGGTAGTAGCCGAAGCGTTCGCGCACCAGGTTGACGGTCCGTGAGAAGAGCGTGGGCATGTCGAGGGTGGAGGTCACCAGTTGGGAGATCTCGGCTGTGGCGGAGAGGTATTCGTTGCGGCGGCGGAGGGCTTCCTCGTCCTGTTTGCGGGCGGTGATGTCGCGCGCCACCCAGAAGACCTGGTCGTCCGTCAGTTTGGAGACGTTGGCCTCGAACCAGTATGTTTTTTCCTCGATGGCGAGCGAATATTCTATCCGTTCGAGCTGCCCGCTTTCCAGGGCGCGCTGGATGGTTTGAAGGAAGGGCTGGTGCATGGATTCGGGCAGCACTTCGCTGATCTTCTTTCCGAGCATATCCTCTGGCGGAAGGAACAGGCGCGACGGACTGGTGGGCGCGATGCGGATGTAGCGGCCCTCGCGGTCATAGATGATGATCACGTCGGTCATGGCAGAGAAGAGGGCGCGCAGTTCGCCTTCCGAGCGGGCGAGGGCCTCCTGCGACTGGCGCGTTTCTTCGAACAGGCGCGCGTTTTGGATGGCGATGGCGGCCTGCGCCGAAAGGGCGATGAGCAGGTCGCGGTCGTGTTCGTCGAAGGCGTTCTCTTCGACATAGGATTGCGTCGCCATGACGCCGATCGCCTGCTCGCCCAGGAGCAGCGGCACGCCCAGCCAGCAGGCGGGCGGCTGCCCCACCGCTTCGATGCCCAATTGACGCATGACCTCCGCTACGTTGTTGGGTATGAGGAGCGGCCTGCGGGTGCGCAGAAGGTAGCCGCTCAACCCCTTATCGGCGGGGATGGTGAGGATGTCCCGGTCCACGACCGATTCCGAGACGTTCAAAGGAAATGTGA
>DKTP01000100.1 GCA_002473085.1 Anaerolineales bacterium UBA7227
TCGCAGGCAAAGGCGGCGTCGGCAAGACGACCGTCGCGGCCATGGTTGTCAAGTGGCTGGCGAAAAACCAGCCGGGCAGCATCCTTGCCATCGACGCGGACCCCTCGTCCAACCTTAACATGGTTCTCGGCCTCGACCTCGAGTGGACGGTCGGCGACATCCGCGAAGACATGCTCGAGCAGGTCAAGTCGTCGCTCACGACGGGCGGCGCGGCCATGGGGACCTTGCCGGGCGGCGTCAACAAGCGCGATTATCTGGAGTATCACATCCAGTCCGCAATGGCGGAAGGCTCCCGCTTCGACCTGATCGCGATGGGACGCGGCGAGGGGCAGGGCTGCTACTGCGCCGTCAATCACAACCTGCGCGAGGTCATTGACGGGATTAGCAAACAGTACGCCTATGTGGTCATTGACAACGAAGCGGGGATGGAGCATCTCTCGCGGCGGACGACGCGCGACGTCCAGCATCTGCTCATCGTCAGCGATCCCACCCAACGCGGACTCGTCGCCGCCCAGCGCATCGCCGATATGCGCCGCGAGTTGGACATCTGCATTGAGAACGCGTATCTCATCTTGAACCGCGTGTCTGGGGAAATGCATCCCGACTTGAAAATCGCCGTGGATAAAATGGACATGCCATTGCTTGGAATCATCCCCGCGGACGACGAGCTGACGAGTTATGAATTTACGGGTAAGCCGCTTGTGGACCTGCCCGATAACTCGCCCATTTACCAATCGGTATCCGCAATGATGGAGAAGATCCTGGCGCGTTAAACCTTCAGAGTGAAATAATGAAATCGGCCCCCGCTTTTTGACGGGGGCCGATGTTTTATGGGGCGAGTCAGAGTTTCATCTCCGCTTTCAGCATGTTGCTATCGGGGACGATCTCGAAGGAGGCGAAGCCCACGTCCTCGCAGAGCCGGCGCATGGCCTCGTTGTCTGGCGACATCAGGGCGATGATGCGCCGTATGTTTTCGGCGCGGCCGATCTGAATGGCGCGCTTCGTCATTTCCTTGCCGAGTCCCTGCCCTTGATATTTGTCGCTGATGAGCATGGCGTAGCGCGCGTCCTCGTCGGCGCCGTGGAGTTTGCTTAAGCGGGCCACGCCGACGATGGCGCGTTCGCCGTTCTCTTCGATTTCGGCCACCAGCGCGATCTCGCGGTCGTAGTCGTTGTGCGTGATGCGCGCCAGCCGTTCGTGGGTGGTGCGCGCGCTCAACATCATCGGGGAGAGATAACGCAGGTAAACCGTCCGATCGGATAGCGAGGCGTGGAAGCCGAGCATCATCATCTCGTCTTCGGCGCGGATCGGGCGGATGATCGCCTCGCGGCCGTTTTTCATGGTCCACGGCGCGACGTATTGATTCGGGTAGGGACGGATCGCCAGTTTGGGCAGCTGGCTTTCGTCGTCCACGTTATGCAGCACGACGCGCGCGTCCAGCGCGAGAATTTTTTCGGGGGAGGCGATCAACGGGTTGATGTCCACTTCCTTGATCCAGGGCTGCTCCACCACCAGCTGGCTGAAGTTGACCAGCAGCTGCTCCAGCGCGCGCAGGTCCACGGGCGCGCGTCCGCGTACGCCTTTGAGGGCCTCGTAGATTTTGGTCTGCTCGATCAGGCGGCGGGCCAGCGTCAGGTTCAGGGGCGGAAGCGCCAGCGCGGAATCCTTGAAGACCTCCACCAGCTGTCCGCCCATCCCGAACAGGAGCACGGGGCCGAACTGCGGGTCCACGCTGGAGCCGACGATGAGTTCGTAGCCTTCGAGTTTGATCATCGGCTGGACGGTGACGCCGAGGAAGTGCCCCTCGCCGTGTTTGTCGGTCACGCCTTTGCGGATGGCGTCGTAGGCGCGGCGGACGTCTTCGGCGTTGTGCAGGTTGAGCTGCACGCCGCCCACGTCGGTTTTGTGCGTGACGGTTTCGGAGTGCAGTTTGAGCGCCACTGGGTAGCCCGTCTGTTTGGCGGATTCGAGCGCCTCGTCCACGCTGGCGGCGACGACGGTCGGCGTGACCGGGAGGTTGTAGGTGGAGAGCAGCGCTTTGGATTCGGCCTCCGTCAGCAGGACGCGGCCCGCGCGGCGCACGCCGTTAATGATGGCCGCGGCCGCGGCGCGGTCGAGGTTGGCGCTTTCGCCGCTCCCGGAGAAGTCCACCGTCTCGTAGATGGATTGCAGGTTGCGCGTGTATTTCCACATGTAGGTGAAGGCTTCGGCGGCGCTGTCGGGATACATGTATGTGGGGATGCCGGCCTTGTTGAGGATGGCTTCGCCTGCGGCGATGTCCTGGCCGCCCGACCACGACGCCAGGATGGGTTTGTCGTAACTTTGGGCGTACTCTTTGAGCGCCTCGGCGGTGGCGGTGGGATCGGTCATGGCTTGCGGCGTCAGGATGACCAGCAGGCCGTCGCTGTTTTCGTCTTTGGCGGTCACTTCCAGCGCCCGCGCGTAGCGTTCGGGCGACGCGTCTCCGAGGATGTCTACGGGGTTGTTGCGGCTCCACTGCGGCGGGAGCAGCTCGTTCAGCTTGTCCATCGTCTCCGCCGAAAGTTCGGCCAGTTTGCCGCCGCTGGTGAGCAGCGCGTCGGTGGCGAGGACGCCCGGGCCGCCGGCGTTGGTCAGGATGGTCAGGTTCGGCCCCCTGGGACGCGGCTGCTTCGAGAGGACCTCGGCCATGGAGAAGATGTCGCCGATGTTGGCGACGCGCAGCACGCCGCATCGCCGGAAGGCCGCTTCGAGGACTTCGTCGGACCCGGTGAGGGATCCGGTGTGCGAGGCGGCCGCGCGGGCCGCGCCTTCCGTCCGCCCTGGTTTGATGATGATGATCGGTTTTGCCAGCGCCACTTCGCGCGCCGCCGACATGAACGCGCGCGCGTCGCCGATGGTCTCCATGTAGATGACGATGCTGTTGGTGTGCGGGTCGTCGCCGAGGTGGTAGATCAGGTCGCCCCAGCCCACGTCGAGCATCGAGCCGATGGAGACGAAGGCCGAAAAGCCGACGTGTTCCTTGAACGACCAGTCCAGCACGGCGGTGCAGAGCGCGCCCGATTGGCTGATGAAGGCCACGTTGCCGGGCTGCGCGGCGGCGGTGGCGAAGGTGGCGTTCAGCCCCGTGAGCGGATTCATCACGCCCAGGCAATTTGGTCCGACGACGCGCATTTGTCCGCGGCGGGCCTCTTGCAGGATGCGCTCCTCCAGCCGGACTCCTTCGGGGCCGATTTCTTTGAATCCTGCCGAGATCACGATCGCGCCTCGGACGCCTCGCTCCACGCAGTCGGTGATGATCTTAGGGACGGTGGGCGCGGGCGTGACGATCACTGCCAGGTCCACCGGGTCGGGGATGTCTTTAATGCTCGGATAGGCTTTGATGCCGAGGATGTTTTCGCGCTTCGGGTTGACGGGAAAGACCGTCCCGCCGAAGGGACTGCTGATCAGATTCCATAGAACGGTGCGGCCGACGCTGCCGGTCTTTTCGGTGGCGCCGATCACGGCCACAGTTTTCGGGGAGAAGATGGGCTGCAGGGAGCGCGGGGTGTAGCGGTAAACGTCGTGAGAGGGGTCGAACATTTTAGTCGTCTGCGCGCGGGTTGGGTTTGCCATTGGCTTGTCCTGGTAAGTGTTTTTTGACGCGGGGTTTGACCTTGCAGCGTCCATTATACGCCGCGTCGTTGCCGGCCGGCTTTCCAAACGTCACGTTTTTAGAGTGTGTTTCCTCTTGAATTTGAGAAAAATATGAGCGTCGCCGGCCTGCGTATCGCTTTTCTGCGGGCTGTGTTATAACTGCCAGTATTCCGTGGAACAAGCCGCCAACTTGTTCTGTTTTTTAACGAGGAGCCTTATGAGAAAACGCGTAGTAGTGACGGGGCTGGGATGCGTAAGCCCGGTTGGAAATACAGCGGCGGAAACGTGGGAGGCGCTCATCGTCGGGAAATCGGGCGCCGCGCCCATTACGCATTTCGACGCCAGCCGCCATAAAACCAGGTTTGCGGCCGAGGTCAAGGGCTTCGACGGGCCGGCGCTGTTCGGCGCGCGCGAAGCCCGCAAAATGGACCGCTTCGCTCAGTTCGCGACCGCCGCCGCGCTGGAGGCGCTGGAGCAGGCCGAATTCACGGTCAACGAATCGAATCGCGACCGCGTGGGCGTCCTCATCGGCTCGGGCATCGGCGGGATCATCACCCTGCTTCAGGAAGTGGACACCCTGCGCGAACGCGGCCCCGACCGCGTCAGCCCGTTCCTCGTCCCGATGATGATCTCCGACAGCGCGGCGGGGATGATCGCCATCCGCGTCGGGGCGCGCGGCCCGAACATGTCGCTCGCCACCGCCTGCGCCACCGGGACGAACGCGCTGGGCGAGGCCGCTGAGATGATCCGCCGCGGCGCGGCCGACGTAATGATCGCGGGCGCGGCCGAGGCGGCCATCGTCCCCGTCTCGATGGCGGGGATGAACGTGATGGGCGCGCTGTCCACGCGCAACGACGAACCGACGCGGGCCTCGCGTCCCTTCGATAAAGACCGCGACGGATTCCTGATGGGGGAGGGCGGCGCCATCCTGATTTTGGAAGCGCTGGAACACGCCCAGGCGCGCGGCGCGAAGATCATCTGCGAGTTCAGCGGCTACGGCGCTTCCGACGACGCCTATCACATCTCGGCTCCCGCGGAAAACGGCGCGGGCGCGGCCCTCTCGATGCAACTTGCCATCAAAGACGCGGGCCTGAGCGTGACGGATATCGGCTACATCAACGCGCACGGAACGTCCACGTCGTTGAACGACAAAAGCGAAACCGCCGCCATCAAGACCGTCTTTGGCGAGCAGGCGTACAAGATTCCCGTATCGTCCACCAAGTCCATGACCGGCCATCTGCTCGGCGCGTCTGGCGCGCTGGAAGCGGTGGTCTGCGCGAAAGTCATCAGCGAGAACCTGCTCCCGCCGACCATCAACTACGAGACGCCCGATCCCGAATGCGACCTGGATTACGTCCCCAACCAGGCGCGCCCCGCGGCGCCGAAACACGTCATGTCCAATTCGTTCGGCTTCGGCGGGCACAACGCCACGCTGATCCTGTCGCGTTTTGAGTAGGGACAAATTGGCGGCTTGTCCCAATTGAGAGAGGTTTAAATGCCTTACGCACATATCACGGGCTGGGGGATGTCCGTCCCCGAACCAGTGATGACCAACGACGATCTCGCCAGGATCGTTGACACCAACGACCAGTGGATTCGCGAACGGACGGGGATCCGCGAGCGCCGCATCGCGCGCGAGAACGATTTCCCGTCCACGTTGGGGACGAGCGCCGCGCTGCGGGCCCTTTCGGTGGCGAATCTCAAACCGTCCGACCTCGACCTGATCATCTGCGCCACGTCCACGCCCGAACATCTCTTCCCCGCCACAGCCTGCCTGATCCAGGATAACCTCGGCGCGACGCGGGCGGGCGCGTTCGACCTCCTCGCGGCCTGCACGGGGTTCATCTATGGCCTCAACATGGCCGCCCAGTCCATCCGCAGCGGCGCGATCAAAAACGCGCTGGTCGTCGGCACGGAGACGCTCTCCCGTTTTGTGGATTGGAAGGACCGCAATACCTGCATCCTCTTCGGCGACGGCGCGGGGGCCTTCGTTGTGCAGGCCAGCGAACAGCCGGGCGGAATCCTGTCGGCGGTGATGCACTCGGACGGTTCGGGCGGCAATCTGCTGACGCTTCCGGCCGGCGGCAGCCGCCATCCTGCCACCGAGGCCACTATTCGGGAAGGGCGGCACTACATCTATATGGACGGCCGGGAGGTCTTCCGCTTCGCTACGAAAGTGATGGCTTCCTCCACAGAAGAGGCGCTCCGGGCGGCGGGCCTCGCCAAAGACGACGTCTCCGTCATCATCCCGCACCAGGCCAATTTCCGCATCATTGACGCCGCGGCGCGCGGACTCAAACTCCCGATAGACCGTTTCGTCATCAATGTAGACCGTTACGGCAACACTTCCACCGCATCCATCCCGATCGCGGCAGTGGAGGCCGTCGAGCGGGGACGCGTCAAGGCGGGCGACAAAGTTGTCTTCGTCGGGTTCGGCGCCGGCCTGACGTGGGGCGCGCTCGTCGCCGAATGGTCGGGACCGCTGCCCTCGCCGCGCAAAGTCAACGTGGGACGTTACCGGCTGCTGGGCCGCGTCCTCTCCGTCCTGCGCCGCGTCGAGCGCTTCATCGAGGGCCTCATCTGGGGACGCCGCGCGTAGTTCTGTAAGTCGGATTGGCAATCCTGCCTACTCTGCCTTAACTTCTAATGGCAAATTTATCCTGATTGTGGTACATTAGTCCAAAAATTCACGCAAGGAGAAACTATGCCCATTCGACTCGGATTGCCTGAAATTTTGATCTTACTGATCATCGTGCTGATTCTCTTCGGTCCTGGCCGCATCGGAAAGATCGCGGGAGAACTCGGCCAGGGCATCAAGAATTTCCGCGAGGGTCTGAGCGGAAAGAACGAGGGAGAGAACAAGCAGGAACCGCCCCAGCAGGAGAACAAAGAGTAACCGAAACTCCCCGCAAAACGGGGAGTTCTGTTTGAATCTGAGTTCGTTTTCCGGAGGATGACCGGCTCATGGAAAAAGGAGACATAGATTGTATAATCAATTGCCCCCTCGTGTAAGCCGCGCCGCTCGCCCCATCAATCCCAAAACCTGAAACCTGGAATACCCCCATGACCCTCCCAACTGCCATCACCGTAATCGGCGCGGGAAGCGCCTCGTTTGGCGAGAACACCCTCTCCGCCATCCTCCGTTCGGAGCGCCTGCGCGGGTCCACCCTGCGCCTCGTGGACCGCAACCCCGACACGCTGGACATCGTCCATCGCCTGGCGAACCGCCTCAACCGCGAGTGGGACGCGGACTTTCGGATCAGCGCGCATGCCGATCACCGCGACGCCCTCGACGGGGCGAAGTTCGTCGTCAACGCCATCGAGGTCGGCGCGCGCGAAAATCTGTGGCGGCGCGACTTCGAGATCCCCATCCAGTTTGGCGTGCGACAACCCTACGCCGAAAACGGCGGTCCCGGCGGGTTCGCTCACGCAGCGCGCAACATCGGCCCGATCCTCCAGATCGCGCGCGATATGGAGCAGGCTTGTCCCGAGGCGTGGTTCGTCAACTTCACTAACCCGATGATCCGCATCTGCGACGCGGTGAATCGCCGCACGAAGATCAAAGCGGTGGGACTCTGTCACCAGATCTACGCCGGTTATGTGATGGTCGGCGCGGCGCTGGCGAAGGACTACGGTCACGAGATCCCGCCCGACCTGACGGGCATGCACGCCGCGGTGGACCAGTTTGCCGCGCACGCCGCCGTCCGCGAGTGGATCGTCCCGCTGGTGGACATCCGCGCCGCGGGCCTGAACCACTTCTCGTGGATTCTCTCCATCACCGACCGGCGCACGGGCGAAGACCTCTATCCGCTCTTCCGCAAACGCTTCTTTGAACTTTCTCCCGACTTCGAGCCGCTGACGCGAGACGTGTTCTCCGCTTTCGAACTTTTTCCCGTGCCGGGCGATACCCACCTGTGCGAATACCTGCCGTGGATGAGCGACCCCGCCGCCCGGCCGTGGGAGAGATACAACATCCGCCTCTACGACTGGGACTTGATGGCCGCCGTCCGTGATTTTGAACTCGACCGCTTGAACGAGATGGGACAGGGCAACCTCTCCGTCGAAGGGCTGCTGGAGACCGACTCCGAAGGCGCGCTCGAAATGATCGAGAACGTCGCGGGCGGGACGACTCACTATCACCTCGCCGCCAACCTGCCCAACGTCGGGCAGATCTCCAATCTGCCGCTCGGCGCGGCCGTCGAGACTCCCGTCGTGGTGGACGGCGCGGGGATCCACCCCGTCCACGTCGGCGCGCTGCCCGAACCGATCGCCGAACTCTGCCGCCGCGAAACGACCGCCGCCCAGCTCTGCGTCGACGCGGCCGCCGAAGGTTCACGCGAGAAAGCGCTGCAATGCCTCCTGCTCGATCCCGTCGTCCCCGACATCCGCGTTGCGCGTCAGATCCTCGACGCCTATCTGACCGAATTCAAAGCCTATCTTCCGCAGTTTTGGAAGTAGGCTTCGCCGTCCAGTCTTAAATCTAAAATCGCAACTTGTAAACCTCAATGCTCTCCCGTCTCCTCCGTCAAGCGGACATTCCGCGCGAATACCGCTCCAACTTCCTCCACCTCTATCTCGATATCGGCTGGTTCGGCATTTTAAGCGGCTCGGCTGTTAACTTCCTGACCATTTACGCAGCCCGCCTCGGCGCCTCGGCCCTCGAGATCGGCCTCATCGGCGCGGCCTCCGCGGTTGTCAACCTGCTTGTCGCCATCCCAGCCGGGCGCTGGGTGGCGAAGCGCAACACCGGCCTGGCG
>DKTP01000098.1 GCA_002473085.1 Anaerolineales bacterium UBA7227
AGGACTTTATCCACGAAGGATGGATCGAAGCCCGCCTCCACGCATTCTTCGGGCAGGTAACGCTGGTCAACGAGGAGGTACAGGAGTTTGTCCGCTTCCTCGTACGTGAAGCCGAGTTCGGCCTCGTCGGTCTGTCCCTGCCACAGATCGGCGGACGGAGGCTTGTCCACGATCGGCGCGGGGATGTTCATGGCGCGCGCAAGCAACCGGACCTGCGTCTTGTAGAGGTCGCCGATGGGGTTGATGGCGGAGGCCATGTCGCCCCACAGGGTGGAGTAGCCGAGCAGGATTTCGGTCTTGTTGCTGGCGCCGACGACGAGTCCCTTGAAGGCTTCGGACTGATCGTACAGCACGATCATGCGCGTCCGCGCCATGATGTTGCCCTTGCGCGTCCTCGACATTTCGGGATCGCGGGCGATGAGCGGGTCAACCATGTCCGTGATCTCGATCGTCTCGCTCCGGACGCCAAGCTGGTCAATCAACAACTGCGCGTGCTCCAGCGAGTCGCGGCTGGAGGTTTTGTAGGGCATGCGGACCGCCAGCACGTTGTCCGCGCCGAGGGCTTCGGCGGCAAGCGCGCAGGAGAGAGCGGAGTCGAGTCCGCCTGAAAGACCGACGAGGGCGCGCGAGAATCCTGCGCGGGCGATCTCGGATTTGATGAAGCCGGTCAGGATCTGGCGGGCGAGGGAGGGGTTGAGGGAGAGGTCAGAGGAGGTCATTTCAATCCCAGTTTCGCTCGAAGGAACGCGCGGACAGTTTCCGCGTGAGCCATTGCCAGTTTCGCGTCCTCTTTTTCTGCCGTAACCCCCGGATAGCGATAGCGGACCCCGTATTGATTCAGTTCCAGCAACAAGTCCCTTTGAATTTCGAAAGAGCCGTCGAGCGGCAGGCATAGTTCATGCAGTTCAATAAGATTATGCGTTTTGGGAAAGTCAACGCCCTTCTTAAGAAGATATGCCTTCATGTATTTTTCCACCGCTTGCTCGCAATGAAAACAGACTGCGTCATAGTTTCGCTCGCCGCGCGCGCGAATTTCGCGCCTTGCCACGAGATAGTCCCCTTCCGCTTTGGAGATCCATTCAGCAAGTTCTTTGTTCATACAGGACCTTGCCCTTTTGAACGATTTCCTTTAAAAACGAATCGCCCGCCTCGATTCTCTCGTTGAACGTCTTCGGGGTTTTCACCAAAATATCCAAGCCAAAACGATGCTCAATATTTTTAAGGATGAGGATCTCCTGTTGGACCTCCCGAATGTCCGTCTCCATCACCACCAACAAATCCACGTCGCTTTCGCGGCGCGGAGTTCCATAGGCGTAGGAGCCAAAGAGAATGACTTTAATGGGATGAAATTTCTCCACGATCTGACGCGCGACATCGTCAATCGCGGCCTGTGGAATACGGTCGCGCTTATTGATGGGAGGAACGTAAACCGTGGAGGCGGAGGGCGTGGTCATGTCAAATTGATTATACCCTTACCCGGCGCGTCCCTTCCCGCCGCCCTCGCGAGAAGAGATGATGCGTGAAAGTTCACGCTGCACGAGCCCCGTCCGCTCGTCGCGGAGGAGGGGCAGACGCGCTCGGGTGCGCCTCAGCAGGCCGAGGTCGAGGGAGGAGACGGCGAGGGATTCGGTCTGGTAGGGGGCGTGAGTCGCAAGTTCGCCGCGCGGGTCGAAGACCGTCGAGCCGCCCCAGAAGTTGAGTCCGTCTTCGTAGCCGACGCGGTTGGCGTGCGCGACGAAGGCGGTAAAGAGGCTGGCGTAGGTCTGGTTGACGCGTTCCACCCAGCGGGCGGATTCGAGTTTTTCGTGGTCGTTGAGGCCGCGGCCGGGGGAGGCGGAGGTAAGGAGCAGGAGGTCGGCTCCGTCGAGCCAGAGCAGGTACGGAGGCGAGGCGTGCCAGAAGTCTTCGCAGATGAGGAGGCCGACGCGGCCGAAGCGGGTATCGAAAGCGGAGATGGAATCGCCCGGAGCGAAGAAGCGGCCTTCGTCGAAGAGGCCGTAGGTGGGCAGGTAGACTTTGCGGTGGACGTGGAGGACGCGCCCGCCCGAAAGGTAGGCCGAGGCGATGTAGAAGCGGTGACGCGGGTCTTCGTCCACGAAACCGACGACGAGGTCAAGGTCATTGCTCGCTTTGAGCAGGCGCTTGAAGACAGGGTCGTCGTCGTCGGGACGATGCGCCACGGTCGGGGCGATGTCCTGCAAAAGATAGCCCGTTAGCGAGAGTTCGGGGAAGACGAGCAGGTCGGCGTTTTGGGATTTGGCCTGTTGAATGAAATCGAGATGCTTCTCGAGGTTGGACTGGACGTCCCCCAGTTTGGTCGCGATCTGCGCGAGGGCGAGGGTGAGTTTCATCGAGGGAATCTTACCACTAAAAAGAGGAGTGAAAAGGTAGGCAATTTCGGGACACGGATTACACGGTTTTCACGGATGAACGCGGGTTTTTTCTTATCTTTTCTCAGCCTTCTTCAACTCACCTGCGAGTCTTTTAGAACGAATTGCAACTGTAGTATTTTCATAATCAAGTGGAAAGCGCAATTGATTGCCTTCATCAAACACGACTGTGTAGATGCGGCTAAATATATGTTCCAATGCTATCTTTGCAATGCCATTAATGCTCTTTACAAATTCTATTTTTTCACGCCGTATCAATTGGTATTGACCGTCAACATAAGATTCCCAATAAGCATAGCTCTCAGACTTTGTATCCGCCCTTTCCATTTGGGATTCCAGCCAACCTAATCTTTTCACTTGATCGTCATTCAAAGTTTCAACATGAACATGGGTTCCCCTTATATCCACAATCTCTTTGAACATTTGAGAGTTAAAATGAAACAAGGGTTGAATTATTCTCTTAACATCTTTTTGCAAATCCCCTTTGGCATAATAATCTTGCAACAAGTTTAGATATGCCTTAATCCTGAGTTGCAAAATATACACGTTATTAAGGTAGTTTTGCAATGTGTAAGCGAGATAGCGAGATTTTGACACACGCGTTCCGCGAAAGGGAAAGCGGCGAAGATATATTACCGCCTCACACAATGCGTCATAGAAATCGAAAACCCCAAATGCCCCCATAGAAATTTCTGCCACAAAGCGTCCCTCGGGCGTCGAAGCATTTGCAAGTGACTTTGAACCGTCCAAATCAAGAAGTATGTTCATATACACTTCTGTGACTTCTTTTTTTCTATGCTCAAAAATCGGCATTACAAACTTATTTGATGCGTCATTGAGTGCAAGGTCAAATTTATCCATGCTTGGAATGTTGTATACCATAATAACCCTCTGTATTTATGCTAAGGAATCACTTTTAGGAATTGCAAAATTTGAAGGAGGGACGCGATTAAACCTACAATCCATGCAAATCCATTGATAAGTTTAATTGAAAGTGAGTTTGTCCCTTTCGCTTTTTGGGTACTGTTGCTACTTTTGGTCACCTCCATTTTGCTTCGGATGACATTAATGATCCCCATGTTAATTGCATATAATCCAAAAACCAGGAATGGGAACAAAAGTATATTTAGCCATATTGTATTCGCGCTTTGATAAATCAAGAAGCAAATGATTAAAATACCAATCCCCATACCTATAAAACCAAATTTATCATATGTGGCTTCCTTGTACACAGTTATTTGGTCTACTACACTCAAGGAAATTCCCAAAATCATTATTCCCACAGCAATCAGAATCCAGTTTGCGGCAACCGTGACACTTCCAAAGTAAGTCCTGGAGTAAAGCAAAAAGAAGGACAAGCAAAACAGGGTAAGCGCCATTGACAACCAGACACCAACATCGGGTTTTCCCTTTTTTTGCACGGTTTTCTTGCCTTTTTTCATATCCCCAACTCCCCCTGCTTCCCCTCTTTCTTCTTGACCTTCTCCGCCTGCTTGAACGTCCCAAACGCGGACGGAGGCATGGAGATTTCCTTGCCGTTGAGCAGGTCATCTATTGTCAAAATCTGGATGCGTGGATAGTCCTTGTCCCAAACGGGCGAGTGATGGAAGCCAGCGGAGGCGGCTTCGGTGACCATGTCGCGGGTGGGTTCTTCGAGGGTGATGAAAACGCCGAGGGCGGCTTCTTCGCGTTCAACCACGCCGCGCAAGTCACGGACGTCACCACTTTTGACGTGACCGCTCTTGACCTGGATCAGCGCGCGCTGAAGTTTGCTCTGTCGGGGATCGTCCACAAAATTCAGCACGCCGTCCACGCCCTTGTCACTACCCTTTTTGCCTTCCTTGCCGCCATCGCCGCCGAGAGGTTTAGCGCCGACCAACGACAACGCCCACCACTGGAATTGATAGCGGTCATCCCTCGCCAGTTGTTTCGCGGATGAGAAGTCCTGAGGTTCGCCAACCACCGCGTAATCCTTCCTCTCAACCAGACCAAAGGAATCTTTCAGGCGGTATTTCATCAGCGAGATGGATAGGTGCGTGACGTCAATTCCGATCCATTTGCGGTTGAGTTTTTGCGCGGCGACAACTGCTGTGCCACAGCCGCAGAAAGGATCAAGGACGGTATCGCCCTCGTTGCTGGAGGCTTGGATGATGCGTTCCAAAAGGGCAAGTGGTTTTTGCGTGGGGTAGCCGAGTTTTTCCGTACCCGCGCCTTGTAGGGGTGGAATATCAATCCACACATCACTTGCTTTTCTTCCTTCCTGCTCTTGTAAGTAATGTTTTCGAGAAATTCTACCGTTCAGGTCTTTCGGAAAATACAACCTTCCTTCGTTATCTAATTGCTCCATTACCGAAAGACTCACGCGCCAGCCCTTTGCAGGTGGTTGATAGCCTTTATAAACATAAGTCAAGTTTGGTCTTGGATTTGGACTATCCAAAGGGGCTAATCGGTATGAGCCTCTCCCATCATTATCGTCATAGGTAAAACGTCCAAGATAATCTTCGTCTTGTTCCAAATAAATTGGGGTAAATCCAGCAGAGTCAGTTTTTGAGTAGTAAAGCAGTACATCATGAACTGCGCCATATTTTTGTCGAGCATCCCCTTTGGTTGCTGTTCTTTGCCAAATAACTTCATTGCGAAAGTTTTGAGTTCCAAAAATCGTATCCATCACCACTTTAAGATAATGACTCGCCGTCGGGTCACAGTGCAAGTAAATGCTCCCCGTCGGTTTCAAGACGCGGTGCAGTTCGATCAGGCGGGCGGTCATCATCACCAGATACGCCATCATCTGATTCTCGCCGATGAACTCGCGTAAGGCTCCCAACATGGTGGTCACGTGCGTGGGCGCGTTCTGAATCATCTCGTGATAAACACGCGCGGCGTCGTTGCCCCAATGCCAGGTATCTTCAAAGGCGGTGATCTGCGCGTCGGCTTCGCGTCCGCTCTCGTCTTTGAACAGCACGTTGTACGAACGGCTGGAATTGAACGGCGGGTCGAGATAGATCAAATCTACCGATTCGTCGGGGATGTACTCGCGCAAGATCGGCAGGTTGTCGCCGTAGAACAGGGTGTTGGAGGTGATGGGCTTTGGCATGGGGGAATTATAACCCCCTCCCTGCCCTCCCCCAAATCAAAGAGCAGATTTGAGGGAGGGGAAACAATAATATTGGGCATAGCCTAAAAAGCGCCATCCAAAAGTCAGTCTGCAACGAGAATCTAAAATCATCATACATTTTCCAACCGACTTGGGTATACTCACGCCCGATGACCCACAAAAACCGCTGGCTCCTGCAAACCCGCATCACCCCCGAAGCGGACGCGGCGCTCGACGCCCATCCGCCCATCCTGCGGCAGATCCTCTTCAACCGCGGCATCGCCTCCAATGCGGAGGCCGAGGCCTTCCTGCGCGCCGAGCCGAACTTCAGCGCCGACCCGTTCCAGATGAAGGACATGCGCGTCGCTGTGGAGCGTATCCAGGCCGCGCTCGCGAATCGCGAACCCATCGCCGTCTATGGCGATTACGACGTGGACGGCGTCACCGCCACCGCACTGCTGGTCCAGTGTCTGCGCGCCCTCGGCGGCGACGTCCACGAATACATCCCCAACCGCTTCGAGGAAGGCTACGGACTGAACAACGACGCGCTCGACAAACTCCATACGGACGGGATTCGACTCGTCGTCAGCGTGGACTGCGGAATCCGCTCGCCCGAAGAAGCCCGCCACGCGCGTGACCTCGGGCTGGACCTCGTCATCTCGGACCATCACGAACCCTCGGGCGGCCTCCCCGAGGCGCTGGCCGTGCTGAATCCCAAACAGGAGGGCGACGCCTATCCCGAAAAATATCTCGCGGGCGTGGGCATCGCGTACAAGATCGCCGAGGCGCTGCATAGCCTCCAACCTTCAGCCTTCGCCCTTGAATCGTTCCTCGATTTGGTTGCCCTCGGCACCGTCGCGGACCTCGCGCCGCTCACCGGCGAGAACCGCGCCCTCGTCCGCAAGGGACTGGAGCAGATGCGCCAGACTTCGCGGCAGGGACTGTTCTCGCTCGCGAATGTGGCGGGCGCGGACATCACGAAAGCCAACGCGACCACCATCGGATTCACGTTCGGGCCGCGTCTCAACGCCTCGGGGCGGCTGGATTCGGCGCTGGCTTCGTATCATCTGCTCACCACAAACGATGTCAAAGAAGCGGGCGACATTGCGGTGAAATTGAACCAGCAGAACACGGAACGCCAGAAATTGACGAAGGAAATCCAGGCGCAGGCCGAGGCGCTGGCGCTGGACGGACAAAAGGACTCGCTCCTGCTCTTCGCCGTCCACCCCGACTTCAATCACGGCGTGGTCGGACTCGCCGCCTCGCGTCTCACGGAACTCTACTACCGCCCGGCCGTCGTCGGTCACTTCGGCGAGGAGACGACGCGCTGCTCCTGCCGCTCGATCCCCGAATTCCACATCACACGCGCGCTGGACGAGTGCGCCGACCTGCTTGTCCGTCACGGCGGGCACGCAGCCGCGGCGGGATTCACCGTCCGCAACGAAAAACTCGACGAACTGGTGGCCCGCCTGAGGTCCATCGCGGAGCGGGAATTGGACGGGCGCGACCTGCGGGCGAGCCTGTCCGCCGACGCGGAGGTCCCGCTCTCACAGTTGACGTTCGACCTGCTTTCGCAATTGGAACAACTCCAGCCCACCGGCTACGGAAATCCCGAACCCGTCTTCATCTCGCGCGGCGTCAAAGTGCAAAGCAAGCGCGCCGTGGGCGCGGACTCGAAACACCTGAAGCTGACGCTCACCGACGGACGCTTCACCGTTGACGCCATCGGGTTCCGTCTCGGCGACCTGCTCCCAAACCTGCCGACAATGGCGGACGTGTTGTATACTTTTGAAGTCAACGAATACAACGGGCGCAAAAGCCTGCAATTGAATCTCAAAGATATCAAAGCCGCGGGGATTCCAGATTAACCGCGAAGAACGCCAAGAAGATCGTCGGAAATTCTTCGCGCCCTTCGCGGTCTTCGCGGTAAGTTGACTTGGTTTCCTCGCAAGGAGTTCCCATGCAAATCCGACCTACCAAAGGATTGACCTTCGACGACGTGCTGCTGATCCCGCGCCGTTCGTCCATCGCCTCGCGGCAGGACGTGGACACATCCACGCGGCTGACCGCGGACATCAACATCAAAATCCCGATCCTGTCCGCCAACATGGACACGGTCACCGAAGCGCGCATGGCGATCGCCATGGCGCGCGCCGGCGGGATCGGAATCCTGCATCGCTTTATGAGCATCGAAGCGCAGGTGCGCGAAGTGAAGATTGTCAAACGCGCCCAGGGCTTCATCATCGAACATCCCTACGACACCGATCCCGAGGCGACCGTCGCGCAGGCGCGCGCGCTGATGGATCGTTACAAAGTCGGCGCGTTGATCGTAAAGGAGGCGGACAGGCTCGTCGGCCTCGTCTCGCAACGCGACCTCATGCTGGCTCCCGCTTCGATCGGCAGCGTCCGCGCCGCGATGACGCCGCGCGAACGCCTCATCACCGTCAAACCCGACGTGACCGTGGAACAGGCGCGCGAACTGCTCTACAAACATCGCATCGAAAAACTGCCCGTGCTGGACGACGACGACAAGCTGGTGGGCCTCATCACCTCGCGCGACCTGATCAAACTGGACCAGTCTCCCGACGTGACCACCGACGAAAAGGGACGCCTGCGCGTCGGCGCGGCGATCGGCGTCGCTGCGCGCGAAGAAGAACGCGCCGCCGAACTGCTCAAAGCGGGCGCGGACGTCCTCGTGCTGGACATCGCGCACGGTCACGCCGACCACTGCATCCAGATGGTCAAGTCCCTGCGCGCGAAATTTCCGCGCGTCCAGATTATCGCGGGGAACGTGGCCTCGCGCGAGGGCGCGCGCGAACTCGCCGAAGCGGGCGCGGACGCGGTCAAGGTCGGGATCGGTCCCGGCTCCATCTGCACCACGCGCATCGTGACGGGCTTCGGCGTCCCGCAGTTGACCGCCGTCATGGACAGCGCCGCGGGCGTGAAAGACTCGGGGCGCGACATCCCGCTCATCTCCGATGGAGGCATCCGCACGCCCGGCGATCTCGTCAAGGCGCTGGCCGCGGGCGCGGAGACGGCGATGATCGGCGGCCTGTTCGCGGGCTGCGACGAGGCGCCCGGCTCGCCCGTCCTGCGCGACGGAAAGAAGGTCAAGGTCGTACGCGGCATGGCGTCCCTCGGCGCGACGATGGACCGCCGTCTGGCGGAACGCGGCGAGGACGAATCCGCCGAGGATCAGGAAGACTGGTCGAAGGTCGTGCCTGAAGGAGTCGAAGCCGTCGTCCCGTATCGCGGCAACGTCAGCGAGATTCTGCATCAACTCGTGGGCGGGCTGCGCTCCGGCTTGAGTTACGGCGGCGCGCACAACATCCGCGAACTGCAAGCCAATGCCGAGTTCGTCGAGATCACGCCCGCTGGCATCCGCGAATCCAACTCGCACGACGTGGATCGGGATTAGTTCGGTACACGGATTACACGGACAAGAAAGATTCGCACGGATTTTTAAAGACATTCGCACGGCTCCGTGAAATCCGCGTACAAAAACCTTCACCTTCATGCCTTCCATCTTCTCGCGCGAAACGCTCGTGGTCTCCAAACCCTCCCTGCGCGGGATTCTATACTTCCTCCTCTCCATCCCTCTCGTCGTCCTCGCGGCGGAGATCGCGGCGCGCACGCCCATCGGGACGCGCCTCCCCGCGCCCTCCGTCAACGCGAACAGTTTCCTCTTCGACGCGAAAATCTACCGCATCGAATCGCAACTCCGCCGCGACGGGACTCTCGACTGTCTCTTCCTCGGCAGTTCCGTCGCCAACTCGGACATTGACCCCGACCTCGTCGAGCAGGTTTACCGCGCGCAGACGGGCGAGACCGTCCACTGCTTCAACCTCGGCATGCCCGCCATGACGATTGATACCGCCGCCGCCATCGCGGACGCGGCCATCACGCGCTTTCATCCGAAGGTCGTCATCTACGCCATCCTGCCGCGCGACGTCCACGACGCCATCGCCAATGTGGATTTCCTCGCCTCGGCGGACTGGGTCAAGTTCAACCGCGGCGTCCCGTCCCTGGACGGCTGGCTGGTCAATCGCTCCTACGCGTATCGTTACCTCCTCGCCTGGCGATACTGGCTCCAGATCCCCAACCGCGTCAAAATGGAAGCGGAGACTCATCCGCTCACGGCGAAAGGCTACCAGCCCGCGCAGGGATTCCGCGAACCCTACATCGAAAACCTGACGCTGACTCCCGCGCGCCTGCGCGAAGCCTGGAGCGACCCGAGCCAGGCGCAGTCCGTTCGGAATTTTCTCGCGCTCCAGCAAAGGGACGTGAAGATCGTCTTCCTCGAAGGTCCCGCCTATCACGAACCCGACTCGTCCGACGCGGAGACCTGGCGCGCCTACGACGAGGAATATCTCCCGACCCTGATCCGAATCCTCGACGAGAATCAAATCCCGTTCTGGCGCACGCAGAGACTCGCCGCTCAAATTCCCAAAGCCCATTGGTACGACTGGCTGCATCTCAACTCCGACGGCGCGGCCACGTTCAGCCGCTGGCTGGGAGACACGCTGGCCGCGAACGCGTGGCTGTTTAAATAGCATCGTCAGGTCATGCTCCTTCCAAGAATCAACATTTACTGAAACGAGGTAGATTTGCAAACAATGGTTCAGTCCGCCCTCTACTGGAAAGCGCTCGGCTTCTGGGCGGTTTTCATGGTTTTATATTTGGTTTACAAACGCTTTCCCAACCGCGTCTTTGCGATTTTTTGCGGTATTCACGAATCGAACTTTCAGCATTACAAGTCGGCGTTCTACTCGTGGATCTTCCTGAACGTCATCGAATACGCGCTTGAACACAAGAACATCGCCGATTTCGAGACGTATTTTTACTCGCGCATGGCGACCGCCATCCTGCTGCCCTGGGTCATTTTCATTCTCTGGTACGCCGTCCCCGCTTTCTACGGGAAATTGCCGAACATCCCGCTGGAGGTCGTCTACGCCAACGTCATCACGGTCGTCGCGGGAATCTTCGGAGCGATCTTCGAGCGCGGGCTGGCGCAGGTCCAATATTTCACGGAACTGAAAGCCGCCCTCTGGATATTATTCCTTCTATCCATCGCGCATTACCTGATCTTCACCTTCGTCAAACTTCCCTGGGCAGATGTCTTCGTCGAACCCGACTGGAAATAAACGGCTCTTCGGTCAACGTAGAAAAATTCATGCAACTCCTCTCCCCTCAATTCCTCCTCTTCGCCGCCGTCGTCCTCGCCGTCTATTATCTCCTGGCGCGCAAGGCCCAAAACATCTGGCTGCTGGCGGCTTCCTATTTTTTCTACGTCACCATCAGTTGGAAATACGCGCTGGTTCTTCTCGCGGTCACAACCTTAAATTTTTACATTGGCAAAAAAGCCGCCTCCCGCGCCTGGTTCTCGCTCGGCGTCGGACTCAACCTCGCCAGTTTCGCCTCCCTCAAACTCATCAGCGGACCCTACGGCCCGCGCCTGCTCCCCCTCCCGCCCGAAGCGCTGCATCTCCTCCTCCTCCCCGTCGGCTTTTCGTTTTACATCCTGCAAGCCGTCTCGTATCTCGCGGACGTCCACAACCGTCAAACCGACGCGGCGGACGACCTCGTTGACTTCGCGCTCTACCTGACGTACTTCCCCAAACTTTTATCGGGACCCATCGAACGTCCTGCCCGCTTCCTCTCCGACCTTCGAGCGGCCCGCCGCGTGGACGCGTCCGCGCTGGCCCGCGGCGTTGGACTCATCCTCGTCGGCCTCGTCCGCAAGATCGTCATCGCGGACCGACTCGTTTCCTTCCTGCCTCCCACCGTTTTCTCCGACCCCGCCGCGTTCTCCTCGCTGGAAAAACTCATCTGGCTGCTGGTCTTCACCTTCGGACTCTACAACGACTTCGCGGGCTACACCTCCATCGTGCGCGGACTGAGCGCGCTGTTCGGGATCGAACTCGGCCCGAACTTCCGCCAGCCGTTCTTCGCCAACTCCCTGAGCGACTTCTGGACGCGCTGGCACATCAGCCTGTCGTTCTGGCTGCGCGACTACATCTTCTTCCCCGCCCGCCGCTGGCTGATGCAAAGACGCTGGCCGCGCCTGCTCGCGACCGTCCTGCCGCCGCTCGCCACCATGCTCGCCAGCGGATTCTGGCACGGCGCCTACGCGTCCGTAATGGCGTGGGGCGCGCTGCACGGATCCTATTTGGTGCTGGAGCAACTCTTCAAAACGCGGCGCCCGCCAAGTCGAATCTTATCCGCGCTTTCCGTTCTGGTCGTGTTCAGCGTCACCACCCTGACCCTGATCTTCTTCGCGGCATCCAGCCTGCGCGCCGCGACCGTCTACCTCCTCGGCCTGTTCGACTTCACCGCGCAGGTCTCGTCCGCCATCCCGTTCATTGACCTGCTCGCGGCCGCCGCGTTGACCCTCTGGCTCGACTGGCAGGAATCCCGTCACGCCACAGACGCGTTCTTCATGAAGTGGACGCCACCCGCGCGCGCCTGGGGATTCGCCGCCGCGCTGTGGCTGATGGTCCTCTTCCTCGGTCCGCAAGCCAACGTGGTGACGTTTGTCTATCAGGGATTTTAGCGGGGAAGTTAATCCGTCTACGGCCCCCAGCGCGGCTGGTAATCGCAATAATCGTTGTCGGTCAATCGTCGCAGGTCGGAGCCGTCCACGCGGATGATGTAAATCTCGCAGCCCAGGTCGTCGCCGTAGTGATCGAAGTACGCGGTGAACGCCACCCATTTTCCGTCGGGAGAGAAAGTTGGTCCCTGGCTGTTCCCGCCTTCGGGAGAGAGCCGCCGCAGCCCGCTGAAATCGGGACGGAAGATGAAGACCTCGCGCTTCCACGCCGCGCCGTTGTATGTGACCATCCACGCGCCGTCGGGCGACCAATCCGAGCGGCCGCGCAGGGAGTCGAAGTCGGTGACGCGGCGCGCGTTCGCGCCGTTTCGATCCATGACGAATAACTGGTTCGCGCCCTCGACGTTCGACGCGAACAGGATCTGACTCCCGTCTGGCGACCAGGTGGGATCCCATCCCTGCGCGTGGATTTGATGCGGGTTCGCGCCGCTCCGCTCCATGACCCAGATCTGGGACGCGCCCTTCGCGTCCCCGCGCGTGAAGACGATGCTGCTTCCGTCGGGGGAGATTTCGGGCGCGATCAAGACGCCAAGTTTATCTGTCAGTTGTGTGACGAGTCCGCTCGCCAAATTCAACTCGAATATCTCGAAGACGTTATCCTCCACGAACGCGCTATAGACGACGCTCGCGCCGTCGGGCGAAAGGGACGCGTACCAGTGGCGGATGGGGTCGCTCGTCAACTGGCGGAAACCCGTCCCGTCGGCGTTGACGATGCAGATTTGATTCCCCGCGATCTGGCAGGTGTAGACGATCTTTCCTGTCGGCGCGTCCGCGTGGGAAAGGCTCGGGGTCGGCGCGGCCGCCGAAGGTTCAGGAGGAGGCGTGAGAGGCGGCGCGGCGGAGGCCTGCGCGCGCAGCGTCTCGATGGTCAGCGCGGGAGTCGCCGCGGTTGCCAGGTTGCAGGCGAGGGTCACAACGACCAGGGGGAGGAGGATGAGCCGTCGCATAAAAAGGAAGTAACGCAAGAGGACTTGCGTTACAGCGCCTCGGCCGGTCTGTAAGCCGCATTCTGTCCGACGAGGGGATTGCACCCTGTCTGGGCGATCATCTCTCTAGGCGGCGCGTCGCCGCGCCGCTCCAGCGGCCTACCCGGGACTGATGAGGAGACGGGCCGCCTCCTCCCGTCCGAAGACGGGTCGTCCCTGCTTGGCCTTGCTCCCGGCGGGGGTTGCCTGGCCGCCCGCATTACTGCGGACGCCGGTGGTCTCTTACGCCGCCTTTTCACCATCGCCACCCCCGCCCCTCCCTCCCCCAAATTCTGCGGATTTGGGGGAGGGTTGGGGAGGGGATGGCAGTCTGTTTCTGTGGCCCGGTCCGGCGGGTTTTGATCCCCGCCCCGGAGGTTATCCGACGCCGCGCCCTGTGGAGTGCGGACTTTCCTCGACCCCGCTCGCGCGAGGCCGCGATCGCCCGACCGACCTGAGGCAGAGGTATGATACACAGATAAGAGGCAGAAGTCAATCGAAATCGCGAACTCCCGACGCGATTTTTCAAGTAAAATAGAGACATCACATTCAACGAGGTACGTTCGTGAGCAGATGGCCTGGAAAATACATCATCGGCCTGACCGGCAACATCGCCACCGGTAAAAGCGTGGTCCGCAAAATGCTTGAACATCTGGGCGCGTACACCATCGACGCGGACTCGCTGTCGCACCGCGCCATCGCCAAAGGCGCGCCCGGCTACCAGCCGGCCGTGGACCTGTTCGGCAAATGGATCCTGGGCCGGGACGGGGAGATCGACCGCGCCAAACTGGGCGAGTTGGTCTTCCGCGATGCGGCCGCGCTCTCCCAACTGGAAGACATCGTCCATCCGCTCGTCGCGCAGGCCACCGATATTTTCATCCGCCGCGCCTCCCAGCGGGTGGTGGTAGTCGAAGCCATCAAACTGCTGGAAAGCGAACTCAAAACCGCCTGCAACGCCATCTGGGTCACCTACGCGCCCGAAGACCTCCAGGCAGAACGGCTGATGCGCCGGCGCGGAATGCGGCGCGACCAGGCGCTCGAACGCATCCACGCGCAGTCGCCACAGAGCGAGAAGGTGGCGGTAGCCACAGTCGTCATCCGCAACACCGGCTCGTTCGAAGACCTGTGGAAACAGGTGACGGAAGCCTGGAAGCAGGTCTCGCCGGTGGCAGATACCCTGCCCATCGCCCACAAGGCGCCGTCCAGCCAGTTGATGGTGCAGCGCGGGCGTCCACGCGACTCGCAGGCCATCGCGGAGCTCGTCACCGTGCTGAGCCGCGGCCGGCGCAAGATGAACGCCAGCGACGTGATGGAATCATTCGGCGACCGCGCCTATCTCATGCTCCGCGCCGGCGAGCGGACAGTGGGCCTGGCCGGCTGGCAGGTGGAAAACCTGGTAGCGCGCACCACCGACCTGTTCCTCGATCCCAGCGTGGACGTTTCCGCCGCGCTCGAAGCGCTGGTCAACGAAGTGGAGCGCGCCTCGCTCGAACTCCAATCCGAGGCCTCGCTCATCTTCCCGCCCGCCGAACTCGCGGGCGACGAACAGCCGTGGAAGAAACTCGGCTACGAGCGGCGCGCCCCGCAGACCCTCGGCGTGCAGGCCTGGCAAGACGCCGCGGCCGAATCCATGCCCGAGGGCGCGGCCCTGTACTTCAAACAACTGCGGCAGGACCGCGTACTCCGCCCGATCTGACCGCTGGAATTACAAATTAGGAATTAGGACAGGAACGTTCCGGGGATTCCTCAATTTGTCGTTCCCGTCCCTAATCTCCAGCCGTGACCGATTTCATCAGCAACCTCCTCTTCGTTTTTGAGCGCCTGAATTGGCTGAGCCTCCTCGACATCCTCCTGGTGGCGGCCATTTTTTTCGGCATGCTCTACAGCCTGCGCGACACTCAGGCCATGTCGTTGCTGCGCGGCATGATCTTCCTCTTCGTCCTGCTGGCGTTGCTCACCAGCCTCGTGGCCCTGCCGGCCTTTTCCTGGCTCATCGCCAACGCCCTGCCCGCCCTCCTGCTCGCCATCCCCGTTGTCTTTGCGCCGGAGATCCGCCGCGCCCTCGAGCGCATCGGACGCGCCGGCCTGCTCGTAAAATCCGGGCGCGTCGCCCACATGGACAATGAACAAGTCATCCAGACCATCGTCAGCGCGGCGGCGCGGCTATCCGCAAGACGGCACGGAGCCTTGATCGTCTTTCAACGCCTCGAAAGCCTCGAAGGCTACATCGAAACGGGCGTGCGGATGGAGGCCCGCGCCACGCCCGAACTCCTCCTGCAGACGTTCTACCCGAACACGCCCCTGCACGACGGGGCGGCGATCATCGCGGACGGGAGGCTGGTCGCGGCGGCCTGCGTCATGCCCCTCTCTTCGAGCGGAATCCTCAACCGCTCCCCCGAGCGCCAGATGGGACTCCGTCACCGCGCCGCGCTGGGAATCTCCGAGGCCACCGACGCGGTGGCCGTCGTCGTCTCCGAAGAGACGGGTTCCATCTCCATCGCGCACAGCGGGCGGATGATCCGCCGCATCGACCCCGAACGGCTGGAAAACATCCTGCTGGCATTCTTCCGCCCCACGAGCGCGCCGCGGCGCAGCTGGCTGCAACGCCTGTTCCAGCGAAAGGACGAAGACCGATGATCCGCTGGCTGCGCCAGAATTTACAGACCTCCCTGTGGGCTCTGCTCCTCGCCATCGCGGTGTGGATCGCGGCCGTCACCGCGGCCGACCCCGACGAGCAGCGCGTCTACGCCCACCCCGTCCCCATTGAGATCGTCGGGCAGGATTCGGGATTGGTGACCGTCGGCAACCTTCCGACACAGGTCGAAGTGACCCTGCGCGCGCCGCGTTCGGTCTGGACGCGGCTCGACAGCCAGGAAAAACCCATCCGCGCGGTGGTGGACCTTTCCGGGATGAGCGAAGGCGATCACATGGCGCGCGTGCAGGTGCAGGTGACGGAACAACCGGCGCGCATCGTCGCGGTCACGCCAAGCAACTTTACGGTCCGGCTCGAACCGCTGGTCAGCCGCAGCCTCCCCATCCAGTTGACGTTGAACGGGCAGCCAGCCATCGGATACCAGGCGGGGACTCCCGTCCTCGACCCGACGGAGGCGCTGGTTTCGGGCGCGAAGTCGTTGATTGACGAGGTGGACCGGGCGCGGGTCACGGTCAACCTTTCGGGGACACGCGAGAGCGTCAAGCAGAAACTGGACGTGCAAATTTACAATGCCAGCAACCAGCCGCTCACAAAGTTAAGCGTGAACCCGCCGTCCGTGCTGGTGAATATCCCCGTGGCGCAGCAGGGCGGATACCGCGACGTGGCGGTGAAAGTGATCGTGCAGGGACAGGTCGCCAACGGCTACCTGCTGACCAAACTTTCGGTCTTCCCGCCCATCGTCACCGTCTATTCTACCGACCCCAAACTGGTGAACGAGTTGCCCGGCGTGGTGGAGACCCAGCCGCTCGAACTGCGCGGCGCCAGCGACGATATTTCCACCCGCCTGGCGCTGGAACTGCCCAGCGGCGTTTCGGTGGTGGGCGAACAAAGCGTGCAGGTGCAGGTCGGCATCGAGCCGATCATCAGCAACCTGACGCTTTCGAACATCAAAGTCGAAGTGGTGGGATTGGGCGACGGGCTGACCGCGCTAGTCTCCCCCATCGAGGTGGACATCATCCTCTCCGGCCCCGCGCCGCTGCTCGATTCGCTCCTGCTCCAGGACATCCGCGTCACTATAGACGTGACCGACCTCGGCGCGGGCGTGTACCAGCTCACCCCCAAAGTGGAGATCCTGGTGGCGGATATCACGGTGGAAACCGTGCTTCCCAACACCGTGGAAGCGACCCTCTCCCCGGGCGTCACGCCCACTCCGACGCCGTAATGAGAATCACATGAAACCTGTTGTAGCGCTCGTCGGCCGGCCGAACGTCGGCAAAAGCACTTTGTTCAACCGTCTGATCGGCGAACGTCTCGCCATCGTGGACGACACGCCCGGCACCACGCGTGACCGTCTGGTGGGCGAGGCCGAATGGAACGGGCGCGCCTTCCATGTGGTGGATACGGGCGGGATCGATCCCACGCACGGAGGCCGCTCCCCGCTCTCCGTCGGCTCGGCGGACTTCATCAAAGAGATTCGCGAACAGGCGCTGACCGCCGTCCGCGACGCGGACGCGATCCTGTTTCTGGTGGACGGCATCGAGGGCCTCGCCGAACCCGACCGCGAGGTGGCGGGCATCCTGCGGCGGATGCAGAAAAAAGTCGGCGAGACCTTCCAGCCGCCGATCTTCGTGGCGGTCAACAAATGCGAGAGCGCGCAGAGACGCGACGAGGCGGCGCAGTTCTACGAACTGGGGCTGGGCGACCCGTATCCGATCTCGTCCATCCACGGGACGGACGTGGGCGACCTGCTCGACGCGCTGGTGATGTCCTTCCCCGAACAACCCCTGGAGGAAGAGGACGATTCGGTCAAGATCGCCATCGTCGGCAAGCCGAACGCCGGGAAGTCATCCCTGCTGAACAGGCTGGCCGGCGAGGAACGCGCCATCGTCAGTCCCATCGCGGGGACGACGCGCGACTCGATTGACACGCGTCTCGACTTCAACGGGGTGGCGGTCACGCTGATAGACACCGCAGGCATCCGTCGGCGTGGAAAGATCGAGCAGGGCGTGGAGCGCTATTCCGTGCTGCGCGCCTTCAAGTCCATCGAACGCGCCGACGTGGCGCTGATGGTCATAGACGCGGTCGAGGGGATCTCCACGCAGGACGCGCACATCGCCGGCTTC
>DKTP01000102.1 GCA_002473085.1 Anaerolineales bacterium UBA7227
CTGTTTGCCCGCCAATTGCTGCGGCTTGTGGATGAGGATCGGAAAACAGCGCGGGCAGATGTACTTCGCTTCATCCTTGAAAACCAGATTCAGCAGGGGCGTTTCCTGCTCGGACTTGCCGCAATTCAGGCAGACGTTTTGCATGGTTCCTCCAAATTTAAAATTGAAAATCTAAAATCAAAGCGTTCCCTTATACATTCCGCCGTCCACCGTGAGCATGACGCCGGTGATGTACGACGCGGCGGGCGAGACGAGGAACGCGGCCGCGGCCGCGAACTCTTCGGGGCGTCCCATCCGCCCGAGCGGACTCTCCGCCGATTGTTTGCGCGTCTCTTCCTCGACCGAGGCGCCGCTCGCGGCCGCCCGGGCCGACATCAACTCGACGACGCGTTCGGTCTCCGTCCAGCCCGGCAGGATGGAGTTGAAACGAATCCCGTCCCTGCCGAGTTCCAGCGCCAGCGACTTGGTCAATCCTACCGTGGCGGCGCGGACGCTGTTCGACAACGCCAGGTTGGGGATGGGCTGTTTGACCGAGTAGGAAGTGACCGTCAACACGCTGGGCGTGGACGATCTCCGCAGCCACGGCAGCGCGGCGCGGATCAGGCGGACGTGGCTCATCAGCGACAGGTTCACGGCGTTTTCCCAGTCCGCTTCGCCGAGCGACTCGAACGCGCCGGGTCTGGGCCCGCCCGAGTTGGTGATGAGGATGTCGAGTCCGCCAAACGCCTGGACGGTTTGCTCCACGAGCTTCTCCGCCGTATCTGGCTTGCCCACATCTCCTGCAAGCCCGACGACTTGCGCGCCCGTCTCCCGTTCGATTTTCTCCGCCGCGGCTTTGATCTTCGCTTCGTCGCGGCTGTTGACGGCGACGCGGCAACCTTCCTTCGCGAGGGTCAGCGCGGCCGCGTAGCCCAGTCCGCGCGACGCGCCGGCGACGAGGGCGATTTTATCCTTCAGGTTCAGGTCCATAGTTCTCCTGTTGCGGCGGACTTGCGCGTCCGCCCAAATCCTGGCAGTCAGGCGAGACTGTCGCTACAGAATTTCGATTTTCTGTTCGATCACATCCCCGTCCGTCCAGTGGGATTCCACCCATTTTGCCACACTTTGCAGGGATTGGCGAACCAGAACCGAGTCGGAATTGACCAGCGCGCAGGCGATGACGGCTTCCGTCCATTTATCCTGCAAATCCATCTCCGCGACGGAGACGTTGAACTCCTTGTGCAGGCGCGCAAGCAGGGGTCTGAGCCGTCCGCGCTTTTCTTTGAGCGAGGAACAGGCAGGCAGGTGAAGGTGGATGGTGAGTTGTCCGAGCATGGTTCCGCTTCCGATTTTCCAGTGTACGATTTACGAATTACGCTTTACAATCCCTCGCATGGACGCAGAAGCCGCCTACAATCTCGCTCTCGACTACCTCTATAGTTTCGTGGATTATAGCCTGAAACACGCCTCCGAACTCGCCAAGGCGGATTTCAGCCTCGACCGCATGTTCGCGCTGATGGAAGCCCTGGGGAATCCGCAGGCGACATACCCGATCGTCCACATCGCGGGGACGAAAGGGAAGGGCAGCGTCGCCGCGCTGTGCGCCTCCGCCTTGACCGCCGCGGGCTACAGGACGGGACTCTACACCTCGCCGCATCTGGAGGACTATGTGGAGCGGATCCAGGTGGACGGCTCGCCCCTGACTCACGAGGGGCTGGCCGCGCTCGTGGACGAGGTCAAGCCCGCCGTCGCGCGCATCCCCAAACTGACGACCTTCGAGATCACCACCGCCATCGGCTTTCTCGCGTTCGCGCGGCAAAACGTGGACGCGGCCGTGATCGAAGTCGGTCTGGGCGGACGTCTCGACGCCACCAACGTCGTGACGCCGCGCGTCTCGGTCATCACCTCGCTTTCGATGGATCATACCGCCGTCCTCGGCGACACGCTCGCCAGGATCTCGGGCGAGAAGGCGGGGATCATCAAGGAGGCTGTGCCGGTCGTCTCCGCGCCGCAAAAGGAGGAAGCCCTCGAAGTCCTTCTGCGCGTAGCCAGGGAGAGGAGCGCGCCGGTGACGCTGGTGGGCCGGGATGTAACATTCGAGGCGCAGGGCGCGTCGTTGGATGGGCAGGAATTCAGAATTCAAGATATGGAGTTCAAAATTCCCTTGCTTGGCTCATATCAGGTTTTGAACGCGGCTGTGGCTTACGCGGCTCTGAAGCAGAGCGGTTTGAACGTTTCCGACGCGGCTCTCCGGGAGGGATTTTCTCGGGTAAAATGGCCTGCCCGCTTCGAAGTGGCGCGGCGCGAGCCGCCCGTCGTTTTCGACTCGGCCCACAACGAGGACTCATTCGCCCGTCTCCGCGAAACGCTGGAGAGACATTTCCCGTCGAGACAGGTCTATCTCATCTTCGGCGCGTCGGAGGACAAGAATCTCGCGGGGATGCTACGCGTGATGAAACCGCTGATTCGCGAACTCATCGTCACGCGCGCCGACCATCCGCGCGCGCTGGACGTGGAGAAAATCCAATCGGCGGCGGACGCGCTCGAAGTCCCGAACGAAGCGGTGACGCCCGTCGCGGCCGCATTGACGCGGGCGCTGGAACTGTCCGCGAAAGATGGTAGCATTGTCCTGTCCGCGGGGAGCATGTTCGTCACCGCGGAAGCGATGACGGCGTGGAAGAAAACGTCCGTGGAATCCTGAAGTTCTACTTCAGGCTGGCTTGTGCCGATATCCGAAAGTAGAACTTTCGGAGTCCTTTTCGAACTTTCGGAAGTGATGACGGCGTGGAAGAAGATGTCCGTGGAATCCTGAAGTTCTACTTCAGGCTGGCCTGTGCCGATATCCGAAAGTAGAACTTTCGGAATCCTTTTCGAATTTTCGGAATCCTTTTCAATAACGAGAACAAATGAATCACCCCGACAACTGGAACGAAGAAGAAGAAAATTTCAACCTGGCGCTTTCGCAACGCACCGAGGAACTGTACCGCGTGCCCAATATGGACGCGGACGAGCATGGCATTATCGAGGCGCTGGTACTGCCGCTGCGCGACCTGGTGGTTTTCCCGCGCATGGTCTCGCCGATCTTTGTGGGACGCGAAGGTTCGCTGCTGGCGGTGCAGGAGGCCCAGCATCGCAACCAGACCGTGATCGGCTTGACGCAGCGCGACCCCGAAATGGAAGAGCCTGGCCTGAAAGACTTTTTGCCCATCGGCGTGGAAATGGCGGTGGGACGCCTGCTCTCGATGCCCGACGGCTCCTCGTCCGCGCTGGTGCAGGGACGCCGGCGCGTCGAGATCGTGGAGTTCATCCGCGTGCGACCGTACATCAAAGTGCGCGCCCGCGTCATCTTCGAGCCGACGACTGCCGACCGTCAGACGCAGGCTACGATGCGCTCCGCGCTGGACCTCTTCGACCGCTGTGTGCAACTCGACCGCTCCATCCCTGAGGAAGCGCATCTTTTCGCGATGAACATTTCCGAGCCGGGCTGGCTGGCGGATATGGTCGCCATGTCGCTTTCGCTCAACTTCGAGGAGCGGAAGGCGCTTTTGCTGACGACCGATCCGCGCGCCCGCCTGCAGCGGATGAACAAGATCCTGGCCGAGGAAGTGGACGTGCTGGAGCTCGAAGACGAGATCCATTCGCGCGTCCAGAATGAAGTGGACAAGAGCCAGCGCGAGTTCTATCTGCGCGAACAGATGAAGCAGATCCAGACCGAGTTGGGCGAGGGGGACGTTTTCTCGAAAGACGCCAACGAGTTGAAACAGCGTCTCGAAAAAACCGCCATGCCCGACGAAGTCCGCAAGACGGCGATGAAGGAACTGGAGCGCCTCAACCAGATGCCGCCGATGGCGCCCGAAGTGGGCATCATCCGCGCCTACCTCGATTGGATTCTCGACCTGCCATGGATGAACGTCACGCAGGATAACCTCGACGTGAAGAACGCCGCGCGGATTTTGGAGCGCGACCATTACGGACTCAAAAAACCGAAGGAACGCATCCTCGAATACATCGCCGTCCGTTCGTTGAAACCGAGGAAGGAACGCCAGCCGATCCTGTGCTTTGTCGGGCCTCCCGGCACGGGCAAGACCTCGCTCGGACGTTCGATTGCCGAGGCATTGGGGAGGAAGTTCGTGCGCGTGTCCCTTGGCGGCGTCCGCGACGAGGCGGAGATCCGCGGCCACCGCCGCACGTACATCGGCGCGCTGCCCGGGCGCATCATCCAGACGATGAAGCGGGCAGGCAGCGCCAATCCGCTGTTCATGCTCGATGAGATTGACAAACTCTACTCCGATTTTCGCGGCGACCCCGCTTCGGCGCTGCTGGAAGTGCTCGACCCCGAACAGAACAACGCCTTCAGCGACCACTATCTCGAACTGCCCTTTGACCTTTCGAAGGTGATGTTCGTGACGACCGCGAATTACCTCGGTCCGATCCCGCCCGCGCTGCTCGACCGCATGGAGGTGATCGAGTTCCCCGGCTACATAGAAGAGGAGAAACTCGCCATCGCGGAAAAATATCTCATCCCGCGGCAATTCGACGAGAACGGCATCCACGACCTCGGCGTGAAGTTCGAGGCGGAGGCGTTGAAGAAGATCATCCGTGAGTACACCTACGAGGCGGGCGTCCGCAATTTGGAGCGCGAGATCGGACGCGTCTGCCGCAAGGAGGCGCGGATGAAAGCCGAAGGCAAGAAGACGCCCGAAACTGTCACGCCCGAACTGGTCGAGAAGTTCCTCGGGCCGCCGCAATATTTCCTGACGCTGGCGGAGCGCAAGGACGAGGTGGGCGTGGCGACGGGTCTCGCGTGGACCGAGAACGGCGGCGAGATCATGTTCGTGGAAGTCGCCATTCTCGACGGCAAGGGCGGGATGCAGATCACGGGACAGGTGGGGGACGTGATGCAGGAATCCGCGCAGGCGGGGCTGTCGTATCTCAAGTCGCGCGCGAACGTGTTGGGGATTGACCCCGACGCGCTGGACCGCCTCGACATCCACCTGCATTTGCCCGAGGGTGCGATCCCGAAGGACGGCCCCAGCGCGGGTATCACGATGACGTGCGCGATCATCTCCGCGTTTACGGGACGTCCGCTCTTCAAGGATGTGGCGATGACGGGCGAGATCACCCTGCGCGGGCGCGTCCTGCCGATCGGCGGCGTGCGCGAGAAGGTGATGGCGGCTCACCGCGCGGGCATCAAGACGGTCATTTTGCCCGAACGCAATATGAAAGATTTGGTGGATGTGCCGAAGCAGGCGTTGAAAGATTTGAAGATCGTCCCCGTCAATCACATGGACCAGGTGCTGGAGGTCGCGCTTGCAAAGGAGGCGGCGATCAAACCGCCGAAGCCGAGGACGAGGAAGGAAGAGGAGAAGGGGGAGGGGGAGTAGGGGTGGGGAAAACGTAAATCGTAAAACGTAAAGGCGTAGCGATGTGGGCGCTACGCCTTTTTGGTTGTTGGGATAAAGATGAAAAATTTTCGATGCTATAATGTACTTACCATGCGTTCTGACACGAAAAACTGGATTGCTCTCGCCGAATATGACTTGGAAACCGCCAGTCACATGTTGAAGACGGGGCGTAATCTTTACGTTGTCTTTCTGTGTCATCTTGCTTTGGAAAAAATGCTCAAAGCGCTGGTAACAGAGATTACGCAGACTGTCCCGTTCAAAACTCACGATTTGATTTTGCTGGTAAAGAAAAGCGAACTGAAAATCCCGCAGGAGTATCTGGACTTCATCGGCAAGATCAATTCTGCCAGTATCCCGACACGCTACCCCGAAGATTTGGAACGCGCGTTGAAGGTATATCCAAAGTCTGTTGCGAGCGAGTACTTGAAGCAGACCACAGGAATTGTGAAATGGCTGAAAAAACAACCAATCTTGACCGAATCATAAAGTCGTTTCAGCGCGAGTTGAAAAAGATGGGCATCCGTTCTGAGCGGGTGGTGGTGTTTGGATCTTACGCCAATGGAACGGCGCGTGAGGACAGCGATATTGACCTGTTTGTCGTCTCGCGCGATTGGGAAAAGTACAACCTGCGCGAGCGACTGGAAATACTTGGCGTCGCGGCTGTTCGTATTCTCGAACCTGTCCAGGCGCAGGGAGTGACCCCGCACGAGATTGAGACGAAACAGGTCCCCATGTATTGGTGGGAGGCTGTGAAAGAAGCAAGCGTGGCGTAATTAGGTGCTGGAGGTCGCGCTCGCGAAGGAGGCGGCGGTCAAGCCGCCGAAGTCGAGGCAGAAGAGGGAGTAGGGGTGGGGAAACGTACAGCGTAAAAGGCGTAGCGATGTGGATGCTACGCCTTTTCGATTCTGTTGCGGTTATGGCTTCCGTTTGTTATTCTGATTGCGTATTATGTCCCCACACACTAATAAATCCATCATTGGTGAAGACATATAATAACGTTCCATCTGGGCTGAGAGTACCGTAGCCAGACTGTGGCAAATATGCCAGCAATGTTTTATCCGCAACGGACCAAATTTGTACTGTCTGGTATCCACCTCCAGAGATTAGCATGCTTTCGTCGGATGAAAATTGTAACGATAAGATATAGCTATAGTCAACAGAATCATCCCCAGCCAATACTGTTGTGGGAATATTTTCCTGCAATGATTTAATGTGAATGCTGTTATTGGCTCCAATGTAAGCGAAGTATTTGCCACTTGGAGAAAATGCAATATCTCCATACTCCGCGTCGTAAATGGATGTTAACTCCTTGCCATCTTCCGTATTCCATAGTTTGACGCTGTAATCATCGCCTTGGGTCGCGAATGAAATCCCATCAGGCGAAAAGACAATCTTGGAAAAAGAACCATACTGACCAAAAATATAAAAGAACTTGTTGTGGGCTTGAAAGCGGGTGATTTGTGTTTTGCTATTCACATCCCATAGGTAGAGAGCGCCATCACTTGTGCCGATTGCAAGCAAGGAACCATCGGGAGAGAGCGCCACCTGTTCAATGGTGTCGCTGGTTTCGTAATGTATCTGCGTCTTTGAACGGACGCTTAAATTGTTCGAGCCGATTTCAGAGATGACAAGATCACCTTGTTTGACCTTCCAGTCCCATTCAATGGTGACAATATTATCGCCTTTCATCATAAGATAATTAAATTCTTTCTCCGTGGCTCGTAACTTGTCGAATCCAGGATTTGGGTTCATCAAGCCGATTATTTGCGGCGTGGGATACCCCCTTGCCAGAATCAGGGTGTTCCCGTCAGATGTAATGGCCTGTATGGCGGGAAGCGCTTCAAATCCAAGGGCCTGAATTTCAGCTTCTTTTGTGATAGACCATGCTCTTGGGTTTCTGCCAGCAATGCTGGTAAGTTCGCTATAAGAAATCTTGTTCACACCGTAAGTTTCAAGGTTTACAAGATAATAGAAGTCAAATGTGTCGGAAGCCATAACCAATCGGGATTCGCTCAAAAAAATCCATTGGGTGATATGGTCGTCATGCTGCCCAAATTCGAGTGGCAAATCTGCTGCCAGTGTGTTCTTATCCAAATCCCAGATTCTTAATTTTCCAAAATCAAACGACGCAACTAGGTTTGTAAAAGGTGAAGCGGCTAGATTTAAAGAAAAACCCATATGCGGGATCCTGTTGGTGAACGTGAGGTCTGTTGCTGTCCAGACTAGCAATTCCCTTAATGAGTTCATTTCTGATGTCAGTATCCACTTCCCATCGGCGGAATAATGGGCGGTTCGGATTTCTTTTGTTCGTTCTTTGGATTGAATTAGATTCCCATTGCTTAAATTCCAAAGGCTTAATACTGTTTTATCCCCCACCGTGACAAAACTCGCTCCGTCTGGCGATATCTTCAGACTGGTAATTGTGCCTTCGTAGGCGTTGATGCTCAGTAGCGCATCCCAGGTTTCCGTATTCCAGATGGTAACATTTCCAGCAGTGTCGCCTGCCGCAAATAACTTTCCATCAAAGGAAATATCGATGGAACTGATGGCTGTCTTGGCGGGAATAAATCTGGTCTCTTGCCAGTATTTTGTCTCGTAGATATAAATTCCGCGTGAATTGACTGCAATAAACAGGGAGCCATCGGGCGAGAAGGCGCTTTTGTTGATAACCCCTTTTCCAATATTGCGTATTTCTGAAAGTGTTCCCTGCTCTATTGCGCTCTCTATGCTGACGGGAATGGGAGTCGGCGTAAAAGTTGGTGTAAAAGTAGGTGCGGGAGTATTCGTCGGCGTCGTCGTGGGGATAAGGGTCGGCGTTTCTGTTGGAAGCGTGGATGAAACCTGCAATGTTCCACATCCATTGATAAGGAGCATGAGCGCCAGTGCAGGAAAGATCATTTTAGCAACTTGAATCTTCATTGTTTCTCCTTGAAAGAGTTCTATGTGTCGCTAGAGACGGTGGCTTTTTAAATTTTATCGCCAACCTTCAATAAGGCTCAATATTTGCGCCCATTATAGCCTTTCCCCGCATTTCTGCATCTCAAACTCTATAAGTTCGGAATAAAATACTTCCAAAGATTTATCTTGCTTTAGTAGAGCAACATGAATGTTGCCCTACTAAAAACTGCACAGCGTCAAGGATGAAGTCCTCAACGCGGCGGACGGTCTACTTGCGCCAGTAGTTGTTGGCGGCGGCGATAGTCTGGAAGTTGATGGCGATGACCTGCGAAGCCGCGGTCAGCGAATCCGCGTTCTCCGCGTAGACCGGGCGCAGTTTCTCGCGCACGGCCGCGTCGGGTTGGGTGTATTTGACGCCGCGGCGGCTGAGCGTGATGGCGAGTTCGAACCCCTCCTGCGGGGTGGCGGTGATCAGGGTGGTAAGCCATGTGTCTGCCATTGGACAATTCCTTTCGGTGAATGGTTTTGGTTTGGTTGCGCGCAAAATTCATTGCGTCGCTTATCAGAGACCTTGTGAGGATGGATTCTTACCGCCGCGTCCCGTCCCGGCCGGGAATTAACTAGAAAACTCGCGGCGCAATTCGAGTACAATGGCTTCCCGTAGGCCCAAACCCTTTACAAAACTGTGCATGTGACAAATTTCAATTGGTGATACCATTTTCCAAAGGAGCGTTCAATGATTCGATTTCTATTTGACGGTATCTACATTTACCCCGCCAACGGCGACCCCTGGCGGCTGCTGGCCTGGTACGGCGTCATCCTGATGAGCGGCGCGATGGCCGGCGCATGGCTGGCGGCGCGCGAAGTCAAGCGGCGCGGCGGCGACCCCGAAGTCGTCTGGGACCTGCTGGTCTACCTCATCATCGGCGGCGTGATCGGCGCGCGGCTGTGGCACGTTTTCACCCCGCCGCCCTCGTCCATCGAGCAGGGTATCACCACTTCCTATTACCTGACCCACCCGATTGATCTGGTCAACCTCCGCAAAGGCGGCCTGGGAATCCCCGGCGCGGTCATCGGCGGGATGATCGCGCTCTATTACTACACGCGCAAATACAAGATGAACTTCGCCGAATGGACCGACATCGCCGCGCCCTCCGTCGCGCTCGGGCAGGCTATCGGACGCTTTGGCAACTACTTCAACCAGGAAGTCTACGGCGCGCCTACCGACCTGCCGTGGAAGATCTACATTGAACCGGCCTATCGCGTCAGCGGTTTTAAGCAATACGACTACTTCCACCCGCTCTTCCTCTACGAGGCGCTTTGGAACCTCGCCAACATGTTCTTGCTGATCTGGCTTTCGCGTCGCTTTGCCGATCAGCTCAAACCGGGCGATGTGTTTCTAGCCTACCTGATCGTCTATCCCGTCGGACGCTTCCTGCTCGACTTCCTCCGCCTCGACGCCGCGCAGCTCGGCGGCATCAACGCCAACCAGACCTTCATGGCGATCGTCGCGCTCATCGCCGCGACCGCGCTGTTCATCCGCCATCGCCCGCGCAAAGAATAATTGGCGTTCTCTAACGCCAACTGCGCCGGGGAACGCAGATCGAGCAAAAATATGATCGAAACCCACGACCTCAGCAAACAATTCGACAAGGACTTCTGGGCGGTGGACGGCGTCTCGCTGACCGTCAGGCCCGGACAGATCCTTGCCCTGCTCGGACAGAACGGCGCGGGCAAGACCACCACCGTCCGCATGTTGACTGCGCTTCTTCATCCGACCCGCGGCTGGGCGCGCGTCGACGGGTACGACACCGTCGCCGACGGCGCGAAAGTCCGCGCGGCCATCGGCGTGTTGACCGAACAGCATGGCCTCTACATGCGCATGAGCGCGGTCGAATACCTGGATTTTTTCGGCGAACTCTACGGCGTAGTCGGCCCGGCCTACCGCGCGGAGCGGACCCGCCTGCTCGAATACTTTGGCCTGGCCGAGGCGGCCCATCGCCGCATCGGCGAATATTCCAAAGGCATGAAGCAGAAACTCGCGCTGGCGCGGGCCCTGATCCATAACCCGTCTGTGCTGCTGCTCGATGAACCGACCTCCGCTATGGACCCTGAATCAGCGCGCCTCGTCCGCGACCAGATCGCCAGCTTGAAATCCTCCCGGCGCACGATCGTCATCTGCACGCACAACCTTTCCGAAGCGGAACTGCTGGCAGACGCGGTCGCGGTAATCTACCGCGGGCGGATCCTCGTCAGCGGGACGCTGGATGAATTGAAGGACGCGGTCCTCGGTCCAAGAGAATACGAAGTGAGTCTCGCGCGCGATTGGGACCTGGACGGCTTCGTCCCGCCCGCGGGCGTGACGCTCAGCGGGCGCGACGCGGACCGGCTCCGCTTCCGCGTGAGCGATCCGCGCGCCGTGAATCCGCAGTTGGTGCATGAATTATCGGCGCGCCAGGCCCCCGTCGTGTCGGTGCAAGAGTCGCCGCGCACGCTGGAGCAGGTCTACCTCAAGGTGATGGCCGACGCGCAGGCCGCGCCTCTCCAGCCCGAGGTCAGGTAGGAAACAATGAGAGAGTGGCTTCATCCCGTCTGGGTGATCGGCAAGCGCGAGTTGCGCGACCAGTTGCGCGATTGGCGCATCCTGGTCCCCTTGATCGCGTTGACGGTCGGCTTTCCTTTTCTGATGAACGCCGTCGCTTACGAGGCGACGCGGTTCGCAAACCAATACGGCGGCGATCTTGTCGTGGACCGGCTCGTCCCGTTTTCGATTCTGATCATCGGCTTCTTCCCGTTGACGATCTCCCTGCTCGGCGCGCTGGAGTCGTTTGTGGGCGAGAAGGAGCGCGGCACCATCGAGCCGTTGCTTAGTTCGCCGCTGGCAGACTGGCAACTGTATCTCGGCAAACTTTTGGTGGGAATTATTTCGCCGCTGGTTTCGAGCATGGTCTCCATCGGCATTTACCTGCTCATTGTTTCGCGGCTAGATATCGCCATGCCCTCTCCTTTGGTGTTCGCGCAGTTGATCATGCTCACCGTTTCGCATGCGGTACTGATGGTCAGCGCGTCGATCGTGATCTCGATCCAGTCCACTTCGGTGAAGGCGGCCAACCTGATGGCCTCCTTCGTCATCATCCCGGTCGCGATCCTGATGCAGGGCGAGACGACGTTGCTGTTTTGGGGCAACAACCAGACGCTGTGGCTGGCGGTGGTTGCGGCGCTGATCGTCTCTGGACTCATCGTCCGCCTCGGGCTGGCCCACTTCCAGCGGGAATACCTGCTTGGACGCGAAATTGACGTGCTGAACCTCCGCTGGATGGCGCGCACGTTCTGGGGATATTTCAAGGGCGGCGCGCAGTCGGCCTCAGACTGGTATCGTTCGCTGTTCAAAGTGTCGTTGCGGAAATTGCGGAAACCCATCCTCGCCATGGTCCTGCTGGCTGTGGCGGGAGTGGCCGTCTCCTATTTTTGGGCGGACCGTAACTTGCAGGATTATGTCCAGTCGGCGGACGCGGAACGGTTAACCGCCATCCAGGAGCGGATCCTGAAGCTCGGCAACCTCGATGATGTCGGCTCGCAATTCTCGGCTCCGGCCCTGTTCCTGCATAATCTTCAAGCCATGCTTTTCATCAGCCTGCTTGGATTGACTTCGTTTGGCGTGCTGGGCGTGATCCTTTACCTGATCAATATCGGCGTGGTCGGGGTCCTGGTTGGGCTATTCAAAGTGATGGGCTACAACCCTCTCCCGCTGGTGGCTCTGGGCATCCTCCCTCACGGCGTGTTCGAGATCCCCGCCCTGATCCTTGCCTGCGCGGCGACCCTGCACATCGGACTCGTACTGGTGACGCCCCAGGCCGGGCGGACGATCGGCGAAATCCTGCTCGAGGGGCTGGCCGATTGGGCGCGCGTCGTCGTCGGTTTGGTCGTCCCCCTGCTGGCGGTGGCGGCGCTGATCGAGGCCCATGTCACGCCGCAACTGCTGCTGGGCGCGGTCGGCTTCATGAAATAGATCAAAACCCCGTTTTCGAGAGAAAGCGGGGTTTGTTTACCAGCCGGCGACGAACGGTTCCCATTCGGAATATTCCGTCAGGTGGCGGCCAAAAATATAGACCGCGCTGGCGGGCGGCTCCTTTGGGATGTGGAGCAGGCGCATGTGTGCCTCCTCAGGATTTTTGCCTCCCTTGCGGTGATTGCACGAGGGACAGGCCGCCACCACGTTCGTCCAGATGTGTTCGCCGCCCATGTGCTTCGGCAGCACATGGTCCACAGTGAGATTTCCATCCCTGCGCCCGCAATATTGACAAGTATAATTGTCCCGACGGAAGACCTCGCGGCGAGTCAGTTTGACGCGCGGCCGCGGACGGCGGATCATATCTTCAAGACGGATGACCGATGGCCGCGGAAAGACCTGCGAGACCGCGCGGATATTTCCGCGCCCGTTCACCACCATCGCCGCCTTCCCCGAAAAGATCAGACCGATGGCGCGGCGCGTATCGCAGATGTTGATGGGTTCGAAATTGGCGTTTAGCACCAATACAGGCTCGAACATGGAGCCCTCCGCAATCTGCCCGATTATACCGCTTGTTTTAAAATCCCCGGAAACCCGGCCCATCGCGCCGGGCGCGTCATCGCCCTCGACCGAAGATTGGAGAGACGACCATGAATGTCCTCATTACCGGCGGCGCAGGCTTGATCGGCCGCGCCCTTTCCCGTTCCATGCTGGCAGACAGGCACAAGGTTTGGATTCTCACCCGCTCGCCGGAGCGCGTCACGCTTCCCGTCGGCTGTATCGCCGTCGGCTGGGACGGCCGCTCCGCGCAGGGTTGGGGCGCTCTCGTCAACGAGATGGACGCGGTCGTCAACCTGGCGGGAGCCAACCTCGCCGCCTGGCCGTGGACGGAGGCGCGGCGGCAATCCTTCTGGAACAGCCGCGTCTGGGCAGGACAGGCGACCGCCGAAGCGATTCGCGCCGCAAAAAAGAAACCGGCTGTCTTCATCCAGGCCTCGGGCGTCAACCATTACGGTCTGCGCGGCGCGCCCGCCGACGAATCCATGCCGCCCGCCGGCGACTTCCTGGCGCGGCTCACCGTCGCCTGGGAAAATTCCAGCCAGCCCGTCGAAGGATTCGGCGTGCGCCGCGCCGTTATCCGCAGCGCGGTTGTCCTGTCGCGGGATAACGTCATTATGAAATTGATGGAACTCCCGGCGCGGCTCTTCGCGGGCGGGCGCCTCGGCGACGGACGGCAGGCCTTCCCGTGGATCCACATCGCCGACCACATCCGCGCCGTCCGCTTCCTCCTCGACGACGAGCGGGCGCGCGGAGCCTACAATCTGGTCGCCCCCGAATCCGCTTCCAATGCCGAATTTACCCGCGCCCTCGCGAGTCGCCTTAAACGTCCCTGGTGGTTCCACGTCCCCGCGTGGCCGATGCGCCTGGCTCTCGGCGGGATGAGCGGTATGGTCCTCGAGGGACGTCCCGTCCAGCCGGGGCGCCTCCTTGAGGCCGGCTTTGAATTCAAATATCCGACCATGACCGAGGCGCTGGGCGAATTGTATGGTTAGCGGAAATGGCGCGCGTCGGATTGCCAATCTGGCCCGCATAGGCGGTATAATCGGCGCATGTCCGCTGACCGAGAATTTCGTCCCGAACTGATGCCGCGCAAAGGCGAGGCGTTCGCCTGGCTGACGGCGGCCGGTCTGGTAGCCGGGCTTTTGGCGGGGACCGCCCGCTGGGGCGCGCTGCCGTTCATTTACTGGTCTCTCGCGATATTCGTCATTTTTTCCGCGGCCAGCATTTCGCTCGGAAATTGGATGGATCGCCGCTCGGTCCTGCGCCTGGATGCAGGCGGGATCGCCTTCGAGAACGGACTCCGCTCGACGCGGATGACGTGGCCCGAAGTTCAGAATGTGGCGGTCGTCCCGACGCGATTGGGCCGACGCGTGCAGGTCCAAAGCGCGCGGTCGCATTTCACGTTCAAGACGCTGGGCGAGTCGGCGCTGGGCGGGCAATTGTTCCGCACCGGGTTTGCCGAGGGCGAAAGCATCCTCCAAACCATCCTCGGCGAATGCGGCTTGACCGAGATAACTGAAAAGGACGGGGTGACGTATTACGCCCGTCCCTGACGGATTTGTTTTACGGCTGACGCATCACGTCGTAAAACGTGGTGCGTTATTTTTTGCCTGCGAGGTGTGTGATGAACATCGAAGAACAAGTCGAACTTTTAATGCAAGGCACGGAGTATGGCGACGAAGACCTGAAGAAGGCCATGACCGCCGATCTGCGCGAGCGGCTGCTGTCCGCGCAAAAAGAGGGCCGGCCCTTGCGCGTCTATTGCGGATACGATCCCACCTCCACCGACCTGCATCTCGGGCATACGATCACGATGCGGAAACTGCGCCAGTTCCAGGACCTCGGCCACGAGGCGACTTTCCTCATTGGGAGTTACACCGCGCTGGTGGGCGATCCCTCCGACAAGAATAAGGCGCGTCCCATCCTGACCGAGGAGCAGGTGATGGACAACGCCAGAACCTACGCCGAGCAGGCTTTCCGCGTGCTCGACCGCCAGAAGACGGTCATCCGTTATAACGGCGAATGGCTCTCGAAACTTACGCTGGTGGACTTGATCCGTCTTGGGCAGAATTTCACCGTCCAACAGTTTTTGGCGCGCGATAATTTTTCCAACCGGCTGGAGAAGGGCGAGCCGATCTTCCTGCATGAGACGTTCTATGCGCTGATGCAGGGCTACGACGCGGTCGCCATGCAAACCGACGTTCAGGTGGGCGGCACTGACCAGTTGTTTAACATCATCGTGGCGGGGCGCAAGCTTCAGGAAGCGCTGGGGCAGAAACCGCTGGTGGGAATCATCTGCGGTATTTTGCCCGGCACCGACGGCGTGCAGCGTATGTCCAAATCCACCGGCAACGTCGTCCCGATCAACACCGACGCGGCCGACATGTACGGCAAAGTGATGTCTATCCCCGATTCGGCCATGGGATTGTATTACCGCCTGGCGACGCGCTTCGGCCCGCACGAGATCGACGCGGTCGAGAAATCGCTGGCGGACGGGACTCTGCATCCGCGCGACGCGAAGATGAGGCTGGCGCGCGAGATCGCGGCCATCTTCCACGGGGAGGCGGAGGCGGACGCGGCGCAGGCGAACTTTGTCCGCACCTTCCAGCAGCGGGAGACTCCCGTTGAGATGGAGGAGTACGCCTTCAAGCCGGGGCAGACCGTGCTGGACGTCCTGATGGACGCGGGGCTGGCGGAGAGTAAGAGCAAGGCGCGGGCGCTGATAGACCAGAAGGGCGTGCGCCTCGACGGGGAAACGCTGGAGCGCGGCGACGTTCCGTTTCCCCACGCGGGCGTCTTGCAGGTGGGCAAGCGGCGGTTCGTGCGAGTCAGATAAGGCTAACGACGCGCGGCGAATTATTCGCCGTTCGTCATCATTTCAATGAAGATGTTGGCGATAACCGGGTCGAAACGCGTCCCCGCTTCGTCGCGGATGTATCGGAGCGCTTCTTCTCTCGTCCAGGTTTGCCGATAAGGGCGGGTGGAGAGCAGGGCGTCCCAAACGTCCACGATGGTAAAGATGCGCGCCGCCAGGGGAATGTCTTCTCCCTTGAGGCCGCGCGGGTAGCCGGAGCCGTCCCATTTTTCGTGGTGGCACAGGGGGATGTCGAGCGCGGGGCGGAGGTAGGCGATGGGGCGCAGGAGATCAAAAGCGTATTGGGGATGTTTGCGCATCTCGGCCCACTCCTCTTCGTTGAGCGGCCCGGTCTTCCGCAGGATCTGGTCGGGGACGCCCATCTTGCCGATATCGTGAAGCAGGACGCCGCGGTAGATGTGAGTCAACTCGGCGTCGGAGATGTTCATCCGACGCGCCAGGCGGATGGTCAATTCGGCGACGCGGCGGGCGTGGCCCTCGGTCTCTTTGTCGCGCAGCTCGAGCGCCCGTCCCCAGCCCTCCAGGGTGGTGTCGTAGGCGAGGGAGAGGTCCTGGTTGGTGCGTTGGAGATTCTCGAAGAGCTGGGCGTTGTCTATGGCGATGGCGGCCTGCCGCGCCATGGTCTGCATGAACTCCAGCCAGTCGTTGTCGGGGGTGAACGGGGATCGAAAGAAGGCTTCCAGCACGCCTTTCATCTGTCCTTTTCCGATCAGCGGAAAGCCGACATAGGCGATAAAGCCTTCCTCGGAAGTCCAGTGAGGGCGGGCGAACTCCGCCGTTTCGCGAAAATCCTGAATTTTCAGGGTTTGACGCGTCAGGCCGACCCGGCCCGCCAATTCCTCGCCAATGCGGACCTGCCGCCGCGCGAGGCTCTCTTCAAACCCGAGCGAGGCGGCGGTTTCGAGGGCCTGAATGTCCGGGTTGAATACCAGGATGGACATTGCGTCCGCGCGGAGTTGGGAGGCGGCGTTGTCCATCAGGATGTTGAGCGTCACGCGCAGGTCAAGGCTCGAGGCGATGGCGGCGTCCACATCCCGCAGGGCGGTGAGGCGGCGCACCTGCTTTTCGGATTTTTCGTGCAGCTGGGCGTTGTCTATGGCGATGGCGGCCTGGTTTGCGTACGCGGCGACAAGCCGGATGTGTTCGTCGTTGAAGTGACCTTCCTCTTTGCTGTCCACTGATAACATGCCGATGATTTCGCCGTGCGCGATGAGCGGGGCTCCCAGCCAGGAACGGATATGTTGGTGCGGCTTCTGCTCGAAGGGGGCGTAGAGTCCCCTGACGGAATTCAGCACAAGCGGTTTTCGTTCCTGGATCACGCGGGTATTTGGATTGTCTCCGGGGACGGGGAATTTTAATCCGATGACGGCCTCGGCCGAACTCCAGCCGCGTCCGCCGACGATTTCAAGATAGCCGTTCTGCAGCAGATGGACGGCGGCGCTGTCGTATTGCAGGACGCGGGCGAGCTGGTCGAGGATCAATTCGATGGCGCGCTCGTGTTCCAGCGTGGTGGCGACGACGGCGGTGGCTTCGCGCAGCGTTTCCGCTTCCTGCCTGCGTAATTGCTCGGCATGAAAGAGGCGGGCGTTTTCGATGGCAATGGCCGCTTGCTGCGCCAGGTTGTCGAGAAAATTTAATTCCGCCTGTATGAAATCTTGTCCTTCCCCGATGCGCCAAACGGCGAGCAGACCGGTGAGTTGGTCTTTCGACAGAATGGGAACTCCCATGATATGCTCGTGGGGAATTGCCTCTGTGCCTTTGACAATAATGGCGCGCGGGTCGGCTGCCGTGTCGTTGACGATCTCCCCGATTTTTTGCAGCGCGATATTGCCCAGAATGCCCTGTCCGATCTGGAGCGGATCGTTCTTGATCGCCGCCGCGTCGCTTCCCATCGCGGCGATGGCGCGCATCTCGGCCCGATTCGGGACCGTCAGGTAGACGGCGCTCGCCTCGGCTCGCAGGAGGTCTTTCGCGTAGACGACGATGCGCTCCAGTACCACGTCCAATTTCAACGTGGACGAAATATCGCGTCCCACCATTGCGATGGCGGCCGACTCCTGGGCGCGGCGCGTGAGCTCTTCGAACAATCGTCCCGATTCGATGGCGATGGAGGCCTGGTGAGCGATGCCCGTCAGGAAATTCAATTCCGTGTCGCTGAACAGGCCGTTTTCCAGCAGGCGCCAGGCGTTGATCGCGCCGATCGGTTTTTCGCGCAGGATCAGCGGAGCGGACATCATGGTTTCGAGCAGGGCGTCCTCCTCCGGGGTGTCGGGGACCGTGACGCGGCGCGAGTCGCTGACCAGGTCGTTGATGATCTCCGCTTTTCCAGAGGCGACGACTCTGCCTGTGATGCCGCTGCCCAGCTTTAACGAGTGATGAATCAGCTGTTCGCGATACTTTCCCTGCGCGGTGACGATCTTCAAGGTCTTATTGTCTTCTTGAAGCAGGTAGATCGCGATGTGCCTGGCGTTAAGAAGTTTCAGGGAGCGTTCCGCGATCTTGTCGAGCGTGAGACCGACCTCGGGCGTGGTCGCGATGATGTTGGCGATCTCAGCTAGCGCTTCGATGATCTGGGCGCGGCGGCTTTCCTCCTGAAAGCGGCGGGCGTTCTGGATGGCGGATGCGGCCTGGTTCGCAAACGCCAACAGACGCTCCGCGTCCTGCGCGGTGAAGAAGCTGGGCCGACTGTCCTCGAGCGCGATCAAACCGATGGCGTTGTTTTCGATCTGGATGGGCGCCAACAGGTGGGAGCGAATCCATCCCGTTTCGGGAAAGCGGATCCAATCCGGGTCCGTGCTGGCGTCCTGGATCAGTTGCGGCTCATGCGCGGTGATGGCGCGCTTGAAGTCGGGGACTTCGTCGCAGACGAGGCGCAGCCCGTTGATCCATTCGGCCCTCCCTCGGGACTCGACGCCGCGATGACGGATGGGCGTGGCGATGCCGTTTTGGATCAGATAGATGATGGCGGCCTCGGAGGGGACGACGCGTTCAATGTTGGTCAGAATGCGATCCATGACCGTGTTGAAATCCAGGGCGCTGTTGAGAGCCAGGGCGATATCTCCCAGGGCCTCCGCGATGAGGCGTTGGTCGCGTTCGGCGCGTTCTTTCCGCAGGCGTTCGATGGCGGTGGCGAGTTGGCCGGCGATGGTCGTCAGCAGCCGTTCGTCCTCCCTGGAAAAAAAGTCGCTTTCGGGGCTTTCCGCGTTGATGGCCCCGATGACGCGCTTGCCGATCTTCATCGGAACGCACAATTCGGAGCGAATGGACGGATCGGATTGGAGATAGCTTTTTTCTTTTCGCACGTCGCCAATATTCAGCGCCTTGCCGTTTTTGATGACGCGGCCCACAACGCCTTCGTCAACGCGATAAGATCGCATATCTTCGAGATTTGTCAGGCCTCGATAGGATGGGTGGGGACGATAGAGACCCTCCTTTTCATTCACCATGAGAAAACCCAGGATGTCTGTGTAAAAGGCGCGCCCGATGATCCCGGTCGCTTTTGCGATCAACTCGTCTTCGTCGCCGGCCCGGGCGCCTTCGAGCGCCAGAGCGTGCAAAACCGTCAGTTCCTTTAGCTGGCGTTCCCGGGCGTCCTGGGCAGTTTTTCTTTCTGTGATATCCCGCGCGTAAGTAATGATTACCTCTTTCCCAAAGTAGGTTCCCTTGGAAACATGCACTTCTTTGGGGAAGATTTCCCCATTGCTGCGCCGCCCCCAGAATTCGAACTGTTGCGGATGGCCCTGGCGGGCCATTTCCATGATTTTTTCGATCGCTTTCAAATCGTTTTTGCCCGGCGCGCTTAATGCATCGGGAGTTTTACCCAGAAAAAACTTCTTCGGATAGCCGTACATTTTCTCCGCGCCGAGGTTGACGTCCAGGAAATGCCCCTTCAAATCCTCGATGTAGATCGCGTCAGAGACGCTGTCGAACAAGCCCCGATAGGCTTTGGCGATCTCGGTTAATTCGCTTTGCGCTTTTTTCCTGCTGGTGATGTCGAGCAGAAAGCCCTGCCGATAGAGGGGATTTCCATCCCGGTCCAGAATCAACGACGATTCTTCCTGAATCCACACCGTCTTCCGGTCTCGCGTGACGAGGCGGTATTCGCCGCTAAAGGGAGTTTGATCTTCGATGGACTCGGCGCGGCGTTCAAGGACGCGCTTGCGGTCCGCGGGATGGATGTTCTTTTTCCACCCGAGCGGGTCAGCCAGGCATTCTTCGGCGGTACATCCCAGGACGTCCGCGATCTGCGGGCTGATGTAGATCGTCTTTTGATCGTCGGTCGCGGCTTCCATGAAAATAACGGCGGGGATATGTTCCACCAGGGCGCGGTATCGCGTCTCGCTCTGTTGCAGCGCTTTTTCAGCGGCGGCCTGAGTGGTTGTATCATGGAACATCGAAATGATGGCCTGCTGCCCCCCCAATTCGATCCGTTCAAAGAACGCGATCACGTCCAGGACTCGTCCGCTGGCGGTAATAAAGTCGGAGTTCTGCCTGCTGAGCGTGAATCCCGCGTCTCGAAACATCCTCAGCCATTTCTTGCGTTCGACCTCGCCGATAAACCCCATTTCAATGGCGGTCCGCCCGACGATCTGCTCGCGTTGAAAACCTGACAACGTCAGGTATGCGTTGTTGGCGTCCAGGAACCGTCCCTCGGCGAATGTTGTGATGCAGGTCGCGATGGGACTGGCCTGGAAGACTTTGCGGAAGCGTTCCTCGCTCTGCCGAATCGTCTCTTGTATGACGCGGTATCGGGATTCGCTGTCGGGCGGCGTGATGTTCTCTGCTTTTTCTTCTGTAATGTCCCGCAGAAAGCCAGCGTAATATTTGACCCTTCCCGACGGACCGCGGACCGCGCTGGCGTCGCAGGATGTCCAAATGATCGAACCGTCTTTCCGCTTGTTTTGAGATTCGAAGTTTTCGACCGCGCCTTCTGATTCCAGAAGCGTTTTGAATTTGTCGTATTGCCGAGGGTCTGCGTAAATTTGGCGTCCAGCATCTTTGATTAATTTGACCATTTCGGCAGGCGAGGCGTACCCGAAAATTTTCGCCATCGCCGCGTTGACGCGTAAATATTTTCCTCCCGGTGTGAATTGGAACCCTCCTTGTACCGCGGCGTCGAATGCGTATTTATAAAACTCATCAGAGGCGTCCATGTAATTTATTATAGCCGAGAAAAACTTCCCCTTCCAATGATGCGCTCTTCATGTGAATGAGATTGTGAATAAATTCTCCAATAAGATGAAAAAAAAAGACGCCTCGCGGCGTCGGTGTAGATCTGAAACGACTTGAGGCGTCGACGGGATTCGAACCCGTGATGAGGGTTTTGCAGACCCTTGCCTTACCACTTGGCCACGACGCCAATTAAAAGCAAGAGCGGGCGATGGGATTCGAACCCACGACCTTCTCCTTGGCAAGGAGACGTTCTACCACTGAACCACGCCCGCGGTTTCGGCCTTGCTTTCTGGCCGAGAGTGCCGAGACCCAGGATCGAACTGGGGACACCGCGATTTTCAGTCGCGTGCTCTACCAACTGAGCTATCTCGGCCAGACTTATTCATTTGTTATGCGTGCGACATTTTACTAGCGGATGGATGGATTGTCAAGCAAACGCGTTTTGCGTTTTGCGGGAGCGGATAATTTTTACGCCGCGGCGCAAGACCGCCAAAACTTCCAGCGGGGATCATGGCGGGGGCAGGAAGTTCCAGGGGTTGACTTTGGAGACTCCGTGCATGATCTCGAAGTGCAGGTGCGAGCCGGACGATTTCCCCGTCGAGCCGATCGCGCCGATGGTCTGTCCCTGCACCACGCTGTCGCCGCAGGCGACCCAGATGGAACTTAAGTGGGCATAGAGCGACTGCCAGTTGTTGCCGTGGTCCACCATAATCATGTTGCCGTAGCCGTAATCGTTCCAGCCCGCGTAGACGACGACGCCCGAATCGGCGGCGTAGGCGGGATCGCCGGTCTCGCCGTCAATGTCGATGCCCCAGTGGTTTGTGTCGGGAAGGTAATCATAGCCTGAGAGAAAATGTTGCGGGGCTGGCCAGATGTAAGCCCCGGTTCCGACGTTCCCGCCTGTGACGGCGCCGCAGGATCCGGGTCCCCAGGCGCGCGCGGTGGCGGGGTCCTCGCGGGAAACGCCGACGGGGTTGTACCATGTGGTGTAGTCCCGCTTCCCGCCGGGGATGATGAGCCAGGTCCCCTTGGGGAGATTCGGGTTGTTGTAATCGCTGATTTCGTCGGGGTTCAAATGGTTGCCCGGATAATCGAGAATATCCTGCGGGGTGACGCCGAAGAAATCCGCCCAGGACGAAAAACTGATGTCGCCCAGCCATTCGTAGTATACGCCGTTCACGGGCAGGATGTTCAACTCCTGCCCCGGGCGCAGGGAGTGGGGATCGTCCACCAGCGTATTGTAATTACCCCAAAGGATGGTCTGCGGTTTCAACCCGAATTTTTCGGCAATGCCGAAGACAGTATCGCCTTCCACGACGGTGTATTTGACCATCTCCTGCCGCGGCCGCGTGGGGATGTTGGTGTGGGGCAGGGCGGAGCGAAATACGCCGGGAATGGCCGAATCGGTGGGAGGGGGGAGCAGGGCCGGGTCCACGCCGGGAGTCGCCGTCGGACCGGCGGCCAGCGCGGGTCGAGGTTGAAGCGCCTGCGGGACCTTGTCTGCGAACAGGCCGAGCAGCCAGATCGCCGCGAGGATCAGGATCAGGGTGAGGGCCGCCGTCCCGACGCGCAGGAGCGATTCGCCCAGTCCCAGCGAAAGCAGGGAGGCGAACCAGTCCGACAGTGGGCGGGAGCGGGGTTTCGGAGATTTTCGTTCCGCAGATTTTTTTCCCTCCGGCGCAGCCTGCGGCCTTTGTTCGTTAAATTCTGGATTCATCACTGCCTCGGCGTCATCATAACAAAGGCGAAAACCTGCGTCAAGCCGCCTTCTCATGGAGACTTAAGCCGCGCTTTAGACCGACGCGATTAGTTCGGCCTGGTCGTTGGCGGGCGAGTTGACGAGCGTGGAGACAGGGCGCGCATCCATCTCGCGGGCGGGATAGGGCTGGAGGAGGGGAAGCAGGCGGTCGGGCGTCTGCGGCGCAGGGTCCAGCCACTGCGCGTAGGCAGAGGGAGGCAGGATGGCGGGCATTCGGTTGTGGATCGCGGCCATCAGTTCGTTCGGCTCAACGGTGACGATGGCTGCCGAGCGGATCGAGCCGCCGTCGGGGGAATGCCATTCGCTCCAGAGGCCCGCGAAGGCGAAGGGCTGGCGCGACTTGAGGAAGATGAAGTGCGGGATTTTGATCTTCGTCCCCGGCTGGGACTTCCACTCGTAGAAGCCGTCCGCGGGGATGAGACAGCGCTTGTATTTGAACGGGCCGCGGAAGGAGGGCTTTTCGGCGAGCGTCTCGCCGCGCGCGTTGATGAGGCGGTTGCCCAGGGACGGGTCCTTCGCCCAGGATGGGATCAGTCCCCAGATGAAAAAATCGGCCGCGTTCCTGCCGTCGTTGGGGATGGCGAGGATGGGCTGCGACGGCGCGATGTTATAGCGCGGCGCGAATTGCGCGGGGAAGGTATAGCCTTCGAACGCCGCGCGCAAGTCGGCGGGATCAACGGCGAGGGTGAAGCGTCCGCACATGGTGTCTCTCCTAAAAAGCCATTGCTTGGTCGGCTTCTATAGACCAATCATCGCGTAAGCCCATGCTGTTTATTTCCATTCCGATGACATATCACACGGTACCAAGATATTCATTCAGCCTTGTAACAATCCTCTTTCTTCGTTCTGCCAGGAATTCTTTATAATTTTTTACATTTAGCAATTCCGGTTCAGTAGGAATGCATTGAGCGTCAAATGCATTTTGTCCAGCCTTTTCAATTATCGGTGGAAAATATAGAAAAGGAGGTTTGTCGCTAATCATTCGGTTTGTTTTTCCGCTGATGAAAGCCAAATTAGAAATGTCGTCGGCTTCTCGTGAAGCGAATTCACTCCTCAAAAGAGCTTTTGGAAAAATATGATGGAATTGCAAACGATGTTGGACTCCTGTATGATCTAATGCAATCAACAAATTAGAACGCCAATCTTTTGCGCCTGCTGACCGAAAAGCCAAGAACATGGTCTTAAACAAAGCGCTCCGTTGATTGCGTCCTTCCAATTCATCTGGCGAAATATCGAGCCGCCCAACTTGGCTCCGCAAGCGGTCAATGAGCATATCCACACCACCGCCATCTCGCAAGGCGGCAATGTCTTGATCTAGCAGGGTTTCACTTGAACCTCTTGAAAAACGACCTTTTGCATTTGCAACCAAAGCCCAGTATCGAAGGCGAGATGACTCTTCGGATGAGATGTTGTAATCGCGCTTGTAACCGAAATAAGCCAACGCAACCAACAAGAATGGAGATGACAATAAAGCAGGGTCGTAAATCTCTGCATTATTCTTTAAGAAGTTGATGGCAAATTCCACGCCCTCACAACTTGCTTTCCAGGCGGATTTTAATTGTTCGACTGTTAGACTGCCTACTGTCAGAAATCTTGATTGTCCAGTTGCAAATACAATCATACTTCTCAAATGTAGACCAAGATCAAGATCAAAACCATCCTTGGCGCATTTGGTTTGAAAGGATTGGAAAATGGCGAGAGAGGTTCTCCATTTTGCTGTAATTTGCGCAAGCGCCAGGTCTGAGCTTCGTAATTTTGCCCCGAGCGAGTTAACTCGAACGAAGATTTCAGTTACTTCACTGTACGACAGACTCCTTTCCAAAATATCCATCCGATACACATATTTTCGAATAGCGCGTAAACGCGCCAGCCGTTGACTGTATTTTTTATAAAGCGGATCGCTGATTTTTTCAATTCCCGCCCGCGCTAGAAAAGGTGTATCTTCGTCGGTCTTAAATACCTCCGTGACTTTTACCCAATGCGGTAGACTTTCGATGTTTTTAGTTGCCACAAGAAAAGTCATTTTATTAAAACGGCGTTGAAGTTCGTCGTCTGTGGCATCCACCTCCTCGTTATCGACATCGTCATCTTCACCGTTTCCATCGGCATCTTCATCTACCTCTGTAACCACTTCTAACTCGTCGGGATGTTCAAGATTGAACAATATTTCAATGGGTTTTTTCCGTCCGCGAACATTTACCGATTCGCCGCGGATAACAGCCGATAAAGACGTTAATCGTTGCTGACCATCGAGTAATAAGCGCGTGCTCTTGTAGGGATTTTCTTGTTGCGAAATCGAAAACTTCTGCTGTGGAACGTTTTCGTCGGAATCCCATAGCAAAATTGCTCCAGATGGATAGCCGCGATATAGAGAATCGAGAAGATCTCTTACGCGAGTGGAGCGCCAGACGTAACGACGTTGCATTTCCGGTAATCTTAATTCGCCTCGCTCGATCATACTTACGAGTTCTTCAACAGTCGCTTCCGCTTTAGCCATGATAGATCTCCTCTTTATGGGCTAGTTTGTGATTACAGCGCAGTTAATATTTTATCCTATCCTGCCGCCAGCCTGACCTCGGCGCAATGTTTACTTCTGCCAGAAAATCTCCGTCCAATGGACGGGATGGTCTGTCGTGGATTCGGGCGGCAGGATGTAGAACGGATTCCGCACGCCCAGCGAATGCGAGACGAAGATGTGGTCAATGCGGTTCCTGCCCGACATGTCCACGCCCGCCGCGAACACTTGCTGCGCGGTCTTCAGCGAGGGGAGCAGGCCGCGCGTTATGAAGGCGAGCGCGAAGGCAAACCAGAGCGAGCCGCGCGGGAATTTTTTGTAGAACGGGACGAGCAGGACGGGAGAGAAGAAGAACAGCAGTCCGAGCGCTTTTTCGTCCATCGAGGTGTTCATCAAATCCATGATGTAGATGGACTCCACCAGCGTCCCTGCAGATTGGATGAAGAACAGGAAGACGACGGCGAAGGCGGCGACGAGAGAGAGAGGCGGACGGTCGTTTCATGGCGCGGCTCCTTTTGGCGAATGGTTTGCGGTTTGGGACCTCACTTCGGCAGGCTGTTCACTGCTTCCTTGATTCTCGTCAGCGCTTCCTCCACGTTCTTGCGCGGCGTGGCGATGTTCATGCGCAGGAAGCCCGCGCCGCCCGTCCCGAAGAAGGCGCCGCTTTCGAGGTAAACCCGCGCGCGGTCGGCGAAGAAGCGGTGCAGGGACGCGGCGTCCATGCCGAGGGCGCGGCAGTCCAGCCAGACGAGGTAGGTCCCCTCGGGGCGGATCATCCGAATTTGGGGAATCTGCGCGGCGAAGTATTTTTCCATGAAGTCGAGCGTGCCGCGCAGGTAGTCGAGGAGTTGGTCGAGCCAGTCCGCGCCGTGAGCGTAGGCGGCCTCGGTCGCGATGCGTCCGAACGCGTTCGTGTTGGTCAGGGCATGTTTGCGCAGGTAGGTTTGGAAGCGCTCGCGCTGGCTCGCGTTGGGAATGATGAGATTGGAGTTGCTGAGTCCCGCCAGGTTGAAGGTCTTGCTGGCCGCGGTGCAGACGATGACGTTTTCGTCCAGCGCGCCGAAGGCGGTGAAAGGCTCGAAGGTCAGGTCGCCGTGGATCTCGTCGGAGACGATCAACACGTCGTTGGCGCGGCCGATCTCGGCGAGACGCGTCAACTCATCGCGCGTCCAGACGCGGCCGACGGGGTTGTGCGGACTGCACAGGATCAGCGCCTTCGCCTGCGGGTCGCGGGCTTTCGCGGCGAGGTCGTCGAAGTCCATGCGGTATTTGCCGTTCTCCTCGATGAGCGGGTTTTCCAGGACCGCGACGTCGTTGAGTTCCAGCGCCATTTGGAAGGGGAAATAAACGGGCGGCTGGATGATGGCTTTGTCGCCAGGACGCAAAAACGCGCGGACCATCATCGCCAGCGCGGGGACGATCCCAGGCGTGGGGACGATCCATTCGGGCTGGATCTCCCAGCCGTGACGCGTCTTCATCCAATTGGCGACCGCGCTGTCATACGTCAGCGAGCGTTCGGTATATCCATAGATCGGATGGCGGGCGCGGGCGAGGAGCGCCTCCGTCACGGCGGGCGGCGCGGCGAAGTCCATGTCCGCGATCCACATCGGGATGGACGCGTCCTCGCCGAGGAAGCGGTCGGTGCGAACGTGCATGAACGCGTTCGTTTCGGATTGAATGGTCTCCCATTTGGCGGAGTCGACGCCTGCGCGGTCAATGAGGGTGTCGAAGTTGATTTTCATGCGTCTATTATAACTTTCTTGTCAGACATCTCAATTTGGTCTATACTCAGGCCATAGGAGCGCTTATGACTGAAATTGATCTCACCCCGCTGCAACCCGCCCTCGAAAAGTTCATTCCGCTCCGCCGTTCTGGACTGCTCCCCGCGCTCCATGCCGCGCAAGAAATTTATGGCTGGCTGCCGCGGGAGGTCGCGGCCGAAGTGGCGAAGACGCTCCACGTTCCGCTTGCGGACGTCCACGGCGTCATCGAATTCTACTCCCTTTTTTATAACGAACCTGTTGGACGAAAAGTCATCCGCGTCTGCGCGGACCCTGCCTGCGCGCTCAAAGACGCCGACGGACTCCTCGCCCGACTCCGCTCCCAGCATGGGATCGAGGACGGTCAGACTACCCCGGACGGGACTCTGACCATCGAGCGGAGTCCGTGCCTCGGCCTCTGCGAACACGCCCCCGCGTCCTGGACGGTGGACGGCGGAATCTCGACGGTCGGCGACGGGACGGCGGAGCGCGACCGCCCGCAGTCTATGATCTACGGCTCCCTGCGCATGTTGACCGTCAACTGCGGGAACGGCACAACGTCCCTGGCGAAATACGGCGAATACGCCGCGTTGAAGAAAGCCCGCGCGATGAAACCCGAGGAAGTCGTCAACGAGATCAAGTCCAGCGGACTGGTCGGGCGCGGCGGCGCGGGATTTAATACCGCCCTGAAATGGGAGGGCGCGGCGAAAGCGGACGGCTCGCCGAAATATGTGATCTGCAACGCGGACGAATCCGAGCCTGGGACGTTCAAGGACCGCGTCCTGCTGCTCGACGATCCGCACCGCGCCATCGAGGGGATGTGCATCGCCGCGCACGCCGTCGGCGCGTCGAAGGGATACGTCTACCTGCGCGGCGAGTATCCGTACATTTTGCCGCCCCTTGAAAACGCGCTGAACGAGGCGCGCGCCGCGGGCTATCTCAACGAAGACTTCGACATTGAAATCCGCGTCGGCGCGGGGGCGTACATCTGCGGCGAGGAGACCGCGCTGTTCGAGTCCATCGAAGGCAAGCGCGGCTTCCCGCGCGTCAAACCGCCGTTCCCGATCACGAATGGTCTCTTCGATAAACCGACCGTCATCAACAACGTGGAGACGCTGTTCAACGTGCCGCTCATCATCGAGAAGGGCGCGGCGGAATATCGGAAGATCGGCACGGAGAAATCGTCCGGGCCGAAGTTATTCTGTCTCTCCGGCGACGTCGCCCGACCGGGCGTGTACGAGGTCCCGTTTGGGATTACACTGCGCGAACTGCTCGAAATGGCTGGCGGCGTGACCGGCGGCCTGCAGTCCATTCTCTTCGGCGGCGCGGCGGGAGCCTTTGCCACGTCCGCGCAGTTGGACGTGAAGTTGACCTTCGAGGACCTGCGCGCCGCGGGACTTCCGCTCGGCTCGGGCGTGGTGATGGTCTTCAACGAGACGCGCGACATGCGCGACGTGTTGAAGCGCCTCGGCAGGTTCTTCGCGCACGAAAGCTGCGGCAAGTGCTATCCCTGCCAGATGGGCACCCAGCGCCAGATGGAAATCCTGGAGCGCGTGGCCGACAAGCGCATGTTGCCCGAAGACGCGCTCCGCTTGCAGGATGTCGGCTGGACGATGACGGACGCGTCCCTGTGCGGGCTGGGGCAGACCGCGGCCAGCGCGGTGTTGTCCGCGATGAAGTTATGGCCTGAGATATTCAAGGACGAAGACGGAAACGCTTACAAGGTGACTTTATGACCGTGACATTTCTGATGGACGGAAAAGAGATAACCGCCGCCGACGGGCAGACTTTGCTTGAAGCCGCGCGCGAAAACGGCGTGGACATCCCGACGATCTGCTGGCACGAGGCGACCACGTCCAACGCGGTGTGCCGAATCTGCGTCGTGGAGGTGGAGGGGATGCGGCTGCTCCAGCCGGCGTGCATCGTCAAAGCGGCGGAGCGGATGAAGGTTCAGACGCGCAGCGAACGCGTGACGCGGGCGCGGAGGACCGTCCTCGAGATGCTGGCGTCCACGATGGATCTGTCCGACGCGCCCGAAGTCCTGGCGATGATGGACGAGTACGGCGCGGACGCGTCCCGCTTCCCCGAGGCGCGCCGCCGCGAGTCGGAAGTCAAAGACGACAATCCGATGTACATCCGCGATTACTCGAAGTGCCTCCTGTGCTGGCGCTGCGTGCAAGTCTGCGCGGCGGACGCGCAGTATACGTTCGCGATCAACTTCGACGGGCGCGGCTACGACACGCAGATCGGGACGTTCTTCGACCGGGCGATCCCCGAAACCACTTGCGTTTTGTGCGGCCAGTGCGTGGGCGTCTGCCCGACGGGCGCGTTGAAGGCGAAGCGCGAATATCTGCTGGAGCAGGGCATGACGTCCGAGCAGATCTCCGTGTTGAACACGGGACGGAAGAGGAGAAAGCCGTGACCTCTGCCGCGATTCTGTTTGGAATCGTATCGGCGCTGACGTGGGGCGCGGCGGACTTTGCGGGCGGCATTGCCAGTAAACGCTCGTCTCCCTATGCGGTGGTGGTCTGGGGCGACATTGTCGGGATGCTGGTCGTCTCGGCGCTGGCGCTGGCGCGGGGCGATCTTTTCCCCTCCCTGCAAAGCATGGTCTATATCGTTTTGAGCAGCGTCTGCGGAGCTATTGGGATCATCATCCTTTACCGCGCGCTGGCCGACGGGAAAATGAGCATCGCCGCGCCGACCTCCGCGTTGATGGCTGCGGTCATCCCTGTTTGTGTGGGCGTTTTCCTGGACGGCTGGCCGAAGTGGTTGACGATGGCCGGCGTGACCCTGGCCCTGGCCGCCATCTGGCTGGTGGCGCGGACGGAACACGAGGGCGTCCACCGTATCCTGTGGGACGACGTGCGGATGCCGCTGGCGGCGGGCGTTCTGTTTGGCCTGTTCTTTATCTTCATGCACCGGGCTTCGAGCGAATCGGTTTTATGGCCTACAGTGTTGTTGCGCCTGTCGTCGGTTATTTTGCTGGCTGTCATCGCCAGGTTCACGCGCAGTTCTCTCCGCGTTGCGCGCGGTCAATGGCGGCTGATCGCCTTCATCGGTATTTTTGACATCGCCGGGAACGTCTTTTACATCCTCTCCGCCCAGACGGGGCGCATGGACATCGCCGCGGTGATCGGTTCGCTCTACCCCGGCGCGACCGTCGCGCTGGCCTGGGTGATCCTCAAGGAGAGGATCTCCGTCCCGCAATGGATTGGAATTGCCGCGGCGCTGGCGGCGATTGTGATGATTTCGGTTTAATTCTTTGGCGCATGGATTGCACGGTCAGCGCGGATTTACGGAGTCTTTATGATCAAACCCGACCATATCACCACCACTACTTGTCCCTACTGCGGCGTGGGCTGCACGCTGCAATTGCACGTCAAGGACAACTTCATTTTCAAGGTCACTTCGCCGTTTGATTCCCCCGTCAACCAGGGGAATCTCTGCGTGAAGGGACGCTATGGATATGATTTCGTCTATCACCCCAAGCGCGTCACGAAGCCGCTCATCCGCAAAACCCCGCAGAAAGCGGGCGTGCGGACGCAGGCCTTCGACCTTTCCGAGTGGCGCGAGGCGACCTGGGATGAGGCGCTGGATTACGTCGCGGACCGTCTCGTGGAAATTTATCGGCGCGACGGCCCGGACGCGATGGCAGTCTACTGCTGCGCCAAGGCGACCAACGAAGACAACTATCTCCTGCAAAAAATGTACCGCGCCCTGTTCCGCACGAACAACGTGGACCACTGCACGCGTCTCTGCCACGCGGGGAGCGTGGTCGCGCTCCAGCAGGCGGTGGGATCGTCCGCCATGAGCAACACCGCCTCGCAGGTGATTCAGAACGACGTGTTCATCGTCACCGGCTCGAACACCAGCGAGAACCATCCCATTGTCGCGTTGCAGATGAAGGACGCGGTGATGAACTACGGCGCGAAGATGATCGTCATTGACCCGCGCCGCATCGAGTTAGTGGATTTTGCCGAGATGTGGCTGCCGCTCAAACCCGGGACGAACGTGCCGGTCTTCTCGGCGATGGCGCACGTCATCGTCAAAGAGAACCTGGTCAATTGGGACTTCGTCAACTCGCGCACCGAAAACCTCGACGAATTCCTGGCGTCGCTCGAAAAATTCACGCCCGAATTTGCCGAAGAAGTGTCCGGCGTCCCGGCCGAGGACATCCGCAAGGCAGCGCGGCTCTACGCCAACGCGAAGAGCGCGGCGATCTATTGGGGTATGGGCATTTCGCAACTCTCGCACGGCACTGCCTCCGCGATGGCGATCATCCATCTGGCTTTTCTCACGGGGCACATCGGGCGCGACGGCACGGGGTTGAATCCCCTGCGCGGGCAGAACAACGTGCAGGGCGCCAGCGACATGGGCGCGATGCCGTTCCACTATCCCGGCTACATGCGCGTCGACAATCCCGAAAACCGCGCCAAATGGGAAAAACGCTGGAACATCGAGGAGGGCGGCTTGAGTCTCAAACTCGGACTCACCACCACCGAGATTTTGAGTCACGCGCACGAGGGCGGCGTCCGCGCGCTGTACATCATGGGCGAGAACCCGATGATGTCCGAACCGAATCTTAACCTCACGCGCCATCACATGCAGCAGCTGGAATTTATCGTCGCGCAGGACATCTTTATCAACGAGAGCGGCGCCTTCGCGGACGTGTTCCTGCCCGCGACGCCCTTCGCCGAAAAAGACGGGACGTTCAGCAACACCGACCGGCGCGTCCAGCGCGTCCGCGCCGCGCATCCTCCGCGCGGGGACGCGCGTCCCGACTGGCGGATCATCTGCGACCTGGCGCGCCGCCTCGAATCCCGACTGGGACGGGATACCGCTTTCTGGGACTACTCAAACCCCGAGGAGATCCTGCGCGAGATGGCGAGCGTCAACCTCGATTACGCGGGTATCGCCTACGAGCGCATCGAAAAAGTCGGACTCATCTACCCCGTCCCCGATCTGAATCACCCCGGCACGCCGACCCTCTTCACCGAGTCGTTCCCGCGCGGACGCGGAAAATTCCATCCGCTCGATTACGTTCCCGTGAAGGAGCCGGTTGACGACGAATTCCCCTTCATCCTGACGACAGGACGCATCCTCGAACACTGGCACGGCGGCACGCTTTCGAGGAACTCCGCGCTGGACGAAGCCTTCCCCGAAGCGCGCGTCGAGATCCATCCCGCCGACGCGGACATCCACGGCATCCGAAACGACGACCCGGTGCGGGTCACGTCGCGGCGCGGGGAGGTCGTCCTGCGCGCCACAGTGACCGAGAAGACGACCGTCGGCGTGGTCTTCATCCCCTGGCATTTCCACGAAGCCGCCGCGAACCTGTTGACGAACGACGCGCTCGATCCGCAGGCGAAGATCCCCGAGTTCAAGGCTTGCGCGGTGCAGGTCTTCCCTGCGCGGGAGGACGAACTGGCGAACCCCGATGTGGTGGCGAAGCGCGGCAGATACTAGCGGCCCGGCGTTGTCATGTTGAAAGGCGGGAATTTACCCGCTGGAACGCGATAGGCTTTTTACGAAACGGAAGGACTCTCAGGCCCGAGCCGTGAGAGTCCTTCCGTTCTTTTGGCGGCCCGGGCGGCCTTGCCGCCGCGTATCCGCGCTGCCAGGCGACGCGTCCCTGTTTTGCATCTTGACAGGCAATCTTCCCTCGGCTACAATTATTTAGGTGAAACTAAATAAAGGATTAGCCATGACAGAATCCCTGACCCGATCCATTCAGGATTACCTGAAACGCATCTACGAACTGAGCGAGGAGGGCGTGGCGGCCAGCACCACCGAACTGGCCGCGCGCTTGAACGTCGCGCCCGCTTCGGTGACGGGTATGCTGCAAAAACTTGCCGCCGCCAGGCCGCCGCTCGTGATCTATAAAAAGCGCCAGGGCGTCACGCTGACCAAAGCGGGGCTGCGGGCCGCGCTCGAAGTCATCCGCCATCACCGCCTGCTGGAAACCTGGCTGGTGCAGACGCTTGGCTACACCTGGGACGAGGTCCATGAGGAGGCGGAACGCCTGGAACACGTCATCTCGAAGGACCTGGAGTCCCGCATCGCGGCCGCGCTCGGCCACCCGACGCGCGACCCGCACGGAGAACCCATCCCCTCCGCCGACCTGACCATGCCCGCGGACGCCTCGACTCCGCTCGCGGCTCTTCGTCCCGCCCAGACCGCGACCGTCCAGCGCGTCGACGCCGCCGACCCGAACCTGCTGCGCCATCTTGAAAGCATCGGCCTCGTCCCCGGCGCGGAGATTCAAGCCGCAGCCTACTCCGAGTTCGATCACAATTTGACGGTGAAGATCGGGAAGAAATCGAACGTTCTTGGGTTGAGCGTCACGACGAAAATCTTCGTCGATGTACGCCAATAAATGGATAAACGCGTACGCAGGCCGCGGCGCAATGCGCGCGCGCCTATCAACACACCCCAAAGGCCCCCTATGAATTCAGCTTACTTGCTCATCATTCTTATCGTTATCCTGCTCATCACGTTCCTTCCCCGCGTGGGACTCTTCTCCCAATACAAGTCCTACCGCGCCGCGCGGGAACGCGAGCGGATGGAGGACGCCCTCAAGCACCTGCTCGACCGTGAACAGGACGGACGTCACGCCTCCCCCGAATCCCTCGCCGGGACGTTGGGGTTGGCGCGGCCAACCGTAACGCGTCTCATTGAGGGGATGGAGGCGCAGGGCCTGCTCGAATCGCGCGGCGACCGGCTGCATCTCACCGCCGAAGGCGAACGCTGGGCGCTGCACGTCGTCCGCGCGCACCGACTATGGGAGCGCTACCTCGCGGACGAGGCGCGTATGCCGCTGGAAAGAGTCCACGGCGAGGCGCAGCGCCGCGAGCACCGTCTCACCGAGGCGCAACTCGACGAACTGGACGCCGCGCTCGGCCACCCGACGCGCGATCCGCATGGAGACCCCATCCCGACGCGCGAGGGGAAAATGGATCGGGCGGAGGGAATGCCCGTCACCGCGTGGCAGCCCGACCGCCCAGCGCGAATCGTCCACCTCGAGGATGAGCCCGCCCTGGCCTACGAACAAATCCTGGCGGCGGGACTCCGCCTCGGGCAGGACATCCGCATTCTGGAACGCACCCCGCAACGGGTCGTCTTGAGCGACGGCGAGAACGAATATCGGCTGGCGCCCGCGGTGGCGTCGAACATCAGCGTGGCGCCGTTGCCCGAAAGCGAACTGCTCAAGCGCGAGGCCATCCCGCTGACCGAACTCGCGCACGACCGCCGCGCCGAGATCGTCACGCTCGACGACGCCGTGCAGGGATTCACCCGCCGCCGCTTCCTCGATCTCGGCCTCACGCCTGGAACCACCATCTACCCCGAACTGCAAAATTTCTTCGGCGACCCGCGTGGCTATCGCGTGCGTGGAACCCTCATTGCGTTGCGAAAAGATCAGGCCGCGCAGATTTGGGTCAAACCCGTTTAGCGTTTTCCAGTGTCACGTGATTCAGTATCACGTGACACCGAAATACTTGACACAGGAACACTGATATGACCAACACAAAAATCACCCTTCCCGCCGAGCGCTGCGAAACCTGTCCCGCGTACGCGCAGCTGGAGCAGATGGGAATCAAGACGGGCGACTTCGACCGCGTCGTCGCGCTGGCGGGCAACCCGAACACGGGCAAGTCCACGCTCTTCAACGCGCTGACGGGACTCAAGCAGCACACGGGCAACTGGCCTGGCAAGACCGTCACGCGCGCCGAGGGCGGCTACCAGTTCAACAGCGTGAAATACAAACTCGTTGACCTGCCTGGCACGTACTCGCTTTTATCGGCATCACAGGACGAAGAAGTGGCGCGCGACTTTATTTTGTTCGGCCAACCCGATTGCACCATCGTCGTCGCCGACGCGACCGCGCTGGAGCGCAACTTGAATCTCGTCATGCAGGTCATGGAGATCACCGACAAAGTCGTGGTCGCCGTCAATCTCATGGACGAAGCGCGCCGCAAAGGACTCGAAGTGGACGCCCGCTCGCTCTCGCGTGACCTGGGCGTACCCGCCATCCCGATCACTGCGCGGACGGGCGAGGGCATGTCCACATTGCTGACGACTGTCTCCGAGGTGATCGAGGGGCTGGTCGCCACCAAGCCGCTGCGCGTCCACGGCACGCCCGAGTTCCAGAAAGCCGTCAACGAACTCGCGCCGATGATCGAGCAAATGGCGCCTGGCATCCCCAACGCGCGCTGGCTGGCGATTCGTCTCCTGGACGGGGACGCGCGCGTGCAGAAGGCGCTTTCGAGCGGAGAACTCGCCGAAATCGTATCGCGCCAAACGCGGCAGGATGTCCAATTTAGCAAGAAGATGTCGGTTGAAGGAAGGCAATAGGTGTCACGTTGCCCAGTGATTCAGTGTCACGTTGCTCAGTGATTCAGTGTCACGTTGTCCAGTGATTCGGTATCACATGGCGCCGAAGCGCTTGACGCTGAAACACTCAAAAGGAGAAAACTATGCCCCTCATAAAACGCTTCGAAGATATCATTGGCTGGCAGGAAGCACGCAAGTTGGTTAAAGAAATTTACAAGATCACAAATGAAGGAGCATTTGCCCGTGATTTTGGAATGCGAGATCAAATCCAACGCGCTGCCGTCTCTGTGATGACCAATATCGCCGAAGGATTTGATTGTGATTCGCAAATTGAATTCGCGCGGTTTCTGGGTTTCTCTCGCCGTTCGGCTGTCGAAGTTCAATCTCTTCTTTATGCCGCGCTTGACATTGGCTACATCAATAAAGCCGTATTCGATTCCGAATATCAACAAGCCGAAAAGACAAAAGCCATCATCGGCGGCTTGAAAACCTCCCTCAAAAAACGCTCTCCGTGACACTTGACACTGTAACACTTGACACAGGAAAACTTATGAACCCCAACGAAATACTAGCCAAAGCAGAAATCCTCCGCAACAATCTTTCCAGCGGCTTCCGCGACGAGATCGTCAAATCCCTCTACGCCGAAGCCGAGGCCATCGCGCAGCGCGCCGTCAAAACCGCCAAAGACAAAAAATACGACTTCGACCAGAAGATAGACCGCCTCGTCACCTCGCCCATCACGGGTCTGCCGATCATGCTGATCCTGCTCGCCATCATCATCTGGCTGACCGTCTCTGGCGCGAACGTGGCTTCCGACGCGATCGCAAACGTACTCTTCGCGTTCGGCGATTGGGCGCGCGCCATCTTCGTTTCGTGGAGCATCCCCTGGTGGATCACAGGCCTCGTCTGGGACGGCGTCTATCGCGGCCTGGCGTGGGTCGTCAGTGTCATGCTCCCGCCGATGGCGATCTTCTTTCCCGCCTTCACCTTTCTCGAAGACCTCGGCTATCTGCCGCGCGTGGCCTTCAACATGGACTGGCTCTTCAAAAAAGCAGGCGCGCACGGCAAGCAATCCCTCACCATGGCGATGGGCTTCGGCTGTAACGCCGCGGGTGTGGTCGCCACGCGCGTGATCGACTCGCCGCGCGAACGCCTGATCGCCATCCTCACCAACAATTTCGTCCCCTGCAATGGACGCTTCCCAACTCTCATCATGCTGGCGACGGTCTTCGTCGCCGCGGGCTTCAGCGGACTCGCCTCTTCCGTCATCGCAGCGGGCGCGGTCGTGGGAGTCGTTCTGCTCGGGGTCGCGTTCACCTTCCTCATGTCGTGGCTGCTCTCGCGCACCGTCCTCAAAGGCGAAGCCTCCGCGTTCACGCTCGAACTGCCTCCCTACCGCCGTCCAAATATCAGCCGCATCCTCTACACCTCCATCATTGACCGCACCATCTTCGTCCTCTGGCGCGCCATGCAGACGGCCGCCCCCGCCGGCGCGGTCATCTGGATACTCGCCAACGTTCCTTTCGGGACCTCGAACCTGGCCGCGGCCATCGCGAACTGGCTCAACCCCTTCGGCCTGCTCCTCGGTCTCGACGGCGTGATCCTGCTGGCCTACATCATCGCCATCCCCGCCAACGAGATCGTCGTCCCGACCATGATGATGATGTACACAGGCGCGGGCATGATGATTGACGGCCCCGGCACGAGCGAAGCCATCCGCACCCTGCTCATTGACCAGAACGGCTGGACGATGCTCACCGCGGTCAACCTGATGCTGTTCGCGCTCCTGCACAATCCCTGCGCCACGACAATTATGACCATCTACAAGGAAACCAAATCCTACAAGTGGGCGACGGTCAGTGTGGTGATCACGCTGGGAGTCGCATTCATCGTCACATTCCTGACGGCCAGCGTAGCGCGATTAATGGGCTGGGCATAGGAAAAAGGACTCTCAGTCATCCGATCCGAGAGTCCTTCATTTCTGCTTTCTGCCTTCCGCTTTCTGCTTACTTCCCTTCCCGTTCCCACAACTCCCTCGCGATCAGCTCCTGGTCCACCGGGAGTTTGTCAATCCGCACGCCGACCGCGTTGTAAATGGCGTTGGTGATGGCGGGCGTGGTGGGGATGCTGGAAATCTCGCCGACGCCCTTCGCCCCGAACGGCCCGGCGGATATGGGATGTTCCACGATGATGGACGTGATCTCCGGCGTGAGCATGATGCCCGGGATGCGGTAGCGGGCGAGGCGGTCGGAGACGACGTTGCCCTCCTCGACGATGAACTCCTCGGTGAGACAGTTGCCGAGTCCCATCATCACGCCGCCCTCCACCTGTCCCTGCAAGCCGAGCGGATTGATGGCCGCGCCCACGTCGTTGGCCGAGACGACGCGCAGGACGCGCGCTTCGCCCGTCAGTTTGTTGACTTCCACTTCGGCGGCCTGAGTCGCGAACGAGAACGCGAAGTGCATGTCGCCGCCCTCGCCGAGCGGCTTGGTCTTCGGCGCTTCATATTCATACCTGACGCGGGGCTGCTGTCCGAGGGCGGTCATTTCCCGGTAGACGTCCGCGTAGCTCAACGAATGCCCGTTGACGTGGATGCTCCCGTTTTCGTATCGAATCTGCTCAGGGCGGATATCGTATTTCTCCGCCAGCGCGGCGGTGATCTGGTCGCGCAGGGTTTTGGCCGCGTACCGCGAGGCGTTGCCGGTGACGAACGTCTGGCGCGAGGCGGTGGTGGGACCGCCGTTGGGCGTCAGGTCGGTGTCCATCACGAGGACGCGCACCTGTTCGGGCGGGACGGACATCTCCTCGGCCACGATCAGGCGCATCACGGTGACGAGCCCCTGTCCCAACTCCGCGGCGGAACTGCGCACTTGAAAGTGGCCGTCCTCGTAAAGTTCCACGTCCGCGCCGGAAATATCGGGCGCGCCGCCGCCGAGACCGGTGTTTTTGTAGGCCGAGGCAAAGCCCCAGGCGCGTACCAAATGCGGCGCTTCGGGCGTGACGCGCGGCTTGAACAGGTCCTCGCGGCTCAGCCCCGAGATTTGGAGCATGGCGTTCGAGACCCTGTCAATACATTCGGTCAGGCCGACCGACTCGGTCAGCCGCTGCCCCGTGTTGGTGACGCTGCCCACGCGCAGGGCGTTCATGCGGCGCAGTTCGATGCGGTCAATGCCCAGCCGGTCGGCGAGCATGTCCATCATCGATTCGACCGCGAACGCGGACTGGGTCACGCCGAAGCCGCGGAACGCGCCCGCAGGCGGGTTGTTCGTGTACATGGCATAGCAATCCGCGCGGACGTGTTCGATCTCGTACGGCCCGGCGGAATGCGTGGTGGCGCGGGTCATCACTTTTTCGCCGAGCGAGGCGTACGCGCCCGTGTCGCCGTAGAGCTCGGTTTCCATGGCGACGATGCGCCCGTCCAGTTTTGCGCCGACTTTGACGCGGATCTGCGTGGCGTGACGCTTCGGGTGGACGATCAAACTATCGCGGCGGTCGAAGAGCAACTTCACGGGGCGCTGCGTGACGTTGGCGAGCATGGCGACGTGGATCTGTCCCGCCACGTCCTCCTTGCCGCCAAACCCGCCGCCCATCAACTGCCCGACGATGCGCACACGCTCCTCGGGCCAGCCCATCACCCGCGTCACCTGCGTGCGGTCCTGGTAGGGGATCTGCGAGCCGACGTAAATTTCCATGCGGCCGTCGGGCAGCGGCACGCCGATGCTGCATTCCGGCTCCATGAAGGCGTGGTCGGTGGTCGGCGTGTGGAAGGTGTGTTCGAGGATCACGTCGGCCTCGGCAAAGCCCTTCTCCATGTCGCCCTTGCGGACTTTGATGTGCTTGAGCAGGTTGCCCTGCTCGTGGATCTGCGGGACTCCCTCCTGGCGCGCCATGACGGGATTCGAGATCACGGGCTGGAGGTCGAACTCCGCCTCGATCAGACCGACGGCCTGCTCCGCGATCTCGGACGTCTCCGCGGCGACGATGGCGAGCGCGTCCCCCACGTAGCGGACGCGTTCCCCCAGCCCAACCAGCGCCGGCCAGTCGTAGATGACCAGCCCGTGATTTTTCTCAGCGGGGATATCCTCGGCGGTCAACACCGCGGCGACGCCTTTCAGCGCTTTGGCTCTGGAAACGTCAAGTTTCGTCAGGAAGCCGTGCGGGATCATCGCCCGCTTGACTTTGGCGTACAGCATCCCCTCGAACTTCAAATCGTCGGTGTAGACGGCCGCGCCGGTGACTTTCTCCACTGCTTCGGGACGCAGGTGCGAATGCCCGACGGTCTTGTAGCCGTGGATCGAATCCGGGACATGCGTCGGCTTCTGGACGGGTTCTCCCGTCCGCAGCGCCTGGGCCGCGGCGAGGATGGCGTTCTCGATGGACGGGTAACCCGCGCAGCGGCAGAGCGTGTCTTTGAGCGCGAAACGGATCTCGTCGCTGTCCGCGTCTGGATTCCGTTTCAGCAGGGCGTGGGCGGTCATAATCTGCCCGGGGATGCAGAATCCGCATTGCACCGCGCCGTGTTCCACGAAGGCTTCCTGCAGCGGATGCAGTTTCATCTCATCGTGGACGCGCTGGGCGAGTCCCTCGATGGTGAGGACGGTCTTCCCGTCCGCGCGCTCCGCGGGATAGACGCAGGACATCATCGGCTCGCCGTCCACCAGGACGGTGCAGGCTCCGCATTCGGCCTCGTCGCAGCCGATCTTCGTCCCCGTCAGGCGCAGGCGTTCGCGCAGGAGGGTGGAGAGCGTCTCGCCGGGGACGGCTTCGAGGGAATATGGCTGGTTATTTACAGTGAGATTTATTGTTGACATACCGTTAATCCTATTCTGCGCGTTTCCACGCGGTCTCCAAAACATCCTTGAACAATCCGCCCACGATGTGACGGCGATAGTCCGCGCTGGCGCGGCGGGCGCTGGTGCGGAATTTGGCCTGGTCGAGCAGGGCGTCGAGGGCGCGGGAGAAGGCCTCTTCGGCGGGAGGCTGGCCGCGCAAGGCGGACTCGGCTTCGGCGGCGCGGAAGGGGACCGGTCCGCCCGGGCCGACGGCGATGCGGATATCGGCGATGGCGTCGTCCGCGCGCGCCAGCCAGACGGCGCAATTCAGGATGGGGAGCGCCACTCCCTGCGGGCGCATGACGCGTTTGAAGCAGGAGGCGGTAATTGATGATTGGTAATTGGTAATTGGGATATGAAAGCCGACGATGATCTCTTTTGACTTGTCAATAGCCGATTTGCCCGGGCCGAGGAAGAGCGAGGCGAAGGGCATTTTCCGCGTCCCCGCCGCGCTGGCGACTTCGGCGGCGGCGTCCAGCGCGGCGAGGGCGATGGTCCCGTCGGCGGCGGGGAGGGCGTGGGCCACGTTGCCGCCGAGGGTGGCGGTGTTGCGGACTTGCGGGCCCGCGATCAAATTGCAGGCTTCGACCAGCGCCTGGGCATGCGCGCCCGCCAGCGGGTCGCGGGCGATGCGGCTGACGGGGACGGTCGCGCCGATGTAGAGCGAGTCCGCGCGCAGTTCGAGCGCGGTCATCTCTGGGACGAAGGTCAGGTCAACTAAAGTATGGACGGGGGGATGGTTGCCCTGTCGCAAATCCAGCAACAGGTCGGTGCCGCCCGCGATGGGGAGCGCGGGACCGGGCGCGGCGGCAAGGTGTTGAACAGCCTCCGCGATGGAGGCGGGTCGTTTGTATTCCTGCCAAAGGTTCATGTGGCGTCCTTTCTTTCAAAGCGGCGGTACTTTTCGATGGGCCGCGTCGCGCGTCCCAACGCCGCTGTAATTTTCAATGGGCGGAAACTTGCCGCCATCGCACAGCGACCACCGAACCGATGGATGTGTTTTGCGGAGCGAAACGTCGTCCTGTCCGCGGCGCGCCTATTTTACATCAGAGACGCGGTCTTCGGAGTGTACGCCTGCCATCAGCAGGCCGAGTTTTTCGGGCGTGGCGTTTCCGCGCGGGACGATGTCCATCACCCGCCCTTCATAGAGGACGGCGATACGGTCGGAGATGGCGAGGATCTCGTCGAGGTCTTCCGAGATGAGCATGACGGCCGCGCCCCTGCGCCGTTGTTCGATCAGTTGGGCGCGCACGTATTCTGTGGCGCCGATGTCGAGTCCGCGCGTGGGCTGGGCGGCGATGATGACGCGCGGGCTGCGCGAGAGTTCGCGCGCCAGCGCCACCTTTTGAATGTTGCCGCCGGAGAGGTTCTTTGCCAGCGTGTCGCGCGAGGGCGTTTTGACGTTGAACTCCCTGATCAGTTGGTCGGCGTGACTTGCGATGCGGTTCAAATCCAGGAAGCCGTTGCGCGAGTAGGGCTGTTTTTGGTGTTCGCGCAGGATCAGGTTTTCGGCGACGGTGAATTCCTTGATCATGCCGTCGCGCATCCGTTCTTCGGGGATGTAGGAAAGCATCCGCTCGGTGAGTTCGCCGGGCGGGAGGTTGGCGACCTCCTGCCCTTCGAGCTGGACGCGTCCGCTGGCGACTTTTCTCAGGCCGGTGATGGTCTCCGCCAATTCGCGTTGACCGTTGCCCGAGACGCCCGCGATGCCGAGGATCTCGCCCGAGCGCACATCGAGACTGACGCCGCGCAGCCCCGGCGCGCCGCGGTCGCTTCCACAGTGGACGTCTTCCAGTTGGAGCCGCGTCTCTCCAAGTTCCGCGTGGCCGCGGTCGGGGGCGAATCCCACCTCGCGGCCGACCATCCAGTTTGCCAGGTCCTGCTTGTTCGTCTCGCTGGTGGGACGCGTGCCGATCTTGCGCCCGTCGCGCAAGACCGTGACGCGGCTGCTGATCTCGACGACTTCGTGCAGTTTGTGCGAGATGAAAATGAGGGCGTGACCGTCCCGCGTCATCTGCTTCATGATGACGAACAACTCGTCCACTTCCTGCGGGGTGAGGACGGCGGTCGGTTCGTCGAGGATGAGGAGGGCCGCGCCGCGGTAGAGGGCTTTGATGATCTCCACGCGCTGCTGCTGGCCGACGGAAAGCTGCCAGACGTAGGCGCCGGGGTCTATTTTTAAGCCGTAGATGTCGGCCAGTTCGAGGATGCGTTTGGAGACGCGGTCGAGGTCGGTCAGGATGCCGCGGGAGGATGGCAGCCCCAGGGCGACGTTTTCGGCCACGGTTAGCGTCTGCGCCAGCATGAAGTGCTGGTGGATCATGCCGATGCCGTATCTGATCGAATCGATGGGCGAGGCGATCGTGATGGGCTGCCCGTTGAGCAGGATTTCGCCTTCGTCGGGACGATACATCCCGTAGAGGATCTTCATCAATGTGCTTTTGCCCGCGCCGTTTTCGCCGAGCAAGGCGTGGACTTCGCCGGTCTGCACGTCGAAGTCCACCTTGTCGTTCGCAAGCACCCCGGGGAAACGCTTGGTGATGCCGCGCATTTCGAGCGTCTCGACGCGAGGTTTGCCGGAGGGAAGCAGATTCGATTCGGCCATAGATGCCATCCTGGTTTTTTAAAGGCCTGACAGGCCCGAGGACCTGTCAGGTCCATGGACTGCCGTTGGTTAAGGCAGGTTGATCTTGATGGTCCCGTCGGCGATGCCCTTGATGGTGTTGTCGGCAAGGGTCTTGACGTCCGCGGGGAGGTTGTAGGCGGGATTGAATTCGATCACCTCGCCGCCGTTCTTGAGGTTGGCGGTGAAGGTTTTTCCGCCGAGCGTGCCTTTCTGAATGAGGGCGATCATCTCGCGCACGGCAAATTCCCAGTGGTAGACCTGGCTGGCGACCACGACTTCGGGGGCCAGGGAGGTCTGGTTGGACTGCGTGCCGAACCACAGCGCGCCGGATTCCTTTGCCTTGCCGATGGCGCCCACGACCATCTGGGCGGAACCGGTCATCACGTCCGCGCCGGCGGCGATGTGGGTGGTGGCGGCTTCCGAGGCCAGGGCTACGTCGGAGAACGAGCCGATGTAGTTGACGTTCACGGTGGCGTCGGGATTGGCGGCCAAGACGCCGGCCTTGAAGCCGTCCACGTACAATTTGGCGTCGCCGGTTTCGATGGGGCCGATCACGCCAATCACGTTGGATTTGCTCAGGGCGGCCGCGATCACGCCGTTGACGTATCCGCCTTCCTGGGAGGCCGCTTCATAGGCAAAGATGTTCGGTTGGCCAAAGGTGTCTACAGTGGTTCCCCAGGCGAAGGATGTCTTGGGGAAATCGGGGGCAATTTCCTGCATGGAGGAACCGTATTGCGAACCGTGGCCGATCACCAGATCGTAGCCCTGCGAGGCGTATTCTCGGATGGCGGCGGCGGCATCGTCCACCACGAACATGTTGTCGGAGTAAACGAACTCGAATTTGTCGGGGCCGCCCATTTCTTCCTGGATGTGCTTCAGGGTGTCGTACATGCTCTGGCTGAAAGCCAGGTCGTTGATGGCGCTGGGCATGACGACGGCCACGCGGAATTTCTTGGCGGTTTGATCGCCGCCGCCACCGCCGCCGCAGGCGCTCAAGACGAGAGCCAGGGCCAGGAAGAGAGTCGCTAAATTGGCAAACTTTTTCATCTTCTTCTCCAGTCGTTGAATGTGGAAAGGATGGTTGCGGGATCGGGACGATCCCATGGGAATGTGGGGTTGTTGCATGATATGACTGCCGCGCACCTCCTTGCCCGTTCAGGCTTCGCGTTCGAATGGTTTGGTCAGGGCCGCTGGCGCCCGGACTCTTGAAACCGAGAGTATCAGGACGAAGATGGTCAGTACGTAGGGCATCATCACCGCAATGTCGGAGGGGATGGGAATGCCCAATACCTGGATCCACAATTGCAGCGAGTTGACCATGCTGAACAGCAGCGCGCCGCCCAACACGCCCACAGGCTTCCACGCGCCGAAGTAGACCAGCGCCACGGCGATGAAGCCCAGTCCGCTGGTCATATTTTGTTGGAAGACATTGAGCAGCGCGATGGACAACGAGGCGCCCGCCATGCCGGAAAGCGTCCCGCCGACGATGATGGTGAAATAACGGACGCGCGCCACGCTCACGCCAAGCGAATCGGCCGCGTCGGGGTTTTCGCCCACCGCGCGGATCTTCAACCCAAGCGTGGTCTTGTTCAGCAAAAACCAGGCCAGCGGTACAAGCAGGTAGGCGATGTAGACCAGGATATTCTGGCTGAAGAAGATGTCGCCGATACCGGGGATGTCGCTCAGGCCGGGGATGTAGATTTTAGGAAAACCCTGCACGGTTTCCACGGAGCCGTGCATTTTTTGAAAGAGCAGGTCGCTCAGCCCCAATCCAAACAGGTAGAAACCGATGCCGCTGATGCCCTGCTGGGCGCGCAGGTTGACGGTGACGAAGGCCATCGCCAGTCCCATCAGCGCGCCGACGGCCATGGCGGTCAGCAGGCCCAGCCACAAATTCCCTGTGGCGAAGACCACGTAGAAGGCCGCGAAGCAGCCGAGCAGCATCTGGCCTTCCACGCCCAGGTTGAGAACGCCGCTTTTTTGTCCCAGCGTCTCTCCGATGGCGGCGTACAGGTAGGGAGTGGCGAGACGGATGCCCGAAGCCAGGATCCCGATCAGGACGGTGACGGAGAACAGTTCGGAGATCATCGCGCCGCCTCCTTTGCCTGAACCTGGGGCTGGTCGGGCTTCGGAGGAGGACCTTCCTCCTCTTTGGCGACCGTCAGCCTGCGGCGCTGCCTTTGTCTGCGCCAGTACTCGCTGCTGACGACGAACACGACCACCAGGCCGTTCATTGCCGTGATCAGCGCCGACGGGACCTGCATCGCCCGCTGCATACTATTCGCCCCCACCAGCAACGCGCCAAACAGGATCGAAGCGGGAATGGACCAGACGGGATGCAGCTGCCCAAACAGGGCGGCCACGATCCCGTTGAACCCGGCGCTGCCCGTGAACCCCGAAGCGGAACCGTCCGTGATCATGCGGTAGTTCACGCCGTAAACCTGCACCGCGCCGGCCAGACCCGCGAACGCGCCGCTCAGCAAGAGCGCCAGCGCCACGTAGCGCGGCACCTGGATGCCCGCGTAGCGCGAGGCGTGCTGGCTCTGTCCGACCGCGCGGATGCGATAGCCCAGCGTGGTGCGCCACAGCAAGATGAAGACCAGGATCGCCAGAATGACCGCGATCAACGCGCCCAGATGCAGGCGGGTGGGGATCAAGCGCGGCAGGTGGAAGGCGTCCATCAGGCGGGCGGTCTGCGGGATTTTGGAGGCGTTTTGCGCCTGCACGGGATCGATCATCGGGCCGCGCAACAGGAAGTTCATCAACTGGACGGCGATGGCGTTCATCATCACTGTGCTAAGAATCTCGTTGACGTTGAAGTACGCCTTGAGCAGGCCGGGGATTCCGCCCCAGATCGCGCCGCCGACAAAGCCGCCCAGCAGCGCGAGAATGATGATGAGCCAGCCCGGCGCGTCGGTGAACGTGAGGCCGACCCAGGTCGCCAGGATGGCGCCGACGATCATCTGTCCCTCGCCGCCGATGTTGATCACGTCGCCGCGGAAGGAGATGCAGATTCCCAGGGCCACCAGCAATAGCGGCGTGGCTTTGACGAGCGTCTCAGCCAGCGCGTTGGCGCTGCCAAACGCGCCCTGCAGCAATGAGGCGTATGCGGCAATGGGGTTGACCTTGAGAAACAGAAGCATTACCGCCCCTACACCGAGCGCGGCCAATGTGGCAATGACCGGCAGTAAGAACCTATCTCTAAACC
>DKTP01000126.1 GCA_002473085.1 Anaerolineales bacterium UBA7227
TTTGTTGATGTTTGTTATTGGTGGGACGCTGGCCGACTTCGTGATGGAACCCGCCATGCGGACCTCGAGCGGTCTTTCGCACGCCTTCTCCTGGCTGGTCGGTTCGGGACCCGGCGCGGGCATGGGCCTGCTGATGGTCTTTGCCAACCTCGGCGTGGCGCTCGTCGGCGTGACGGGATACTTCATTCCAGCCATTTATCGCGCCGAAACGCTTCTGCCCGACCACGATCAACTACAAAAAGCAACAACTCCAGCGTGACATGAATTTCCCCTCCTCGCAAACGACCTGACTTTACGTCAGGTCGTTTGAGTCTTCGTATGCGTCTGTCGTCTCAACAGCAGCGGCCCGACGCGGTCAATGATCCAGCCGAAACTCAACTCCACCCACGGGACGATTCCCATCCAGCGCGGCACATAGACCACGCGGCGCGGCCGCTGCAACAGCCTCCAGATCTCCCGCGCCACCACTTCCGAAGTCACGCCCACTTTTTCGGTGGGGACGTGCCCGCCGTTTTCCCGACTGAGCGCGGCCTCGCCGAACTCGGTCCGCACCGGTCCCGCCCGCACCACGCTGGCATGGACGCGCGTCCCGCGCAGTTCGCGCGCCAGCGCCGTGGTGAAATTATCCAAAAACGCCTTCGTCGCGCCGTACAGCGCGATGCCCTGGCTGGGGATGTTCCCCGAGATCGAACCCACGTTGACGATGTGTCCCCGGTTCCGCTCCCGCATCCCCGGCAGGAACAACGTCGTGAGGTGCGCGGCCGCCTCCACGTTGACCTGAAGCATATCGCGCGCCGTCTCCCAGCGCATCTCGTTGAAGTAACCGTACCAGCCGAACCCCGCGTTGTTGACGAGGACGTCCGCCGCGCCGACCTGCTCGAAGACGCGCCTGCGCTCCGCCTCCGACCCCAAATCGGCCGCGAGCGCCTCGGCCTTTCCCCCCGCCGACGCGATCTCCGCGCGCAGCCCGAGCAGGCGCTCCAGACGACGCGCCACCAACACCACGCGCATCCCCGCCGCCGCGAGTCGACGCGCCGTCGCTTCCCCAATTCCCGACGACGCGCCGGTCACGATTGCAGTCTGATTCTTCCAATCCATCATTGCCAGGACCGCGCGCTTATGCGAGCAGGTCTTCCATCAACTCCATCGGAGCCACTGCCGCGCCGACGATGCCGGGACCGGTGTGGACTCCCAGCACCGGCGAGATGCGCATCACTTCCAGTTTGGCGATGTTGAGTTTGGACTTCAATTCGTCGGCCAGAACGTCCGCTTTTTCCGCGAAACGTCCGTGCAGCACAGTGACCCAGACGGGCGTGCGCGCGTATTTTTCGAGGAGATGGTCCGTGATGGCGGCCATGGATTTGCCGAGCGTGCGTTCGGTTTTCACGGTGGAATATTTTCCGTCCGTGTCCACGCGGATGACGGGTTTCAGGTTCAACAGCGCGCCCGCGATGGCTTTCACGCGTCCGATGCGCCCGCCGCGGGCGAGATATTCCAGCGTGTCGAGCGTGTAGATCACCTCGGTCTGCTCGCGGAGCTTCTCCAGCCTTTCTTGAATGGCGTGCAACGCCCAACCGGCCTTGTCGGCCAGCGCGGCGGCCATCACCTGGAAGCGCTCGCCGCCGGAGAGGGTGAGCGTGTCCCAAAAGGAAACGTCCGCTTCGGGTTTGGCTTGCTCGCCGCCCTCGCGCGCAGAATTGATCGTCCCGCTCAGTCCCGAAGAGATATGGATGGACAGGATCTTCTCTCCCGCCTGCGCCGCCTTGCGGTACAACTCCGCGAACAGCCCGGTGGACGGCATGGCCGTCGTCGGGATCTGCGGACGCATGGCCTCGAGCCGGTCGTAGAACGCGTCGGCGCTGATGTCGGCGGAGTTGATCTCGCCTTCGGGAAACTGGATGAACAGCGGCGCCTGAATGATGCCGAGTTCTTCCAATTCTTCGGCTGGCATGTCCGCCGCGCAATCGGTAACGATTTTCATTGTGTGTCTCCTATTTGGTGAATTCATTGCCCTGAGTGCAGGGTCGGTTCGTGACCCACAGTCAATGGACGGATTTTTGGTAACATCTAATTTTTATTCGCTGCCCTTCGGGAGGGCAGGGAGCTACTCTCTGTTCTCTAATCTCTGTTCTCGCTTCTCCCGAAACCATTTCACCGTGTCCGACAGGGTTTCAAAGATCGAGCGCGGCTTGTAGCCGAGTTCGCGCGTCGCCTTGGCGTGGCTGATGTTCGAATTGCTCCGCAGCACCTCCAGCGAATATGGCGTGAACTTCGGCGTGGCGTGCGCGAGACGGTAGTACATCGGCGTGAACAGGGCGAAGAATTTCGCCAGGTCGAACGGGACCTTCATTTGGAAGAAGCCGCGTCCCGTGATCTCGCGGATCGTTTCGAGCAGGTAGCGCACCGAAATATTGTTTCCAGACAAAATGTAACTCTCGCCGCGCTTGCCCTTCTCCGCCGCGGCGATGAGACCGTCGGCCACGTCGCGCACATCCACGAAGTTGTAGGCGCCGTCCACGTAGAGCGAGGGTTTGGCCTCGGCCGCGTCGTGGATGAGGGAACCCATCATCGAGCCGCGGTAGTCGTGGGGGCCGATGACGCCCGTCGGGCAGACGACGACCGCCTCCAGTCCAGCCTGAGCCGCATCCAGCACTTCGAGAGTCGCCTCCGCTTTCGAGCGGTCGTACGCGCCGTAGGGATTGTCCATGTCGTAGGGGATGTTCTCGTCAATGACGCCGTTCTCCACCCGCTTGATGGCGTGGATCGAACTCGTGTACACCATCTTCTTCACGCCCGTTTCCCGCGCGGCCTTCAGGACGTTCTTCGTCCCCTCCACGTTGACTTTGCGGACGAACGGGTCGGGGCCCGGCATGATCGAGATGACGCCCGCCAGGTGGAAGATGCCCTTGACGCCGCGCAGAGGCTCGAACAGCGAATCCAGATTCAGCACGTCGCCTTCCACCGCCTCCACGTCCAGACCTTTGAGCGGTTCGCGGCTTTCGCCCGGCAGGATCAACGCCCGGACCTTTTCGCCGCGTTCCAGAAGTTTTCGCACGAGGACGTTTCCGATATGTCCTGTCGCGCCTGTTACCAACCACATATTGCCTCCAATGGGTTCTCGCATCCTCGGCGCCTCAAACGCCAGCGAGGTTTGAGAACGCTGTTATGCTTTTACCAAACTGGTCATCATCAATTGAACTGTGTCGCGCGCCACCTTGTCCCATTTCGCGCCTTCGGGATCGAGCAGGCTTTGCAGCAGGAGTCCCATCGCCGTGGAGACGATCAGCCGCGCGGCCAGGTCGGGGTTCACGTCCACGAACGAACCTTCCGCGATCCCCTTTTTGATGAGCGAAGCGAACTGCTTGTGATAGCGGCGGTAGGGAGCGACGCTGGCCTGCCACACTTTTTCGTCGCGGCTGGCCTGCTGTAAAAATTCGAGGAACATGGGCAGGTTTTCGCTGGCGGATTCAAAAATGTACGGGAAATATTCCGTCATCATTTGGAACGTTTCGGGCATGGGACGTCCCCTCGAGGCTTCGATGGCCTGGTCGAAAGTTTGGAGCCAGCCGTCGAGCAGGGCCAGAAATACGTCCTGTTTCGTTTTGAAATGATGATAGAAAGCGCCTTTGCTGACCCCTGCCTGTTCGCAGATATTGTCCACGCTGGCGGCGTTGTAGCCGTTGATCGAAAATTGTTTGACGGCGGCTTCGAGAATGCGCGTCCGTGTCTCTTCGCTGCGTTGCTGCATAGTTCACCTTTTTCCCTCCGTATGAGCGGGAGGGTAGCGGGAAATGAAAACAAACCGACTAGTCGGTATTTTTATACCCGTAAAAGATTGCGCTGTCAAGGCAGGGAAGTTTACAGGAAGTTAAGAAAAAAAGACGGCGGGAGGCGACGAGAATGTCTTTTACGCAAGGCGTATTGCGCGCGCTCTAGCGCGCTTTTGCAAGAGGTCTATTACAGAGCGACCGGGCTGGTTTTCCCCAACCGCCGCATCACCTCCAGCGCGGCGGACGTCATTTTTTCGGAGGAGAAATTTTCGAAGATGCCCTGCCGTCCCTGCTGACCCAACTGCCTGCGCAATTCTGCATCGCGTAAAAGGATCGCCAGTTTCTCGGCGAGGTCGGCGCTATCGTGCGGACGATGCAGGATTCCGCCCTGGGTGGCGTTTACCCATTCGGGATACGCTCCATGCTCGGGTTGGACGACTGGTACGCCAGCGGCGAGCGCTTCGAGAATGGAGATGCCCTTCGGCTCACGATACGGCGCAGGGACGGAGAAAACGTCTATCTGTCTGAAGAAGTTCAATTTTTCGTCGCGTTCCAATGTGCCTAACAATTTGACCCGGTCTTCGAGGCGGTTATCCCTGATAGTTTTGCGGATGCCGTCGAGGTAGGTTTTGTAGGCGCGGCTGACGTATCCGCCTGCGAGCAATTGCAGGTTCGGGAATTCGCCGGAGCGGGCGAGGCGTAGGAACGCGTCCACGAGCAGATGTAGCCCCTTTTCCGGAACGAAGCGGGCGAAGAATCCGATTGTCAGCGGGCGCGGGGAGGAGTCGGGAGTCAGATTGCGGTAATCGTCCAGCGCGATGCCGGGCCAGACTACGTCAATTTTTGAAGCGTCTAGCCCCACCCACTTTGAAAACATGTCGCCGTAGTAGCCGCTGATTGCGAGGAAGCGATCCACATCCTGCGCGCGTTCGCGGATCAATTTCAGCGCCTCGTTTTGATACGGCTGGGGGAGCCCTTCGAGGAAAATATCTTCACCGTGCAGCCCGCAGGTGATCGGAACTTGAAGCGAATGTTTGAATTGGCGCGCGACGCCGATCATCAGCGCGTTGGTGATGTGGATTATGTCGGGCTGATAATGCGTTTTGACCCAGCCGACGAACTCATCCAAAAGTTCGCGTTGGTTGCCGCTCTCGCCTTTTAACATGGAGACGGTCATCTCGGCGTTTGCGACGGGATCTACCGCGCTGCCGATATCGAAGCGCGGCATCAAACGCAGGAAGGCTTGCGCGCCGGCGATCCGCAAGAGGAGGTCGCGCCCCAAAAAAGGATGCGGGTATTTTTGAAGTAAATAGGCTTTGATGCCGCCGAAAAAAATTTTCCGTTCGCCGACGTTCTCTTCATCCAAGCGCATGGGCGTATACAGCGGGAACATGGTGACGTCTTCGCCGGCGGTTTTCATCCCTGCGGCGAGCGCGTTGTCGTGCATGCAACTTCCGCAGAACATGTTCGCGGCGCCTGTGGCAATGTAGATGATCTTCATGCTTTCTTTCCCAATACGATCTCAACCGGCAGACCCCACATGGATGAGCCAGTTACATCTTGAATCGTAAACCCGCTTTGTTCGATGGCTTGCCTTGCAAAGATGGGACGGCAATCGGCGTAATTCGGCATAATTTCATGGAACCATTCGTACAGGCGCACCGCCAGACCGGGCGGATTTGTCTTGGTCATCGAAACGACCGCCAGCCTGCCGCCGTTCCGCAACATGCGATGACACTCCTGTAGCACGCGAGGAATTTCGGGGGTGTCGAAGAGTTCGAGCGTGAAGCTCATAAAGATTCCGTCGAGGCTCTCCGCTTCGACAAAGTTGAGGTTTGCCGCGTCGCCCAAATGCAGTTCGACGCGTTCGCTCAGCGCTTCCCTTTGCAGGCGCGCGCGTGCGATCGCCAGCATCCCATCTGAGATGTCCACGCCGAGGACGCGTCCTTCCGACCCGACGGCTTTTGCCAGCGCGACGAGGCAATGTCCCGTTCCGAAACCTATCTCTAAAATCTTTTCGCGGGGCTGGGCGGATAATTTCTGCAATCCCCAATCGCGATATTTCTTTTCGGTACTTCCCGCGATCGCATCGTACCAGCGGCTAAGACGGTTATAACTGGCGCGTGCGTCTTCTTTCGAGCGGTTCACGCGGCGGATGATTGTGTCCATGGATTCGGGCTCGCTTTTCAAGCATGAGTTTTGTTCGAGAAAACGGTTCTTTCGTTTGATTACGGGACAACGGAAAAATTATAACCCACTGTCCCCCATTGTCGGCGTTTTGGACGGGTTCTCGGAAAATCGGGTTTGGAGCGGTTGGCGCGGCGCGTTCTTTGCCGATGGCTGGTTCAGCCCATCGGCTTTTTGTCCCTTCCAGACGCTGTATAAGTTGAGGCAGCCGACATGAAATCATTTCCCTTTACCCGCCGCGTAATGAGTGGAGAGATGGAATGGCAGAAAAGTTAACGTTTCAATATGACCGCGAGGCCGATATTTTGTACATCAATACCGTTCCGCCTTACGCCGAACAGGAATCGGAGGAACTGGAAGATGAAATCATCGTGCGGCTAAATCCGAAAACGGGCAAGGTGGAAAATTTTGAAGCGCTGTTCTTTACCGGCCGCTTGCTTCGGAGCGAGTTGTTCTCTTTGCCCGTCATAGCCGATTTGAAACAGGCGATTTAACTCAAAGTTTATCGCTTCGCTTCGACCCTCCCTGTGGTGGTCAGCGCGGCACATCCGCGTAGCGGAAATATCCACACCGCGCCGATGACGAGAAGGGACGCGCCGCGCAGGTCAAACTTCGATCCCCAGCCACAAGCGGATCAGGTATCCGAGTCCGAAGCTGAACGCGGCCACGCTCAGGCTCAAGACCGCCATCTCCAGGAATCGCTCGCGGAAGGATTCTTCCTTGGCGACCGAGATGTAATAGTTGAAGACCGCGATGATGATCACCGCGGTCGTCAACGCGATGACAAGGTCGAGGATGTAAGTGGACGGGCTGATGAGATACGGCAGGACGAGCAGGCTTACGGTGATGATGTAAGCGATGCCCGTGTAGACCGCGGCGCGCACGGGATGCTTGTCCGTCTTTTCGGAGCGGGTGGACAGATACTCGCTCGCGGCCATCGAAAGCGAGGCGGCGATGCCCGTGATGAGGCCCGAAAGGGCGATCAACTTTCCGTTCTGGAGGGCCAGCGTCAGTCCCGCGAGCGCGCCGGTCAATTCCACCAGCGCGTCGTTCAGTCCAAGCACGACCGAGCCGGCGTAGCGGAGCCGCTCCTCGTCCAGCATTCCCAGCAGTTGGTGTTCGTGTTTGCTCTCTTCATCGTGATATTGCCTCGCTTCGGGGACCGCCTGGGCGACGGCGTCGTAATTGGCCTGCGCTTTTTCCTCGCCCATCTCCATCAACTTTACGCCGAAGGTGAAGCCCAGGACGCGGCTCACGAGATAATAGAACCAGACTTTGAAGCGGTCAGGCTGGACGTCCTGCCCGCTGTATTTTTTCCACCCCTGATAGTGACGCAGTTCATCGTCCGCGATCTCTTGCAGGATTTTCGCGTTTCCGGGCGAGTTGACTTTTTTCGCGAGTTTGCTGTAGATGTGATATTCCGTGATTTCCGAACGTTGAAACGACAGGATCTTGCGGCGGATTTCTTCGCTGACTGGCATGATGGATTTTGGCTCCTTTTTCCTGATTCTAATTCATTTCTGCGGCGTTTAAATGCCCGCGCTTCCAAAGGTAAGATTCGAACTCCCGCGCGAGTCGTTTATTGTGCGCGCTTCCTCCCTTTGAGAGAAGGGCGGACTGGAAGAGCCGCCGCGCGGCTTCAGTGAGTCAGACAACGCCAGAGGACGTTTCTTACATGCGGATTGCGCGCGTTCCGGGCCGCGTGAACCATGAAAGACGGACGGTTTTCCGCCGGGAACTTTTGGCTTCGATTTGCGTCAATGAATAAAATAACCTTCAACGGAGAAAAAAATGAAAAAGTCTTTACTGAGTTTGATCGTCGCGTTTGCCCTCATGGGAATTTTACTCTCGGCTTGCTCAGGCGGCGCGCCGGCGGATGTCGCTGGCGAGTGGCGGCTGGTTTCGTACGGCCCTGTGTCCAACCAGAAACCAGTCGAGCAGGATACCTCCATCACCTTCAGCGCGGACGGCCGCTTCAACGGCAACCTCGGATGCAATACCTTCGGCGGCAGTTACAAGGTTTCGGGCGCGAAGATCGAGTTCGGCGCCGGCATGACCACGCTGATGGCGTGCCAGCCGCCCATTGACCAACAGGAGAGCGCGGTCCTGGCCGTGCTTGCAGACACTGCCGCGTTCACCTTGACCGGCGACACGCTGACCATCGTCTCGGCGGACGGCAGCTCGTCGGTGAGGCTGATGAAAAAGTAAAAGCGTCCGCGAAAAGCGACAATAAGAAAGCCTCGGAGATTTTCACCTCCGAGGCTTTTTCAGCGCTTACTGATCGCTGCTTACTGATCACTGTTCACGGATTACTGGCTCTCGTAATCCTCCGGCAGCCAGCAGCACAGCGCCAGTTCGCGCGCCGCTTTGACTTCGTCCATGCGTCCAAACGGCGTGATGTGCGGCGCGTTGTGCAATAGTTCGGGACTGGTCTTCGCCTCCTCCGCGATCTTGATCATTGCGTCGGCGAAGGCGTCGAGCGTGTCCTTGTTCTCGGTCTCGGTCGGCTCGATCATCAGCGCTTCGCGGACGATGAGCGGGAAGTAGTTCGTCGGCGGATGGAAGTTGTAATCCATCAGGCGTTTGGCGATGTCGAGGGCGCGCACGTCGCTGCCTTCGAACTGTCCCTCGGCGACGAACTCGTGCATGCAGATGCGGTCGTACGGGACATGATACGTGTCGCGCAGGCGCGCCAGCAGGTAATTCGCGTTCAACACCGCGTATTGGGCGATGTCCTTGAGCCCGTCCGGTCCCTGCATGGCGATGTAGGTATAGGTGCGCACCAGGCCGCCGCCAAAGTGACCGTGGAAGGCCTTCATCCGCCCGATGGATTTGGCGGGTTTGACGAAGCCGAAGAGCGGAGGCTGGTCGTCGCTTTCGTCCTCGACGATGCCGACCAGCGGTTCGGGCAGGAAGTCCGCGAGATGCGCCGCGACGCCGACGGGACCCGAACCCGGTCCGCCGCCTCCGTGCGGGACGGCGAAGGTCTTGTGCAGGTTGAAGTGCATCACGTCAATACCCAGGTCGCCGGGGCGGACGATGCCGAGCAGCGCGTTCAAGTTCGCGCCGTCGCCGTAGACGAGACCTCCGCAGTCGTGGACCATCTTGACCACCTGCTCGATGTTCTCGTCGAACATGCCGAGCGTGTTCGGGTTGGTGACCATGATGCCGACCACGGTGTCGTCGCATTGGGCTTTCAGCGCCTCGAGGTCCACGTTGCCGCGCGCGTCGCTGGGGATTTGGACGACCTGCAGCCCGATCATTCCCGACGAGGCGGGGTTCGTCCCGTGCGCGGAATCGGGGATCAGCATCTTGACGCGCTTCGTATCGCCGCGCGAGGCGTGATAGGCGCGCATCATCAGCACGCCGGTGAACTCTCCGTGCGCGCCCGCGGCGGGCTGGAGGGTGATGGCCGCGAACCCGCTGATCTCTTTCAGCCATTCCTGCAGCTGGTACATCAACGCCAGGTTGCCCTGCACGGTCTCGATGGGCTGGAGCGGATGCGTGTGCACGAACCCGGGCAGGCGGCAGGTGTCTTCGTCTATCTTCGGGTTGTATTTCATCGTGCAGGAGCCGAGCGGATAGAAGCCGCTGTCCACCGAGTAGTTGAATTTACTGAGGCGCATGTAGTGGCGGACGACGTCCACTTCGGCGAGTTCGGGCAGGGGCAGGCTGGGGCGGAGTAAATGCTCGGGAGGCAGAGCCGCCGCGGGGACGTCGGAAGCGGGGAAGGTCACGCCGGTGCGCCCGGGCGAGGACAGGTCGAAGACGGTCGGTTCGACGATCTTGATTGCGTCAGTCATGGTTCGCCTCCGCGAGGACCTCGGCCAGCAGGTCAATTTCTTCTTTGGAATTCATTTCGGTGACGGCGACGAGCATATGGTCGGACAGTTCGGGATAGTCCTGGCCCAGGTCGTAGCCGCCGAGGATGCCGTGGTCGAGCAGGCGCGCGTTGATCTCGGCGACGGGCTTCGGGCAGCGCAGCGTGAATTCGTGGAAGAACGGGTCGCTGAAGCGCAGGCTGTAGCCGGGGATCTTGCCGAGGGTCTCGGCGGCGTAATGCGCCTTTTGGTAGCACAGGTTCGCCACCTGCTTCATGCCGGTCTTGCCGAGCGCCGACATGTAGATCGCCGCGCCGAGCGCCAGCAGGCCCTGGTTCGAGCAGATGTTGGAGGTGGCGCGCTCGCGTTTGATATGCTGCTCGCGGGCGGTGAGCGTCAGCACGTAGGCGCGCTGGCCGCGGTTGTCCACCGTCTCGCCGACGAGGCGTCCCGCCATTTTGTGGACGTAGGATTTGCGCGTGGTGAAGAAGCCGAGCGACGGGCCGCCGTACCACATCGGCAGGCCGAGCGGCTGGGCTTCGCCGACGACGATGTCCGCGCCCATCGAAGCGGGCGTCTTGAGCAGGGCCAGCGCGGTCGGGTTGGCGACGACGCAGACGAGCGCGCCTTTGGCGTGCGCGTCCTCGATGAGTTTGGAATAGTCGTAGATGCGCCCGAAGAAGTCGGGATATTGGACGAGGACGAGGCAGGTCTGGTCGTCAATTTGACCGGTCAACGCTTCGGGACCGTCCTCGAGGCGGACGGCCGCGTCCCCGGCCAGCTCCACGCCCATGCCCTGCGTGTACGTGCGGATCACGGCCCGGTATTGCGGGTGCAGGGACGGCGAGACGACCGCCTTCGGGCGTTTGCCGCGAAACTGCGCGAACGCCAGGTTGACGGCCTCCGCCGCCGCGGTGGCGCCGTCGTAGTGCGAGGCGTTCGAGACCTCCATGCCCGTCAACGCGCTCATCAGGGACTGGTATTCGAAAATGGATTGCAGGGTCCCTTGCGAGATTTCGGGCTGGTAGGGCGTGTAGGCGGTGTAGAATTCGCCGCGGCGCAGCATGTGGTCAATGACCGAGGGGATGTAGTGGTTGTACATGCCCGCGCCGAGGAAGGAGATCAAATCGCCGCGCACGGTCTCGTTGCTGTCGGCGATGTCGGATAGTTCGGCCGCGGCCTCCATTTCGGTCAACGCGGGAGGCAGGTCGAGAGTCGGGAAGCGGCGCCAGGCGGGGATGTCCTTGAAGAGATCGTCCAGCGTTTTCACGCCGATGGTCTCCAGCATCGCGTCCCGTTCTTTGGGACTTATCGGGATATAGGTCATGGGAACTCCATGGGCCAGCAATCAATTTTCAGCGGAACCACTGATCACTGATTACTGAACGCTGCCTAATGCGCGCGTCCCGTGCAATATTCTTCGTACGCGGCCGCGTCCATGACCTCGCCGGGCGCGCCGCCCTCGACCTGGACCATCCAGCCTTCGCCGTAGGGATCGCTGTTGAGCGTCTCGGGTTTTTCGGCCAGGCCGGCGTTGACCGCGACGACCTTCCCCGAAGCGGCCGCGTAGATCTCCGCCGAGGCTTTGACCGACTCGACCGAGGCGATGGCTTTCCCGGCCTCGACCGTGTCGCCAGCCTCGACGAGAATCTCGACGAAGACGATGTCGGAGAGTTGGCTCTGGGCGTAGTCGCTCAGTCCCATTTTGCCGCTGGCAGGATCGAACCATTCGTCGTTCTGGGTGTATTTCAAGTTGGCAGGGGCGTTCATTTTTTGTCTCCTTGCGTGAAATGTTTGGCGAATCAAAAAAGGACACGCGGTTTTAACGCCGCGCGTCCTCTGTAGTTTGACCTGAGAGATTAGTTTAGTCGCCTGGTCGTTTAGTCACTTGGCCGCCTGGTCTCGATTATTCGACCACGCGACCATCTGACCATCAGGCCATTCGACTAACTTTACACCGTCGGTGTCCCGTGCGGGACTTTCCAGAGTCGGTTCGGATGCAGGGTCCTTTTGCCTGAGAGTTTCATCTGGGTTCGCCTGTTCCAGACTTGCACCTTCGGCGCTCGACGCATTTTACGTTCGAGTCTCTTCCCTGCAACCCGTTCGATTGTGCGATGATTTTAAGTTGCAGGGAGGATGAAGTCAAGGGACAAACGTCACGATTCGGGAAATCCCCTTCACGCCACTTTGCGCGGCGGACGCGGAAGCAGGCTGGTTTGCTGAAAGCGAGACGGAATCGAACGTTGACGGACGCGCCGCGTCAGCGCTGAATGTCTTGAATCGTTCGGAAAATATAGATGGCGTTTTCTCAAAATAAATTGGCGAGCGAGTATATAATTAAGGACAAATTTTTTTGTTGCAAACGGCTCAATAGCCTGCCGTCACGAGCGTCGTTTACGCTGCGCTGCGTTCGGCGCCATGTCGGTAAAAAGGGACGTTTGCAATAAAACGAAGATCAACCGCCAACTTCTCGACAAACTAAGGAGAATTGAAATGAAACGTATCACTGCCTTCCTTTTGCTTTTGATATTGTTTGTTTTTCCCGTTTCGGTTTTGGCGGATGTTGCGCCGCCGACTAATCCGCCAGGCTCGAACCCGCAGCCAGGATCGGAAATTACGCAAGTGCGGATGGTGTCGGAGAACGTGCTGATCGAAGTAAGCGGCGACACGGAGCCAAAGTCGCTGGGAGAGGCTCGCGTCACTGCCAGCTTCATCATGCGGAATCTGGGCGCGTCCGATGAAAGTATGGCTGCCCGTTTTCCGATATCGGTCAATGATGGTTTCTTTAACTATCCCGAGATCACCGATCTTAAAATCAAGGTGAACGGCAATCAGGTTTCCTATAGACGCGCAAATTATCCCGATGTCATCTATCAGAGCGAAGACCTGCCCTGGGCGGAATTTGACGTTACGTTCCCCGTAAACCAGGATGTCACAATCGAAGTGACTTATACCCTGCAAGGTTCGGGATACTTTCCCTATACCGCTTTTTATTACACCCTTACCACTGGCGCGGGTTGGAAAGACACCATTGGCAGCGCGGATGTCACGCTGCGGCTTCCATACGCGGCGACTCCGCAAAATGTCGTTCTCAATACGCAAATTGGTTGGGGACAATCCACGCCTGGCGGCGTCATTCAAGGGAACGAAGTCCGCTGGCATTTTGAAAACTTTGAGCCCGGTCCCTATGAAGCCGTTGGAACTATGGAGTTTCCTTTGGTCGCGCCTTCGGCATGGCAGGCTGTTCTCACCGCGCAAAAGAACGCCGAGAAATATCCGAATGACGGCGAAGTTTGGGGACAACTCGGAAAGACGTATAAAGAAATTTTTTTGATGAATAAAGGATACCGCTCAGACGCTGGCGGCGAAGAGCTTTACCGCTTGAGCGTGGAAGCCTACGAAAAATGCCTCGATCTCCTGCCGAACGACGCGCAATGGCATGCGGGCTTTGCCCATTTGCTTGCGGAACGCGCCTATTGGGACTCATTCATGAGCGCTCCTACGCCCGAAGTCTATCGCGCATTGGAGGAGATTCGCGTCGCGCTGGAACTTGCGCCGAACGATCCCGTCGTACGGGAAGTTGCGGATACTATCACTTACATGTTTCCCGATGGGATAACCAAAAACGAATTTGGATATGATTTTCCGTGGCTGACAGCCACCCCGACCCCGCTTCCTCCCACGCCGACGATTGTTCCCGTTTACGATCCAGCCTACTTCGCCGCGACCTATCAGAGCGAACTTCTCACGCTTGGCAACGGCAAGCGCGCGCAATTGACTTTGACGCTCGGCGCGGACTATTCCGCCTTGCTCGAAATCAAAGGAGAGGATAATCAAACCCTTCTTTACACTGGCACATGGGCAGACCTCGGCGACGGCAGGATTCAAATTCTGGTGCGCGACCAAGATGGGAATGAGCCTGTGCTGATATACAAACCAGACGAGGAAGACAATCTCATCTCTGACACGTATGCTTCTTTCTTTGGCGATAACGGAGTCAACATGAAGCGCATCGCTCCTACTGCCACGCCTGAGCCGCAAGCGACTTCGGTCTCAAGTTTGCCGACTCCTACTCCAAAGCCCAGTTCGTCTTCGCCCGTGTGCGGGTCTGCAGCGTTGGCGCCGATGCTGGCGGTTGGGCTTTGGCTTTCGCGGAGGCGAATCCGTTAGTTCCGCCCTGGCGCGCTTCATCAAAAGAAACGGCTGTCTCAGAGTCTTCTGCAAGGATTCCCGAGATCTTCAAGATCTTGGGAATCTTCTTGCTATTTTGCGATTTTGCGCGGGGCGCGTTTGGGCTTTTCTGGCGCTTCGGGCGTGGATTCCGCCGGGAGCGCGGCAGCCGGCGCGGGGTCCGCGGGAAGCGCGGACGCGGGCGCGGGAATCGGCGCGGGGACGGGAGTCCCGTTCAGGCGGGCGAAGTAGTCGCGCACGATCACGTCGTTGTAGAAGACGAGGACGAGGATGCCGACGACCAGCGAGAAGACGTTGCCCACGAAGATGACGGCGATCTCCCAAACGGCGATGGCCTGCGAAGGCTGGACGGGCTGCGGCGGGTTCGCCAGCAGTTTCAAGGCGTAGGCGATCTCGAAGCCGCCGAGGACGATGGGGAAGAGCGGAACGGGCGCGGCGCAGATCAGGCTGAGAAATCCCGTCCCGGTGATGATGCCAATTCCCCAGACGATGTTAAAGATGCCGTTGACCAGGGTCATCAGCGCGATCGCCATGACGAGCGAGGGTTTGGTGTGGAGGTTGTTTTCCATGCGGTCTCCTGTTCTGAGATTGTATACGCTCCGCTGGAAGTTTGGTCGCGGAATCAAAAGAGCCTGCGCGCGGCAGGCTCTCGAAGACGGTGGAATTGTCAGTTTCGGGCGGCCAGGGCGCTAAATTGCCCGAATAGATGGGCGTACACGACCATTGTATAGACGGTTGTGCCGACGCTGACGATCAGCGCGACGATCCAGCCTAAACAGGGGATCCATCCCAGCATGGCGGTGACGCCGCTTGCTACAAATCCGACCACCAGTCCGGCCAGGATGCTGATTCCCCAGGCGGTGAAGAACGGTCCGCTGTTCCTGCTGATCAGGTTGATCGCCTCGCGGAATTTGAAGCACGAGGCGAAAGTCCCCTCGCGGGCGAAGATGACCAGGATGGCGGGATACGCGATCGTGAGGAACAGGCCGTAAATGAGGAAACCGCATACCAGAAGAAAGGACAGAGCTCCGCCAATCACGCCTGTGATCTGGCTGAGGTCCTGGAGGTTGCTGTCGCCGGAGAGCATCCCTGAAGCGATCAGCATGCTCATGGGCAGGCAGATGAGGATCAGGATGGGCAGGCCATAGACCAGCCCGGCCGCGGCCAGGATCAGCCCGTCCATGAATTTTTTCTCGATATTGTCCCAGTTGGGGAGCGGTTCCGCCTCGCCGTTGGAGACGTTGCGCAGAAGGCCGACCATATAGCCGGTCCACGCGAAGTTTAGGATGGGGATCAGGCCGATGATGGCTCCCATCCCCAGTTTGCTGATCCATTGTTTGTCTTCGAACGGGTAGGTAAATGCCTTGTTGATATCCATGTTTTGCCTCGTTGGAAATGATGGGATGAATTCTTCGAAGCGGAGGCGGGTCTCCTTTGGCAAAATCAAAACGGGCTGTTCACTTATACAGCCCGTCTTTATGTTAAGCCCAGCCCTGATTCTTGATGAAGTCGGTCAGCACAGGGATCTTTACATCCTGTCCCTGATAGGCTTTGTAAGCCCAGTAGAGGAAAACCAGCCACAGCAGGGGAACGCACAGCCCGCCGAAACCAAGCGTGACGACGGAGATGATGACGGCCACGACGACAAAAACGATGCTCGCCGCGATGGATTGCACGGCGTGGAACTTGATATAGGGGCGCGCTTTTTTATCTTCCATCAACAGCGCAATGATGCCGATCAGCGGGGCGAAAACGTAACTGAGGGCGGCCCACAGTTTATCGTCGCTCGTGAGTTCGGGACTAACTGGTTGCTCTGACATTTTTCTTCTCCTTTTTTGTTTGGCTAATGTCCCGTATTGTACTCCAAAATTAATTTCCTGCAACAAACAATGCTAGAATAGGACTCATGTCTCATCGAGTTGTTTTCATGGGTTCGCCCGATTTTGCGCTGCCCGGTCTGCGCGCGCTGGCGTCGCGATATCAAATCGTCGGCGTGGTCACCCAGCCCGACCGCGCCTCGGGACGCGGCCGCGCCCTCAAACCTCCGCCCGTCAAGACGCTCGCGCTCGAACTTGGCCTGCCCCTCGTCCAACCCGAAAAACTGCGCCAGCCCGAAGCCGTCCAGCAACTGCGCGCCTGGAATCCCGACCTTATCGTCGTGGCCGCGTTCGGGCAAATTCTCAAACCCGAAGTCCTCGACCTGCCGCGCTTTGGCTGTCTCAACGTCCACGCCTCGCTGCTGCCGCGCTGGAGGGGAGCCGCGCCGATCAACGCCGCCATCCTCGCGGGCGACGAAGAGATGGGCGTGACCATCATGAAAATGGACGCGGGACTCGACACCGGCGGCATCCTGGCCCAGCGCGCCTTCCGCCTCTCTCCCGACGTGACGGCGGGCGCGGCCTTCGACGCGTTATCCGCCCTCGGCGCGGACCTGCTCCTCGAGTCCCTGCCCGATTACCTCGCTGGCAAGCTGACTCCCGTTCCGCAGCCCGAAGACGGCGTCACTTACGCGCCGATGCTCAAAAAGGAGGATGGACGTCTCGACTTCGCGCGTCCCGCGGACGAGTTGGAACGGCGCGTGCGGGCGATGAATCCCTGGCCGGGCGCGTGGTTCGAGTGGGACGGGAACCTGCTAAAAGTGGCGTGCGCGAAAACCCTCGGCGGGGAAAAAGGCCGGGCGAGCGGAATCCGCCTCGTCGTCGAGGGGAGACCCGCAGTGACCTGCGCGGACGGCGCGCTCGTCCTGGAGGAAGTCCAGCCCGCGGGGAAGAGACCCATGTCGGGGCGGGCATTCCTGGCCGGGGCGCGGGGATGGGAATCGCGGTAGCGGCCGCGGCGCGAAATCTGGCGTAAGAGAACGCGGCTTGCGCGCTTCTGTGAAGTACGGGCAATTTACAAATTCACACAGGAGATAACCAATGAATCCTTTCATCTCGTTTATGGCTTCCACCGCCGGCCGCGTCCTGCGCGCCGTTGTGGGACTTGTCCTTGCGTACGTCGGCTGGGGGACGATGAGCGGCGCGGGCGGCACGATTGTGGCGCTGATCGGCCTGGTGATGATCGCGGCGGGCGTGTTCGACTTCTGTCTGTTCGCCCCGCTTTTCGGCAATCCGCTCAGCGGAAAGAAGATCCGCGCTGGAAAGTAAAGCCGCTGTTTGTCATCCGCGCCTGTGTTTTGCGCGCTTGCCGGGCGGCCGGGAAATAACCCCGTCACATATTTGTGACGGGGTTATAATTCAAGCGCGCGTTTGACGCGCTGAAAGGAGGCTTCATGGCCGAACAACCCAAAGGATGCGCACGCATCACCGGCGCGGTGTTGGGCGGGAATCCGTCTGCCCAGCCAGCCGCCGAATCCCCCGAAAAAAAGGAGACGATTATGACCGCACGCGTTGGGCAGAAGGCCCCCGATTTCGAAGCGCCCGCCTATTATCGAGGCGAATTCACGAGCGTTAAACTATCCGACTATCTGGGAAAGTGGGTACTCGTCTGCTTCTACCCGGGCGATTTCACCTTTGTCTGAGCGACCGAAGTGTCGGCGGTCGCCGACAAATATCCCGAATTGCAGAAACTGGGGGTGGAGGTCATCTCGGTGAGCGTGGACAGTCACTTTGTCCACAAGATGTGGAACGATCACGAATTGAGCAAAATGGTGGACGGCGGCGTTCCCTTCCACATGGCCTCCGACCAGGCCGGGAACGTCGGACGCGCCTTCGGCGTCTGGGACGAAAACCAGGGGATCGAACTGCGCGGCCGCTTCATTATTGACCCCGACGGCGTGATCCAGGCCATGGAGGTGATGACTCCGCCCGTGGGCCGCCGTCTCGCCGAGACGGTGCGGCAGGTGCAGGCGTTCCAGCATGTGCGCGCCAGCAAAGGCTCCGAGGCCATGCCCGCAGGCTGGATGCCGGGCGATCCGACGCTCAAGCCGGGTCCCGGCCTGGTGGGCAACGTCTGGAAGGTCTGGAAACCTTCCGCGGAAAAGTAAGACCGCGGCTGTAACGAAAAGGGTTGGCGCCTGCCAGCCCTTTTTTGTTATACAATAAGGCCAGATTCTGCCGGGAGAACCTTTATGTCCAAATATGTCGCCGCCATTGACCAGGGAACGACCAGCACGCGTTTCATCGTCTTCGATCACGATGGGAACGCGGTCGTTGCCAGCCAGAAGGAGCATCAACAGATCTACCCGAAGCCGGGCTGGGTGGAGCATGACCCGCTTCAAATTTGGGAGCGGATGCTCGCCGTGATGACGACCGCGCTCGAACGCGGGCGCATCGTCCCGGAGCAGATCGTCGCGGTCGGCGTGACCAACCAGCGCGAGACGACCGTCGTCTGGGACAGGCGGACGGGGAAGCCGATCCACAACGCCATCGTCTGGCAGGACACGCGCACGGACGAAATCTGCAGCGCGCTGGCGAAGCAGGGCGGGCAGGACCGTCTGCGCGCGAAGACGGGACTTCCGCTCGCCACGTATTTCTCGGGGCCGAAGATCAAATGGATTTTGGAGAATGTGTCGGGGGCGCGGAAGAAGGCCGATAACGGCGATCTGCTGTTCGGTACCATCGACTCCTGGCTGATTTGGAATTTGACGGGGGAGCACGTCACTGACGTGACCAACGCCTCGCGCACGCTCTTGATGAATCTCGAAACGCTCGATTGGGACGACGAGATCCTGAAACTGCTCGGCATCCCGCGCGTCATGCTGCCGCGCATCAAGTCATCTTCGGAAATTTACGGGCGCATCGCGGGGAGCGGGGACCTGCCCCTGCGCGGCGTCCCCGTCGCGGGCGACCTCGGCGACCAGCAGGCCGCGCTCTTCGGTCAGACCTGCTACTCGGCGGGCGAAGCCAAGAACACCTATGGCACGGGCTGTTTCATGTTGATGAACACGGGCGGGAAGCCCGTCCCGTCGAAGTCGGGATTGTTGACGACGCTCGGCTACAAGATCGGCGACCAGAAAGCCGTCTACGCGCTGGAAGGTTCCATCGCCGTCACGGGCGCGCTCGTCCAATGGCTGCGCGACAACCTCGGCCTGATCCAAAAATCGTCCGACGTGGAAGCGCTGGCGAAAAGCGTGGACGACAACGGCGGCGTCTACTTCGTCCCCGCGTTCAGCGGACTGTTCGCGCCCTATTGGAGGTCCGACGCGCGCGGCGTCATCGTCGGGATGACGCGCTACGTCAACAAGGGACACATCGCCCGCGCCGCGCTCGAAGCGACCGCCTTCCAGACGCGCGAAGTCCTCGACGCGATGGAAACGGATTCGGGCGTGAAACTCACCGCGCTCAAAGTGGACGGCGGGATGGTCTTCAACGATCTGCTGATGCAATTCCAGTCCGACATTTTGAGCGTGCCAGTCGTCCGTCCCAAAGTAGCGGAGACGACCGCCCTCGGCGCGGCCTACGCCGCGGGACTCGCCGTCGGCTTCTGGAAGGACTTCGACGAGTTGCGCGCCAACTGGGGCCGCGACCGCGAATGGAAACCGCAGATGGACTCCGCGAAACGCGACAAGTTGTATTCCGAGTGGAAGAAAGCCGTCACCCGCACGTTCGACTGGCTCTAACCGCCGCCTCCCGCCCGATACCTGACACCTGACACCTGACACCTGAAAC
>DKTP01000124.1 GCA_002473085.1 Anaerolineales bacterium UBA7227
TCCAACCACTTCGGCATTTCCTCGCCTTCGGCTTTCGGCGCGGGTGGTTGTTGTGGTCGCGGCTCTTGTGGCGGACGCGGTCTCTGTTGCGGACGCGGCTGGTCTTTGGGTTTTTGCGTGGCTTCGGGGTAGGTTTCGCCGAGACGTTTCCACAAGCCCTTGAGCGAGTCGGCGCGGCCTTGGGGAGTCAGCGCTTCGTAGCCTTTCAGTCGCTGGGTCACAGCCTGGACGACGGCCTCGTCCACGCTCTCTGCGCGGGCTTCACTTTCCCAAAAGTCGAGGATTTTGACGAGTCCGCCGATGATGGCGGTGTTGTTGTAGCCGTTCTCGTGTTCGAGACGGAAGAATTTGCGGAGTTTTTCGAGGGAGGGGAGCATGGGGGTATTTTATCATGGGGGGAATGCGGTACACGGATTACGCGGATTGGACGGATTTCACGGATAATTCTTTTTAAACACGAAGGGGCACAAAGACAACGAAGGTGGGTTGAGTGAGGGGTGTGGTTCTTCGCTTTCGATCATCACGAGCGATGGTCGAGGGGAAGGCGGCACGTTGCGCCACGCAACAAACCTTTGAGTGACTTCGTGGACTTTGTGTTTAAGGTTTCCTCCATGCTATCTATCGTTGATACCTGTTTCAACTCCCAATGACACTGCGAAATTCCTCCGCTAGCTTTGAAATTAGTGGATCAACTCCAAGGAGAATTTCGGAAATTTTGGCCAAATCTTCTTTTCGTTCCTCTTCGGAATGATAGATTGGCGTTGATAATTCACTGGGATACCTAGGATCTAAAGTAAGAATACCTATTGCACGGACCTGCAAAGATTTCGCCCGTAATTGCGTGATGTCATCAACAAGGTGCTTAGGCAAATATATTTCGTTGTCCCCAAAATAGTCAATAAATTGATTTGTCGCAAGGTAAAAATCAGAGATTTTTTTCTTGCATTCGGATTGTTCGAATTCTTTTGAAGATAAAACATTTTTTAGCGAAATTAATTTTTTGCGCACCTCTACAAGTCTCTTATAAAGATTTGCAATAACATCAGAACGGACTTCATGTAATTTTGAAAATTTTGTATCCTGTTCATGGGCAAGTGTCCTCAACTCTGATCTGAATTGCTCCAGCCGTTTTTCGGATCTTTCGTCGATGACTCTTTGAAAGACATAAAGAAGTATACCTGTCACTATCAGGTTTACAAAAACTTGTAGCCAATCCATTTTGCCTCCTCTAAATTTCGTCCGAGTCTTGACTGTAACTGATGAAAACAGCAGGAGCGGTCATGGTGTCCCTCGTTGGACTCCCTTCCCCGTTGGGGGAAGGGTTGGGGATGGGGTCTTGCTTTCAGTATACAGAAACTTCCCCTTCAAAGCAAGCGATTTCGATATGGTGAGTCAGTGCCGCCAATCTGTGAAATCCGTGTAATCCGTGGCAAAAAAGGATTGACATCCTCCCCATCCCGCGTATAATTCCGCCCAACAAAAACATTGACGAGGACGAGTACGCGTTGGACGACGGTTCCAGAGAGCAGGCGGTTGGTGAAAGCCCTGCCCGAGACGACAACGCCGAATGGACCTCCGAGTTGCAGGGCGAACTCTTCGGAAAGTATCCCGCGCCGGGCTGCCCCCGTTACAGGGCTAGGGCATAATCAGTGTTCAGTTTTCAGTCACCAGTAATCAGCGACAATGAACAGTGACGTGCTTGAAAAGAGTGAGGCTGGCATCCCGTTGCATCACAACGGGAATTTTCGTTAAATAGCCAATGTCCAGCCTAACCTGGGTGGCACCACGGATTCCACGTCCGTCCCATGATTGGGATGGACGTTTTTGTTTAACCAGTCCACGAAGGTGGACTTCGTACTTGTCGAGGCGATTTCAATCGCCCAAAAGGAGAAACCATGAACGCGCAAACTGAACCCACCGCCAATATCCAGGCCGTCGAGACCGCCGCGCTGGAGGACAAGTCCCTGCCCGCCAGCGAGACCCTCAGAGAGCGGCAGGCCGACGACGCGGAAACGCTGTCCGCGCCGGTATTCATCCCGTAGGAGGCCTTGCGATGCACCCCGTCACCTTCCACCCGCCTTGAAGAACGTGGATAAAAGCAGAAAGATGATTCTCTTTCATCTACAACTCTTGCGCAATATCGCGAAGCTTCCCCGCGGGCGCAGTATCCACTGCTCTCTGCTCTCTATTCTCTAAAACAAGGAGTTTTCCATGTCCGACCAGACCCGCTTTATCCTGAACGAATCCGACCTGCCGAAGTTTTGGTACAACATCGCCGCCGACAGCCCCCTCGCGCCGACGCCCGTCCTCCATCCGGGGACGCTCGAGCCGGTCACCCCGGACTTTCTGTCGGTACTCTTCCCGATGGACCTGATCCTGCAAGAGATTTCGACCGAGCGCTACATCCAAATCCCCGACGAAGTGCGCGAGATCTACAAACTCTATCGTCCCACCCCGCTCATCCGCGCCCGCCGCCTGGAGAAAGCCCTCGGCACGCCCGCGCACATCTACTATAAATACGAGGGCGCCTCGCCGTCGGGCAGCCACAAGTCCAACACGGCCACCGCGCAGGCCTTCTATAACAAAATCGCGGGGACGAAAGCCCTCACCACCGAGACCGGCGCCGGTCAGTGGGGCTCCGCCCTTGCGATGGCCTGCCAGATGTTTGGACTCGACCTCGAAGTCTACATGGTCAAGGTCTCGTACCAGCAAAAACCCTACCGCCGCATCTTGATGGAGACCTTCGGCGCGCAGGTCTTCGCCAGCCCGACCGATCGGACGAACTACGGACGTTCGGTCCTGGACTCCGACCCGGGCAGCCCCGGCTCGCTCGGCATCGCCATCTCGGAAGCGGTGGAGGTGGCGGCCGCGTCGAACGGCGCGAAGAAGTACAGTCTCGGCTCGGTGCTGAACCACGTGCTGACTCACCAGTCCGTCATCGGCGAGGAATCCCTCAAGCAGATGGACATGGCCGGCGAATATCCCGACGTGGTCATCGGCTGCGTCGGCGGCGGATCGAACTTCGCGGGCATCGCCTATCCCTTCCTGCGCGAGAACTTGAAAAACGGACAGCGCGCCCGCCTGCTGGCGGTCGAACCGACCGCGACGCCCTCGCTGACGAAGGGCGCATACACCTTCGATTACGGCGACACGGCCAAGATGGCGCCCGTCGTCAAGATGCACACGCTCGGACATTCCTTCGTCCCGCCGGGCATCCACGCGGGCGGACTGCGCTATCACGGCATGGCGCCCTCGCTGTCCGCGTTTTGCGACGCGGGGCTGGTGGACGCGGTCGCCGTCCCGCAGGTGGCGACGTTCGAAGCGGCGATCCAGTTTGCCCGTTCGGAGGGAATCGTCCCCGCGCCCGAGTCGGCGCACGCCATCCGCGTCGCAATTGACGAGGCGCTGGACGCGAAGGCCAAAGGCGAGACGCGCGTCATCCTGTTCAATTTGTCGGGACACGGCAACTTCGACCTCGCCGCGTACGAGAAGTATCTGCAAGGCGAACTCGAAGACTACGAGTACCCCGCCGAAGCGGCGGAGGAGGCGTTGGCGCGTCTGCCGCGGGTGACGATCCCCGCGTAAACGATCCGCCTGGCTTCGCGCGGCGGGCGGCGGTCTCTTACATATCGTATAAGTCTCATTATCGGTTTTCTTACAATCGGGCGATAAGATATGCCCAACGAACCAACCTGATCGGTAAATGGAGATTAAATTATGACTTTCTACGTCCAACCTTTCCCGCACCGCCATTCCATGCCGCGCCGCTGGATGCGCATGGCCGACGGATCCATCGAACGCCGCCTGGCCGCCAACGTCCGTGACGAGGAGGACGCCTTTGTGTTGACCGCCCTTGTGCCGGGCCTCAAAGCCGACGACCTGACCATCAATATCCTCGAAGAGGTCGTCTCTGTGGAGGGCGAGTTCCCGCAGGACGAGAACGAATACCTGCTGCGCGAACTGCCCAGCGGAAAGTTCAGCCGCTCGCTGCGCCTGCCCGCCCCCGTCAACGCGGACAAGGCCGAGGCGAAGATCGCCGACGGCGTGCTGACGCTCCGCCTGCCCAAGGCCGAGTCGGCCCGCCCGAAGAAGATCAAGATCGCCGCCAAGTAAGCCGGGCGCGGCCCATCCGCCGCCGAAACAACGTCCAGACTTCCGAAGCCGAAAACTTCGGAAGTCTTTTTTTAACCGTGACATTCGCCTGAAAACGTGCAATAATTGCGCCGTTCAGCCAATCATTCACAGAATTGTGAAAAGGAGGAGAAGATGTCCGCGTCAAAAATCTGGATAGGGGTCATCATCTGCATCCTGACCTTCAGCCTGCCCGGATGCCAGGCTGGGAATCAACCCCCGGCCGGCGGCGGCGCGGCCGACCAGTCGGCCGTCGTCATCGTTGTGGCGGAGGAGCCGCCCTCGTTCAACCCGGTCATCACCGACGCGGGCTACGACTCCCTCGTGATGGAACTCGTCATGCTCGGGCTGACGGATATTGACGCCCAGGGCAACGTCTTCCCCGAACTGGCCGCGGAATTGCCCACCGAGGAAAACGGCGGCGTGACGATCGATCCCGAAGCCGGCACGATGGACGTCACATGGAAGATGCGGCAGGACGTGAAGTGGAGCGACGGAACTCCCGTCACCGCGGACGACGCGCTCTTCACCCTCGCCGCCATCCAGGACCCCGACACAGGCACCTGGATCCCCGGCGTTGACTACATTGACAGCGTGGACAAGGTGGACGATTACGCCTTCACCATCCATTACAACGGCATCTTCCCCGGCTACCTGACGCAACTCGGCGGCGAGCAGGTCGTCGTCTGGCCCGCGCATTACTGCGACGCCTCGCAGGGGTTCTCGGCCTGGGACTGCTCCCGAGAACCCCTGAGCAACGGCCCCTACATCCTGAAAGATTGGATGGCCGGCGACCACCTGACCTTTGTCCGCAACGAGAACTATTACGTCAAAGGCAAGCCCGCGATCGACCGCGTCATCGTGCGCGTGGTCCCCGACCGCGAGGTCCGCAAGACGATGCTCCTCAAGGGCGACGCCGACCTCGACATGTGGACGACCGAGCCGGTCATCGAAGACCTGAAAGACGCGCCCAACGTCAAGGTCAGCATAAGCCCCGAAAACCGCTGGGTGATGCGCATCTTCTTTAACCTGGCCGCCAAAGGGACGACCGATCCCGCCGCCTCGCCTCACCCGATCCTTTCGGACCTGCGCGTCCGCCGCGCCATCCGCATGGCGATTGACGTGGACGCCATCTCAAAAGAATTCTACTTCGGCTACGCCCAGCCGGTGTGGACGGAATTCTTCCGCCCGCCGTACGCCTGCAACAACATCCCGCGTCCGGTCTTCGACCCGGCCGCCGCGGCCGCCCTGCTCGAAGCGGCCGGCTGGACGGATACGGACGGCGACGGCGTGCGCGAATGCCATGGATGTAAAACCGCCGAAGAAGGCTACAAGATGGAAATGGAGTTCATCACCTATTCCGAATTCGGCGAGGCGCTCGAACTCACCCAGCAGTTGATCGCGGAAATGCTCGGCAGGATCGGCGTCAAACTGAACCTGTCCGTCGTGGAGGGCAGCGTGCTGTGGGCGGCCACCGCAGACGGAGGCATCGAACAAAGCGGCAACTTCGACATGGACATCTGGGACGACGGCTACACCGGCCTGGATCCCGCCGAGTACCTGCAAAGCTACTATTCGGCCGGCGCGGCCGTCCCCGACATGGGCTACAATTACGGGCGCTGGGTGAACGCGGACTTCGAAGCGCTGCTCGACGAGACCTCCACCCTCGACCAGCCGGCGCGGCAGGAGGTCTTCTGCAAGATGGCGACCCTGCTCGACGAAGAATTGCCGGAACTGCTCCTCTTCACCGTTGTCAACGCCGACGCGCATTCCGCGCGGCTGCTCGGCGTACAGACCTCCGCCAACGACCTCGTCACCTGGAACGCGGCAGACTGGACGCTAATCAAGTAATCTTCCATGACCGCCTACATCGCCCGGCGCCTGACCCAGACCATCGGCCTGCTCTTCCTGCTGAGCGTTGTGTTCTTCGCGCTGGTCAATCTCGCGCCGGGCGGACCGCTGGCCGGGCAGGGACAAAGCCGCCATGTCCGCCCGGAAAAGATCGCCATCCTCAAGCGCCAACTCGGGCTGGATAAACCCCTGCCGACCCAATATCTCATCTGGCTGGCGGGCAACGACTGGATGAAAGTGGACGCCGACGGCGACGGACTCCTCGAAAGTTACGGCACGCGGCGGGGAATCCTGCGCGGCGACTTCGGCTTCTCGTTCCGCTCGCGCCAGCCCGTCCTGGCCGAGATCGCCCAGAAACTGCCCAACACCATCTACCTGATGAGCGTCACGCTGCTGACCGCGCTCCTCATCGCCGTTCCCATCGGAATCCTTTCCGCCATCCGCCAGTATTCCAGCTTCGACATCGCCGCCACCACCTTTTCGTTCGCGGGGCAGGCCATCCCCGAATTCTGGCTGGGACTGATTCTCATCATCGTCTTCTACGGCTGGCTGAAGAATCCGTTCACCGGCGAGCCGCTCCTGCCCGCGGGCGGGATGATGTCCATCCACGCGCAGGGACTGGCGCTCGGCGACCGCCTGGCCCATCTCGTCCTGCCGGTCGCCACCGGCGCGTTGGGCTGGATCGCCTGGTACTCGCGCTTCCTGCGCTCCAGCATGTTGGACGTGATGCACAAAGACTACCTTCGCGCCGCGCGCGCCAAGGGCGCGTCGGAGCGGCTGGTCGTCTTCAAACACGCGCTGCGCAACGCGTTGATCCCCCTCGTCACCATCCTGGCGCTGGATGCGCCATACATCTTCAGCGGGGCGGTCTTCGTGGAGTTTCTCTTCGCCTGGCCGGGCATGGGACGCCTGTATTACCAGGCCGCGCTCAACCGCGACTATCCCATCCTGCTGGCGGTATTGATCATCGGCGCGGCGCTGATCATCCTCTCCAACCTGCTGGCCGACATTCTGTACGCGCTGCTCGACCCGCGCGTGCGCTACGAGTGAGAGACGCGTTGAAGGAAACCGCCTCCCCCGTTCAGAACGAAGCGGCCCCCCCCGCCAGCGCGGGACAGGCCGTGTGGAAGCGCTTCCGCCGCCACCCGGGCGCCATCGGCGGATCGGTCGTCCTCGGATTGTTGATTCTGCTGGCGCTGCTCGCGCCGCTTTCCCCATACAGCGCCACCGCCTCCAACACGCCCGAAAAATACCAGCCGCCCTCCTGGTCTCACCCAATGGGAACCGACGCCATGGGCCGCGACCTGTTGACGCGCGTCCTATACGGCGGGAGGATTTCGCTCATGGTTGGGCTGCTGGTGGTCTGCATCTCGCTTGCCATCGGCGTCCCCATCGGCGCCATCGCGGGCTATTATGGCGGCTGGCTCGACAACGTCCTGATGCGCCTGACCGACGCCTTCCTCTCCCTGCCCTCGTTTCTCGTCCTGATCCTGTTGAGCGCCATCCTGCGCGAGACCAACGCGCCGCTCCTCGAGCGCAACAGCGTGTTCACCATCAGCCTGGTGATCGGCGTCTTCGGCTGGATGACCTTCGCGCGGCTGGTGCGCGCCGCCTTCCTCACGCTGCGCGAACTGGACTTCGTGTCGGCGGTACGCGCCCTGGGAGGCTCTGACCGCTGGATCATCCTCCGTCACATCCTGCCCAACGCCATCGGCCCCATCATCGTGGAAGCCACGCTCGACCTGGGCTACGCCATCATCCAGGAATCGGGACTGAGTTTTCTGGGTTTCGGCATCCAGCAGCCCACGCCCTCGTGGGGCAACCTGCTTGACAACGCGCAGGAACACTTCACCAAATACCCCTGGCTGGGAATCTTCCCCGGACTGATGATCTTCCTCGCCATCATCTCGGTCAACTACATCGGCGACGGCCTGCGCGATGCCTACGATCCCTACAAAATGCTCGACCTGGTGGGAGAGCGGTAACCGAGCGTCGTCTCCCCCGGCAAAAAAGGCAGGGAAAAAGCCCCTTACAAGAACGCAAGCCACAGAAAGCGGGAATTCGATATACTCCAGTTACGCGCAACGCGTAGAGGTGAAGATGCCTAAACGACGCGAAAGCATCGCCGAACTGCAAGCCAAGATCGCCAGCCTTGAAAACCTGCGCCCCGAACTGGGCGACGACATCGTAAACCAGAAAATTGACGAACTGCGGGCGCGTATTCAGGCTGGCAGCGCCTCGGCCAAAAGCCGCAAACGCCCCGCCGGGCGCGGCCAGAGCCTCCAAAGCGGGGATTCGAGCGTGGCCGTCCAGGGGGATGTGAACGACAGCGCCATCTTCCACGCCCAGACGGTCGTCATCGCCGACCGCTTCTGGCGCGGACAAACATCCTCCCTGCCCGCTCCCGACCTGAAACAAGCCACTGCCTCCTACCTCGCCTACCTCGTAGACCGTCACAACTACCTCAGCCTGAAAGGTATGGGCGTGGCAGACCGCATCCCCCTGCGCCTCCCCCTGCTGGATGTATACGTGCCGCTCAAGGCCCGCCTCGAACTGCCCGAAGGCGAGACCTGGAAACGCGATCTCAGCCTGGCCGGGCGCCTCCCCACCGACGAAGACTCCCAGCCCCTGCGCCTCAGCGAACCCCTGCCCCTGCTCAACATCCTCAGCCAGCGCTCCGGCCTCATCATCCTCGGCGACCCCGGCGCGGGCAAGACCACCTTCCTGAAATACCTGGCCCTGCTGCTGGCGCGCGGCGAGGGCCGCCTCGTCGGACTCGAAGACCGCCTCCCCATCCTCCTGCCGCTGGCGGCCTACGCCAACGCCCTCCAGGAGGCGGACGTGCGCCTCGACGACTTCATCGCCGAATACTTCTCAGACATCGGCGCGGACCATTCCATCGGTCCCATGCTGGCCGAGGCCCTGCGCGCCGGCCGCGCCCTCATCCTCCTCGACGGCCTCGACGAGGTGCGCGACCTGAACCTGCGCAACACCGTCGTCGAACGCGTGATGGACTTCTTCGCCTTCCACCGCCGCCCCGGCAACAAATTCGTCCTCACCAGCCGCATCGTCGGCTACCGCGCCGTGCGTCCCTCCGCGGAGGGACTGCTGGAATGCACCCTCGTGGACTTCGACGACAGCGAAATCGAGGAATTCGTCCAACGCTGGATGGCCGCCATCGAAAAACAGGCGCAGGGCGACACCGACGTGGCGCGCGGCGACGCCGACCAGGACCGCCGCGAACTGCTCGACGCCATCTACCAGAACGCCGGCGTGCGGCGGCTGGCCTCCACGCCCCTCTTGCTGACCATCCTCGCGCTGATGAAACGCCAGGGCGTGACCCTGCCCGAGCGGCGCGTCCAACTCTACGACCAATACGTGACGACTCTCCTCTCCACCTGGAACCGCGCCCGCTCCCTCAGCGGACGCGCCCCCAGCCGCGACCTCGACGAACTGCAAACCGTGCGCGTCCTCGCCCCGCTGGCGCTGTGGATGCACGAGATCAGCCCCGGCGTAGGACTGGTCAAGCGCGAAGAACTGGGGCGCAAACTGGAGGAGATCTTCAAAGAACAGGGCAGCCCCTCGCCCGCCAACGCGGCCCGCCAATTCCTGCAAGACGTGCGCGAACACGCCGCGCTCCTGCTCGAACGCGGCCCCGGCGAATTCGGCTTCATCCACCTCACATTCGAAGAATACCTCTCGGCTGCGGCCCTGGCCCTGAAAGGCCAGGGCGAAGCCAAACCCATCGCCGAAGCCCTGCTCCGGCATGTGGGCGAGCAGGCCTGGCGCGAAACCACCCTGCTCACCATCGGCTACATCGGCGTCCGGCAGCAACTCTCCAAAGTGGCCGGCGAAGTGGTCGAATTACTGGCCGGCTCCAAAGACGGCGCGCCGGGCGAGGCCGCCGTCCTGGCGGGCGAAGCGGTGCTGGACACCTGGCCGGGCGGCGTCCCGCTCCAGAGCAAGGACCGCGTCCTGCTAGCGCTCGCCCCCACAATGCAAAAAGCCGAAGTCCACCCCGACCTGAGACGGCGCGCCGGGCTGCTGCTCGGACGCCTCGGCTGGCGTCCGCCCGACCTGGATCGGTTCATGGAGATCGCGGCGGGAGAGTTCCTCTTCGGCGCGAAAAAAGACAAGGTCAGAATCGAGAATCGCTTCTGGATCGCCAAATATCCCGTCACGAACGGACAGTTTGCCCGCTTCGTGCAGGCCGGCGGCTACCAGACCCGCGCCCTGTGGAGCGACATCGGCTGGGCCTGGCGCACAGGAAAATACGACGAACGCACGCTGGAGACGATAGAACGCGACTGGCTCGATCATCGTCCGCAGACGCGGCGCAACGCGCCCTACTTCTGGTACAACATCGAACTGGGAAATCCCATCTTCCCGGTGGTGGGCGTCTCGTGGTATGAGGCCGAAGCCTACTGCAACTGGCTCGCCAAAAACGTGGTGGCCGTGCCAGACGGCTACACCGTGCGCCTGCCCAACACCACAGAATGGGAATTTGCCGCGCGCGGCCAGAACGGACACGAATATCCCTGGGGCGACGGCTTCGACAAAACCGCCGCCAACACCTGGGACAGCGACATCCAGGACGCGGGGCTGGGCGGCACAACGGCGGTCTGCACCTTCCCGCAGGGGACCAGCCCGGCGGGCGCCTGGGATATGAGCGGAAACGTCTGGGAATGGACCTGCTCGTGGTATGATGACGACCGCCGCTACCGCGTGGTGCGCGGCGGCTCGTGGATCGGCTACCAGTGGTTTGCCCGGGCCGCGTTCTGCAATTGGTCCATCCCGCTGACGTTCAACGACGACCTCGGCTTCCGCGTGGCGATCGCCCCGCTGGAAAGCCTGTAAATGGGACGGAGCGAGGCGCCCAGCAGAGACGGGCGCTTCGCGGCGAGCGCGCAACACGCATTGCGTAAAAGACGTTCTCTAACGTCGGCTGACTTATGCAAGATGTCATGTAAACAAGGAGAGAATATGCCCACAAACAAACCATCCCGGCGCGCGGACCGCGTCGTCTCCGGCGGCGACGGAAGCATCGTCATCGGCGGCGACGTCAACAGCAGTGTGATCGTCTCCGGCGACCACAATCGCATCAACATTAAGTCCAAATTCAGCGAAATCTACAGACAGGTGGACGAGCGCGCAGACCTGCCCGCCGCCGACAAAGCCGATCTCAAATCCGAATTACAAACCTTCGAAGACGAAGACAAGAAAGGCCCCGAGTCGAACGAAGGCTTCCTGGCCCAGCGCCTGCGCAACGTGAAGCGGATCGCGCCCGACATCCTGGAGGTCGCGCTCGCTACCATCGCCAACCCGGCCGCGGGGTTTGGGGTGATCGCGAAAAAAGTGGCGGAGAAGATGAAGGCGGAGAACGCGGCCGCGGCCAGATAAAGACCTTTTGAAACGGGCGCTGGCGCGGCGCTTTCTGCAGATCCTTCAAGCCGCGCGGCAGGCTGTCTGCCTGCCGCGCGGCTCTTTTTGTTGTATACTTATTGCAACTTCTTGCATTAAGGAAATCCATGACCTGCGGCTCCTATCTCATTGACCGGCTGCACGAACGCGGCTTCCGCATGACCTCCCAGCGGATGGCGATCCTGCACGCGCTCCGTCAGGCGGGCGGACATCTCCCGCCCACCGAGATCTACGCGCGGGCGCGGCGCGCCCAGCCCGGGTTGACGGAGGCCACCGTCTATCGCACGCTGGAATTTCTCGTCGAGAACGGATACGCTTTGGCCGCGCACGTCGGCGGCGGGAAATTGGTCTACGAATTGACGGAGGAAAACCATCATCACCTGATCTGTCGAAAATGCGGAAAGACTGTGTCGGTGGAAGCCGCGGCGTTGACGGGACTCTACGACCAGTTGAGCGCGTCCACGGGCTTCCAGTTGGACGCGAGGCACATCGCATTGTTGGGCATTTGCCCGGACTGTCAAAAGTAACGCAATTTTCGAAATTGCGCCCGGCAAGTTGAAACTTGCCCTACAATTGGCTTGTCGCAAGAAAGGAAAATCGCATGTACTTCTCTCCCGCTCCCCTCCACATCCCAGACGGGTTTCTCAACCTGGTCATCTCCCTGCTCTTCTGGGCGATCACCGCGGTCACCGTCGGGGTTGCCATCTCCAAAACGAACCAATCGCTCGGAGAAAAACAGATTCCCCTGATGGGCGTCATGGCGGCCTTCATCTTCGCCGCGCAGATGCTGAACTTCCCGGTCGCGGGCGGGACGTCGGGTCACTTCCTCGGCGGCGCGCTCGCGGCGATCGTCCTCGGTCCGTGGGCCGCGATCCTGGTGATGACCGCCGTCATCGCGGTGCAGGGACTGCTCTTCCAGGACGGCGGCCTGCTGGCGATGGGCGCCAACATCTTTAACATGGGACTGCTGACCGCCGCCGTCGGCTACGGACTCTACCGCGCCGCAGCCGGACTTGGCAAGGGAGCGCGTTACGCGGCGGCCGGCGCCGCCGCGTGGATCGCGACGCTGGCGGCCGCGCTGGCGACCTCCCTGCAACTTTGGCTGAGCGGAACCTCGCGCCTGGAGATCGTCCTCCCGGCCATGCTGGGCGTTCACGCGCTGATCGGGATCGGCGAGGCGCTCATCACCGTCGCCGCGCTGGCGTTCATCGAGCAGACGCGTCCCGACCTGCTGAGCGAAAAAGCGACCGCGGAAAAAGGCGGACGCGGCTGGGTGGCCGGCGGCGCGCTGGTCGCATTGATCGCCGTGCTTCTCTCCCCGCTGGCTTCGGCCCATCCCGACGGCCTGGAGCGCGTGGCGGAAAACATCGGCTTCCTCGGGCAGGGACAATCCGCGCCCTACCAGATCCTGCCCGACTACACCATCCCCTTCCTCGGCGAAACGCCGCTGTCCACGATCGTGGCGGGCGCGGTCGGCGCGGTCGTGGTTTTGGGATTGATGGTGGTGGTCGGGACGAGTCTGAAAAAGAAAAGCGCGTAGGCCCGGCGACTCTCCCCGGCGCCGGTTACAATTCCCACATGATGCACGTCAACGCCTTTGACCGCTTTCACGAGGCCGACAGCCGGCTCCACCGCCTCGACCCGCGCGTCAAAGTGACGCTGACAGTCCTCTTCATCCTGTCCAACGCGCTCCTGCCCGACGGCGCCTGGGCCGCCTTTGGCCTGGCGTGGATCCTGCTTCTCTGGGCGAATCATCTCTCGAACCTCGGCCTGGACTTCACCTTCCGCCGTTCGTTCCTGGCGCTGCCGTTCGCGCTGGCAGCGGTCTCGGCCATCTTCTCCCCGCTGGGAAATCCGCTCGCGGAGTGGCGCGTCGGCCCGTTCGCGCTGACGCCCACCGACTACGGGCTGGTCAAATTTGCCAGCATCCTCCTCCGCTCGTGGCTGTCGGTGCAGGCGGCCATCCTGCTGGCGGCGGTCACGCAATTCCCCGACATGGTCCACGCCTTCGAGCATTTACGCGTCCCGAAAATTTTGACCACGATCGTCGCGTTCCTCTACCGCTACCTCTTCGTGCTGACGGACGAGGCGATGCGTCTGCTTCGGGCGCGGGACGCGCGCAGCGCAACCTTACCCCCCTCCGTCTCCCTTTTGCAAAAATGGGGGAGGAATAAGAGGGGGGTGGCGTGGCGCGCCAAAGTCACAGGCAACATGGCCGGTCAACTCTTCCTGAGAAGTTACGAACGCAGCGACCGCATCTACAACGCCATGCTCGCGCGCGGCTACACGGGGCAACTCCGCACGCTCCGCCCGCACGTGATGAAGCCCGGCGACTGGCTGTTTGCCGCGCTGGCGTTCGGCTCGCTCCTGCTCCTTCAATTGATCGGAAGACTTTAATGCCTGTTTCTCATCCCGCTCACAAATACGAAATTCCCGAATGTGAGGGCGACGTTTTGCAGGCGCGAGACCTGCGCTTTGCCTATCCCGACGGACATGAAGCCCTGCGCGGCGTTTCGTTCCGGCTCTGCGCGGGCGACAAGGCCGCGTTGGTGGGGCCGAACGGCGCGGGCAAGTCCACGCTGATGCTGCACCTGAACGGAATTTTGGAGGGCCGCGGCGAGATCGAAGTGATGGGCCTGCGCCTCACGCGCGACAACCTGCCGGTCGTCCGCTCGATGGTGGGACTCGTCTTCCAGAATCCCGACGACCAGCTCTTCTCTCCCACCGTCTTCGAGGACGTGGCCTTCGGCCCGCTCCACATGGGACTGCCCGAGGACGAAGTCCGCGCCCGCGTGGACGAGGCGCTGGCCGCCGTCCACATGAGCGCCTACGCCGACCGGCTGTCGCACCACCTGAGCATGGGCGAGAAGAAACGTATCTCCATCGCCACCGTCCTTTCGATGCGCCCGTCGCTCCTGGTGTTGGACGAACCCTCCGCAGGCCTCGACCCGCGCGCCCGTCGGACGCTGATCCATTTGCTGCGCGACCTGCCCATCACCATGCTCGTCTCCACGCATGATATGGCGCTGGTGAAAGAACTCTTCCCGCGCACCCTCGTCATGGACGAGGGACTCATCGTCGCGGACGGGTTGACGGGGGAAATCCTGGAAGACGAGGCATTGCTGGAAGCGCACGGGTTGGAGAAGGCATGATCGAAAACGCCAGTTCGGTCAGGGCGGAGGCTTCATTGGTTATAATCAAACCGAGGGTCAATCTGTATCATGGACGACTCGGCTGCGACTCACGGCCATCCCTGGAAAGTTTTCCTCCTCGGCGGCTTACGCATCTTTCATCGAGGCAGGCCCGCCGCGCTGCCGCCATTCCGCGCCCAACTGCTGCTGGCGCGGCTCCTGCTCCATCCGTCCGAGCAAAAACGCGGCCAACTGGCGGGCGCGCTCTTCCCTGATTCCCCCGAAGACGCCGCCAGGGCCCGCGTAAGCGACCGCCTCTGGCTGTTGAAGAATAGCCTGCCGAAATTCCCCCTCGTCGCCACGCCCGCCGAAATCAGCCTCGCAGAGGGACAAGTTTGGCTGGACGTGAACGAGTTCCGTCTCCTCCTCCGCAAGGACGACCCCGCCTCCATCGCGCAAGCCATCGAACTCTATCGCGGCGACCTGCTCCCCGAACAGGACGCCGACTGGCTCCTGCTCGAACGCGAGAACCTCTACATCACCTACATCCACGCCCTGCAATCGCTCGGACAGCGCCATTTGCAAAACGGCGACCCGCTTCAGGCCATCCCCCTGCTCGAAAAACTCCACGCGCACGAACCCTTCGACGAAGCCAGCCTGCGCGGACTGTTGCGCGCCCGCCAATCCACGGGCGGACGCGGCGCGGCGCTCGCGGCCTTCGACCGATTCCGCCTCCGACTCAGGGACGAGTTGGGACTCGACCCCGAACCCGCCACGCTCGAACTGGCGGAGGCCATCCGCGCGCAGGGACTTCCCCCTCCGCCTCCCCGCGCGGAACTGAAACTGCCCGCGTCCGTCCCCGCTCTCTTCCAGCGCGGACAGTTCGCCCTCTGGCGCGGCGACGTCCCGACGATGAACGCCTGCGCGGACGCGCTCCGCCAAAAGTCGGGACAGACCGAGGCCGACGCGCTCGAATCCGCTTCCGCCATCCTGCGCGGCGATTTCGAGTCGGCCAAAAAAATTCTCGGCAGGCGCTCGTCCCCGTCCCTTTTGATCCAAGTCCAGCAAATTCATCTCGCGGCAGAACTTAAGGAATTTACCAATGTAGTCGAGCGATGTAAAATCGCCATCCTCGAAGCGCGTCGCCGGAAGAATGTGATTGCCGAGGCGCTCCTGTTGGCCGATCAAGGCTCCGCCTATCAGCGCACAGGCAACGCGCTCGAAGCCATGCGCTGCGCCAACCAGATCATCACGCAGGCCGAAAAGGAAAACCTGCCCTACCTGCTGGCGCGCGGACTTTTGCTCAAAGGCATTCTGCAAATCAGCCAGGGATTTGAGCGCGACGCGCTCGAAACCTTCCATCACGCCGCGGCCTACGCGGGCGAACACGGATTCCTGCCCCTGCTGGCGCGCGTGGAAGGCAAACTGGGCATCGCCTATCAACAGACCGGGAAATTTCGGACGTCCATCCAGCATTACGAGCGCGCCTTGCAGATCGCCCGCGACTTAAATATGAAACGCGACGAAGCCGAGACGCTTCACAATTTCGCCATCTCGCTCGCCTCGCTGGGACGCAACGACGAGAGCGTCCACTACGTCCGCCAGGGACGCGACCTCTTCGCCACGCTCCACGACGAGCAGGGCATGGCGCGCAACACCTACCACCTCGCCTTCGGGCTGGCGCTGGCCGAAAACGGCGACCTCGACGAAGCGCTCGCCCTCGGCCAACAGGCGCTGAAGATCTTCCAGAAGCGCCAATCGCAAGGCTGGATCGCCTCGGTGTACGCCATGCTCGGATACATCCACTGGCAGAGAAACGAACCCGACGCCGCCATCGCCATGTGCGGGCAGGCCATCCCCATTTACCAGAAACTCGACGAGCCCGACTACATCCCCGAACTATACGGCTACATCGGGATGGCGTATCTGCAAAAGGGGAATCCGCGCAAGGCGCTGGAATTCACGTCCGCCGCGATGGATGAGATGACGCGCAGCGAACTGTACGACATCGCCTCCGAAATCTACTACGCCCACGCCTCCGCCCTCGACGCGCTGGGGCGCGCCGGCGAAGCCGAAGACTACCTCCGCCGCGGCTACGAAAACCTGCTGACCTACGCCTCCGAGATCGAAGACCCCGACGCGCTGGCGGCCTACTTCCGCCGCGACCCCACCGTCCGCGGCTTGATGGAGCAGGTCTACGCGCGCGGACTGGCTTCCCCGCCCAGGAAGGAGACGCACCTCGTCTCGTCGCGCGGACGCGCCCCCATCCGCGTCGCGTGGACCGTGGACGCGGGCGCGCCCGACGCGGCGTTGAAGAACGCCTCGGGCGCGGTCGCCCTCCGTCGGACGCGTATCCAGCGTCTCCTGCGCGAGGCGCGGGAGCAGGGCAGCGACCCGTCCCTCGAGCAGATCGCCGCGCTGATGCAGGTCAGCCTGCGGACGGTCCAGCGGGACGTCCGCGAATTGGAAGGACGGTAGGGGCGAACCTGCGTGTTCGCCCTGCATGTTCGCCCTGCGTGTTCGCCCTGCATGGTCGCCCTGCATGTTCGCCCTGCATGGTCGCCCTGCATGGTCGCCCTGCGTGTTCGCCCTGCGTGTTCGCCCTGCGTGTTCGCCCTGCGTGTTCGCCCTGCCGCGGGCAGACGCGCAGCGGGCAGACACGTAGGTCTGCCCCTACGTGGTTTCGTGACGTGATGGTTTAACGACAAATCCACGAGAGCGCGACGAGAGGGGTTGGGTATAGTGGGGATAATGACGATGCCGATTTCCCCCCATTTCAGTTTCATTGTCCGCTGCTGGCGCGGCGCCGACGGGGCGCTACACGGCTGGGTGGTGGACGCTCTCACTCAACGCGCCTATCCTTTCGCCACAGAAAGGGAAATGGCCGCGCATATCGCTCAACTCTCACAGGATACGGAAGCGAAGCCCGTCGCATCGGCCTTGCCGCATCCTGCCAATCGAAAAGGAGAACGCCATGAAAGTCCGTAAATTTTTCATCGCCGCCGCCATGGGCCTGTCCGCGCTTCTGCTCTCGGCCTGCAAGGTCAACTTCATCACCGAGATCGACTCCAACGGGGCGGGGAAATACGTTCAGGAGATCGGCTTCCAGGGCGACGAGGCCTCGATGGCCGGGCTGGGCAGCGCGGGAGAGGATTTTTGCGCCAGCCAGAACGACGAGGTCCCGCCCGGCACGATCATCCGCCAGGAGACGCGCGACGAGAACGAGACCTGGTGCATCTATGAAACCCCGTTCGCTTCGCTGGATGAACTGAAAGCCATCTATGGCGCGACCGACACGTCCATCCACGACATTTCCCTCGCCGACGGGAAACTGACCTACGACATCACCCTCGACCTGAGCGGCGACAGCAACGCCCCGATGGGCGCAGACATGACCTGGTCGGTTGTGATGCCGGGGAACGTCGTCGAACACAACGCCGCCGCCCAGGAGGGCAACACGCTTACCTGGAAGTTGCTCGGCGGCGCGGCCAATGAGATCCGCGCGGTCAGCGAAGTCGGATCTTTCAGCGACAATGCGCTCTGGTACATCCTCGGCGGCGGCGCGCTGCTCGGCTTTTGCTGCCTGGGATTGATCGCCGTCGGCGGCGCGGTCTTCTTCCTCGTCCGCCGCAACAAAAAAACCGCTTCAGCGGAATCCCCCGCCGAATCCAAATCCAATTGACAGTTCAAAATCCAAGGAGAAATCTCATGAAACTCATTCGCCCATTCCTGGTCATCTGCCTTATCGTCGGCTTGCTGGCGGCCTTCCCCGTCCGTTCAGTCCATGCGGATACGATCGGCGTCTCCAACTGCGACGACAGCGGAGCGGGATCCCTGCGCCAGGCCATCGCCGACGCGAACAGCGGCGACACCATCAACTTTTCGGTGGATTGTCCGGCCTCGGCGCCGATCACGCTGGCAAGTTCCCTTATCATCTCCAAAGCCATCACCGTCAGCGGCGCGGGGCGCGACGTGGTCATCAGCGGCAACAACGCCGTGCGTATTCTGGAAACCCTGGGCGCCGACGTGGCCCTGGAATACCTGACTCTCAAAGAAGCCTCCGTCAGCGATGGAGGCAATGGCGGCGCGATTTACGATAGCGGCAACCGCCTGACGATCTCTCACGTGACGTTTGAGGGCAACGTCGTCAGCAATGCGGGAGACGGCGGCGCCATCTATCATTATTTGAACGGGTCGCTCGCCATCCAGAACAGCGTTTTCCTGGGCAACTCTGCCGATCTGGGCGGCGCCATCTTTTCCATGGCAAACACCACCGTCGCAGACACAACTTTTTCAAACAACAAAGCCTTCCGCGGCGGCGCGTATACAAATTACAGCGGCTCAACAGCCACATTCGAGCGCGTAACCATGAGCGGCAACACGGCCACCGGCCCGGGCAGCACATTTGGTCAAGGCGGGGCAATTTACTTCGGGTTTGGGACGTTGAATATTTACAACAGCGCCATCTCGGGAAACGGCTCTGCCAGTTATACAAATGCAGGCGGCGCACTGTATGTCTATGACGCCAATGTGACCATCAAGAACAGCGCCATCGCCGACAACCTGATGGACACATCCGACCCAGGGTATCACGGCGGCGGTATGCTTATCAACAATTCCACCTTGAGCCTGTTCAACTCCATCCTGGCGAACAATGCCAAAGATGATTGTTACACAGAAGAAGGGCTGACCATCGCGCAAAATGTCAACAACCTGGTGGAAGTGAGCGTCGGATGCGGGACCCCATCCCTGACCGCCGACCCCAACCTCGGCCCGCTGGCCGATAACGGCGGCCCCACCTGGACCCGCGCCCTGCTTCCCGGTTCCCCGGCCATTGATGCCGGGGACGCCTCTTCCTGCCTCGCGACCGACCAGCGCGGGATCATCCGTCCGCAGGGCGTACGTTGCGACATTGGCTCGTTCGAATTGGAGCAGTACAGTCGGACCTTCCGCTCGGCCGGCG
>DKTP01000125.1 GCA_002473085.1 Anaerolineales bacterium UBA7227
ATGGGCGGCATCCCGACGAACAAATACGGCGAAGTGGTCATTGACGACAAGAACACGATCTTCCCCGGTCTCTACGCGGCGGGTGAATGCGCCTGCGTCTCCATCCACGGGGCGAACCGCCTCGGGACGAACTCCCTGCTCGACCTGGTGGTATTCGGCAAACACGCGGGGCTCAAAGCCGCCGAATATGCCAAGTCCGCTGACTTCGAGGAACTGCCCGAAAATCCAGAAGCAGACGCGAGGTCCGCGCTGGAGGCGCTACGCACCGGGTCTGGCAAGGAGAACGCCTTCGACATCACCAACGAAATGAAGAAGGTCATGTTCGACGACATCGGCATCTATCGCAACGAGAAGGGGATGCGCGAGGCCGTCGAAAAGATCCGCGAATTGATGGAGCGCTACAAACACGTCAAAGTGACCGACACGGGCAAGATCTTCAACACCGAGTTGTTGAACGCCTGGGAACTCGGCAACATGCTCGAGATCGCCGAAGTGGTGGGCGAGTGCGCGCTGAACCGTCAGGAGAGCCGCGGCGGACATTCGCGCGAGGACTTCCCGAAACGCGACGATCAGAACTGGCTCAAACACACACTGGCCTGGCAGAAGGACGGCAGGATCGAGATCGGTTACAAGCCGGTGGTGATTACCAAATATCAACCGAAAGAACGAGTTTATTAGCGAGGCCGACATGGATGTGACGCTTAAAATCTTCCGCTACAACCCTGAAAAGGACAAAAGCTTTCACTACGAGACCTACGTCATCGAAAACGCGCACGAGACCGACCGCGTGCTCGACCTGCTCGAACACGTGAAGGGCTACAACGACGGCACGCTCTCCTTCCGCCGCTCGTGCGCGCACGGCGTCTGCGGCTCGGACGCGATGCGCATCAACGGACGCAACCACCTGGCCTGCAAGACCCTCGTCCGCGATGTGGGCGACAAGATCACCGTCGAGCCGATCCTCGGCCTGAAAGTGGTCAAAGACCTGATCGTGGACATGGAACCTTTCTTCGATAATTACAAGAAGGTACTGCCCTGGTTCATCAACGACAGCCCCCTGCCCGAAGACGGACGCGAACGCCTGCAATCGCCCGAGCAGCGCGTCCGCTTCGACGACGCCACCAAGTGCATCCTGTGCGCGGCCTGCACCACCTCCTGCCCGTCGTACTGGGCCAGCGACGACTACCTCGGTCCCGCCGCGTTCGTGGCCGCCCACCGCTTCGTCTTCGACAGCCGCGACGAGGCCGCCAGCGAGCGCTTGCAGATCGTCAGCGAAACCAGCGGACTGGCGCGCTGCCACACGATCTTCAATTGCACCATGGCCTGCCCGCGTGATATCCAAATCACAAAGGCCATCGGCGAGTTGAAGATGGCGACGATCACGGGGAAGATCGAGTGATCAGGAGCCAGCGAGCAGTAATCAGTAATCAGTAATCAGTAATCGGTCATCAGTCAGGCCGCGTCGAGAAGGCGCGGCCTTTCTTTTTGCCGACAATTCCAGCTCCTCGCAATAGTCTATAATAGAGACCATACAAGGAGCCGCCATGAAAAAACTCTTCATCCTGCTTGTCCTTGCATTGACTCTCGCAGCCTGCGGCGGAAAGCCCGCCGAAACGTCGGAGCCTCCGTTCAACATCTCGGAGGCGGGGAAAACCATCGAGGTCGCGGCAGGGGACGAGTTCAAGATCGTGATCGAATCGAATCCGTCCACAGGCTACCACTGGGACCTGGTCGGCGCGCTCGACGAGAACATCGTCCAGTTTGCCTCGCGCGATTACCGCGCCGACGAACCCGCCGCGCCCGGCTCGGGCGGCAGGGACGTGTGGACGTTCAAAGCCGTCGCCGCAGGCGAGACGACCGTCACGCTGGGATATTTCCCGCCTGGCGTGGACGGGACCGCCGCGCAGGAAGTCACGTTTACCATCGTCGTGAAATAACCAACCGCCAATTTTCCCATCCGGGAGGCATCCATGCCTGAAACCCTCATCGAAACGCGCAGCCTCGTCAAACGCTACGGCGAAAAACTCGCCGTGAACAACGTCTCCTTCGACGTGCAGGGCGGCGAGATTTTCGGCTTCCTCGGTCCCAACGGCGCGGGGAAGACCACCACCATCAAAATGATCGTCGGCCTGCTGCAGCCCACCTCGGGTTCGGTCAAAGTGGCGGGCTTCGACGTGCAGACCCAGCCGCTTCTCGCCAAAGCCGCCAGCGGATACGTCCCCGACACGCCCAACCTCTACGCCAAACTGAGCGGGCGCGAACTCCTGCGCTTCGTGGGCGATCTCTACAGCCTCGAGCGCGGACAGACCGCGCGGCGCATTGACGAACTGCTGCGCGTCCTCGAACTGACCGCGGCCGCCGACGACACGATCGACTCGTACAGCCACGGGATGCAGCAGAAGACCTCGCTCGCCGCGGCCCTCGTCCACGACCCGCGCGTCCTCGTGCTGGACGAACCCACGGTCGGGCTGGACCCGAAGTCGGCGCGCCTCATCAAAGACATCCTCCGCCAGCTCGCGGAGCGCGGCGCGGCCGTCATGCTCTCGACGCACATCCTCGAGATCGCCGAACGCATGTGCGACCGCATCGGCATCATCAACAAGGGCGAACTGGTCGCCATCGGCACGATGGACGAACTGCGCCATCTCGGCCGCAGCGGCGAGACCAGCCTCGAAGACATCTTCCTCGGTCTCACGGGCGGCGCCGAGGAAGCCGCCATCGCAGAGATTTTGAAATGAACGCGGCGCATCCCACCGAACGGCTCCTCCCCGCCGTCTGGAAATTGCTGGCGCTGCGCGCGCGCATCGCCTACAACGGTTTCCGTCACGCGAAGATCGCGCGCAAGATCCTCTATATCTTCGTCGCGCTGATCGTCCTCGGTTTCGCGGTTTTCATCTTCTACGTCTCCAATCTTCTGCTCGGGTTTTTGCGCTCGCCCGAACTGCGTCAGTACGCGGACCTCGACGCCGCGCCGCTGCTTCAAGCCATCCCCGTGCTTGCCGTCAGCGGCGTATTCGTCGGTATCCTCTTATCCAGTTTCGGCGTGCTGCTGCAAGCACTCTACCTCTCCGGCGATATGGACTTCCTGCTCGCCTCGCCCGTCCCCATCCGCGCCGTCTTCGTCGCCAAACTGATCCAGGCCATCCTGCCCAACCTCGGGCTGGCCCTGCTCTTCGGCCTCCCCATCCTGTTCGGACTCGGCGCGTCGGGCGGCTACAACATCTTCTACTACCCGCTCCTCGTCCTGATATTGATCGCGCTCGCGCTAGCCGCCACAGGACTCTCCTCCCTGGCCGTCATGCTCGTCGTGCGCGTCTTCCCGGCGCGCCGCGTGGCTGAGATCGTCGCGTTCGTCAGCGCCCTGTTCGCCATCACCTGCTCACAGGTCGGCAACTTCACCAACACGCTGCAAGAAGACGTGAACGTCACCGGCGAGCAGGTCGGCGGGATGGCGCGTCTCCTCGTCCGCGCGGACACGCTCTGGCTTCCGCTCAACTGGGCAGGACGCGGACTCGTGGACTTCGGCGAGGGCCGCTGGCTGACGGGCGTTCCGCTTCTCCTCCTGACCTTCGGGCTGTGCGCGGCCGCCTTCTGGTTTTCCCTCGTCACAGCGGAACGCTGGTACTACATCGGCTGGGCGGGGATGCAGGCAGTCGCGGCCAAAAAGAAATCGCCGCGCGTCGCCTCCTCCCGCGCGGACGCGTCCCCGCCCCTCCCCGCGTGGACGAATCGCCTGCTCAAGCCTCCCGTGCGCGCCATCCTCGGCAAGGACTTCCTCGTCCTGCGCCGCGATCTGCGCAACCTCTCGCAGTTGATCTCGCCGTTCGTCTTCGGCATTTTGTACACGTTGATGATCGTCCGCTCGGGCGGCGAGCCGCCGCCGGGCCAGGGCGAAGCGCCCGCCTGGTTCATGGACGCGTTCCGCTTCGCGCTGACGTTTGGCAACGTGGGCGTGGCGCTCTTCATCGGCTGGATCCTGCTGATGCGCCTGGCTGTGGTCGGTTTTTCGATGGAGGGGAAGAACTACTGGCTGTTGAAGTCCGCGCCTCTGCGCGCCGCCGATTTGCTGTCCGCCAAATTTTTGATGGCCTACCTGCCCAGCCTCGTGTTGGGATCGGTCTTCTTTCTCGTCATCTCCTTCATGCAGAAGGTCCCGCCCGACGCGTTCCTGTTCGGCTTTCTCGCCCTGCTCCTTTCCCTGGCGGGCATGACGGGACTGCTCCTCGGCGCCAGCACGATGGGCGTCAATCTCGATTGGGACGACCCGCGCAAGATGAACGCAGGCCTGCCCGGTTGTCTCGGACAAATCCTTGCGTTTATCTATTTGCCGGTCGCCTTCCTGTTTTTCATCGCGCCAGCGGCGTTAAGCGCCGCTCTCCAACTGCCGGAGATCGCCGGCTACCTTGCGGGGTTGGTCCTCGGCGGCGGGTTCTCCGCCGCGGCCGCCGTCATCCCGTTGAGTCTGGCGAGGAAGAAAGTGGAACGACTGGGAGAGTAACTTAAACAAACCGAATCCCCCGCCTCTTTGCGAGGCGGGGGATTTCACTGATCGTTGCATTTTCGCGTCAACTGCCCTGCTCAGGCGTCTTCGGCGGCGCGGACGCGTCCACGGGCGCGGCCGGTTTGGGGTCGGCCGCGAGGCGGGCGTTTCGTCCTCCCAGCCAGTAGGCGCCGTAGAGAAGTCCGAAGAACAGGAGCCACTTCAGCAGTCCGCCGAAGAGGAAGAGTCCGCTAAACGGGAAGAAGCCGCGTCCGGGCATCATCGGATATCCCTGGTTGCCAAAGCCGGGATTCATGCGCGGATGCATCTGCCAGCCGTCGTAACGCGGCCCCATCATCGGGCCGTTCCAGGCCGGGGCGGCCGCGAAGCCGTGAGAGCGCCACATAAATCCGAACATGCCGAAGGCGGCGATCACGACCAGCGCCAGCAGGATGCCGAGAATCCATTTCCAAGCGTTACTCATAAAGGTCTCCTTTCATTGCCGTCATCATACTCCCGGCATGTAAAAAAATTGTTAAGGAATCGTGTTTGTTTCAAAAAGGTTCGCGCGGTACAATCCGCCCATGTCCAAACTTCGATCTCCCCTCGTCCTGTTTTTTGCGACGCTCTTGCTGATCGGCGCGGCGGCGCTTTTGGGTCCCGAGGAAAAGGATCTCGGCGCGAACGTGCGGATCGTGTACCTGCACGGCGCGTGGGTGTTGACCGCCGAGATCGCCTTCCTCGCCGCGGCTCTCGCGGGACTGATCGGGCTGGCCGCGCGCCGCGACATTTTCCACGCCTGGAGCGCCGCGCTGGGACGCGCGGGCGTCGTCTTCTGGGTGACGTACCTGCCGCTTTCGCTGCTGGCGATGCAATCCAACTGGAACGGACTCTTCCTCGCCGAGCCGCGCTTCCGCCTCGCGTTGACCTTCGCGGTCGTCGGCGTTCTCCTGCAAGTCGGGCTGTGGATTCTCGACCTGAACTGGCTGACCTCGCTGGCGAACGTCGCGTTCATCGTCGCGCTGCGGGTCGTCTTCTCCAGCGCGCAGAACGTCATGCACCCGCCGCCTTCGCCCATCTTCAATTCGGGAAATTTCGCCATCATCGGTTTTTTCGTCGGACTGAATTTGCTGACGTGGGTCGCGGGATATTTCCTGACGCGCTGGTTCCTCCTGCGGCAAAACTAACGCCGTCCCTGGGCAGCCAGGCCGCCGCGCGAAATTTTCTTTCGGCGAGTTTCCCTCCAAGAGGCAGTATAATTCGGGCAGTCGCCATCTCCGCCCGCGAGGAATCAACATGGATACCCGTTCTCAAATCACCATCCGCACCAAGAAACTCGGCGTCCTCCTGCGGGACGCGCGCCTGGCCTCGCGCAAGACTTTGCAGGAATGCGCCGAAGCCATCGGCGTGACGAAGGGCGTTTTTAAAGCCTACGAAGAAGGCCGCCGTTCCCCGTCCCTGCCCGAATTGGAAGCGCTGGTCTATTTCCTGAAACTCCCCATTGACCATTTCTGGGGCAGCGAGGCCATCTCGGACGACGAGTCCGCCGTCGCGCCGCTCGACCTGCCGCAGCTCCTGCTCCTGCGCCAGCGCATGATCGGCGCGCTGCTGCGACAGGCGCGCGAGAAGGTCAACAAATCGGTGCGCGAGCTTTCCGCCGAGACGGGCATCCCCGCGAGCCGCATCAAATCCTTCGAACTGGGCGAACGCCCGATCCCCGTGCCGAATCTCGAGGTCATGCTCGACGCGCTCGGCGCGCGGGTGGACGAGCTGTTCGACCAAAGCGGCCCCGTCGGTCAGTGGATGAGCGAGCAGAAGGCCATCCGCGATTTCCTGAAACTGCCCCCCGACCTGCGCGGCTTTGCCAGCCAGCCCGTCAACATTCCCTACCTCGAACTGGCGCGCAAACTGAGCGGCATGTCCAAAGATAAATTGCGCTCGGTGGCCGAAGGCCTGCTCGATATTACTTTCTAGGTCATCTCATGGACAAAGAACCGCAGCAACTTGCCGAAGAGGGGAAACGCGCTTTCGCGTCGGGGAACTACGCCGAGGCGGCGCGCCTTTTTGAAGAGGCCGCGCGGGGATTCGCCCTCGCGCAGGACGAGTTGAACGCGGCCGAGATGAACAACAACCGAAGCGTGTCCCTGCTCAAAGACGACCAGCCGCAGCAAGCCCTGGACGCCGCGGCCGGCACCGAACGGATCTTCGAGTCCCACGCCGACGCGAAACGCCAGGCCATGGCGTTCGGCAACCAGGCCGCCGCGCTGGAGGCGCTCAAGCGTTACGACGAAGCGGTCAAACTCTACGAGCGCGCCGCCGAACTCTTCGAGCAGGCGGGCGAAAAAGAGATGCGCGCCCTGGTGTTGAAATCCGTCGCGGCCTGCCGCCTAAAGCAGGGAAAAGTCAGCGACGCGGGGATGGAGATGCTCGGCGCGCTCGGCGCCGTGGAAAAACCCAGCCTGTTCCAGCGGATATTACGTTTCTTCCTCCGCCTGCGATGATCGGACTGAACCTGCGGACGCGCCCCGCGACCGAGCAGGACCGCCAGGCGCTCTCCAACCTGATCTTCCGTCACAACCATGCCCACCGTCACCTCGATTGGCGTCCCCCGCTGGATTGGCTGGGGTCGCCGCATTTTTGGGTAATCGAGGAAAGCGACCGCATCCTGGCGGCGCTGGCCTGTCCGCCCGACCCGCCGCGTGTGGCCTGGATCCGCCTGTTCACGTTCAGCGGCTACCTTTCGGGACTGGAAGCCTGGAACGCGCTCTGGGAAGCGGCGCGCGCCGAACTCACGCGAGACGGCGGCGCGCAGGCGGGAGTCATTGCCATCCACGGCTGGATGCGCGACATCCTCGCCCGCACGGAATTTCGACACACGCATAACATCGTCATGCTCGAATGGCGCGGACAGCCAGCCCTGCCCGCGTCCCTGCCTGTGGACGTCACGCTGCGCGCCATGACGGAGGCCGACCTCCCGGCCGTGGAGCAGGCCGACGCGGACGCGTTCGCCCCGATGTGGCGCATCTCTCTGGACCTCCTACGGCGCGCGCTGGCTCAGTCGGCGATCGCCGCCGTCCTCGAATCGCGCGGCCGATTACTCGGTTACCAACTGTCCACGGGCAAAGCGGACGGGGTCCACCTCGCCCGCCTCGCGGTCAGGAAAGAGGCGCAGGGACGCGGCCTCGGGTCGGCGCTGGTCTCCCATCTCATCGTCCAGATGCGTCAACGCGGCGCGGGCAACATCTCGGTCAACACGCAGGACGACAACCCCGCCTCGCTGGCCGTGTATCGAAAATTGGGATTCGCCCGCACGGGCGAATCGTATCCCGTCTTTTCCACGATTGTGGACGCCGAAGGAGGTTGATATGTCCCGCGAAGATGCTGTCATCGTCAACGCGCTGGTGAGACAGGCGCTCGTCGCCGCGCAGGATGTGATGGGGGAGAACGGACTGGACGCCGTGCTGCGCGCCAGCGGACTGGAGAAGTTCGTGGGGAATTTTCCGCCCGACGACCTGAACCCGTCCATCCAGGCTTCGCAGTACGCGCGCTTCAACGCGGCCATCGAGGAATTTTACGGGCGCGGCGGACGCGGGATGCTGCGCCGCATCGGGAAAGCCTCGTTCGAGTACGCGGTGCGCGAACAGGCCGCGCTGCTCGGCGTCGCGGGCGCGGCGCTCAAACTCCTGCCCGAACGCCAGCGCGTCAAATTCATTCTCAACCAAATGGTAAGCGCGCTCAAGAAGACCAACCCGCAGGTGGAAGCCTGGGTGGATGATAACGGCGGGCGCGTGGCGTTCATCGAATCCACCTGCGCCATCTGTCACAGCCGCGTCAGCGAGACGCCGATCTGCCATCTCTACGTCGGTTCCATCGGGGAGGCGGTGCGCTGGGCTTCGGGACGCGAACACCAAATTATCGAGACGCACTGTCTCGCAAAGGGCGATCCGTATTGCCGCTTCGAGGTGGGAGAGGCGAAGGAGGCCTGATCGAGTTAGAAAGCCAATCAGTGAATCCAGCAGTTTCATCCACGATGTAGATGCCAGGTTTCTGCGAGAAACCTGGCATCTAAAAGGAGAACAACATGAAAACTTTTGAATGGGAATGGACTTCTTTCGACGGACTCAAAATGTACTCGAAAGGCTGGGCGCCCGAACAGGACCCGAAGGCGGTCGTCTGCCTCGTCCACGGGTTGGGCGAGCACATCGGACGCTACGAACACGTCGGCGCGGCGTTCGCGGAGGCGGGATACGCCATGCTCGGCTTCGACCTGCGCGGACACGGGAAATCGGGCGGGCCGCGCGGACATACGCCCTCGGCGGAGGCCTACTACAAGGACATCGATTCGTTCCTGGCCGAGACGGCGAAGCGCTATCCATTCGCGCCGCGCTTCATTTACGGTCATAGTCTCGGCGGATTCCTGTCCCTGGCCTACAGCCTGAGCCGCAAGCCCGACCTGCGCGGCATGATCGTCTCCTCGCCTGGACTGCGCACCGCCCTGCACGAGCAGAAAGTCAAAGTGACGCTGGCGAAGGTCCTCGGCGCGATCGCGCCGACCATCACCCTGCCAAGCGGATTGAACGCCGAACACATCAGCCGCGATCCGCAGGTGGTGAAGGCCTACGTCAACGACCCGCTGGTGCACGACAAGACCTCCACAGGCTTCGGGCGCGCCGCGCTGCAAGCGGGGGAATTCGTCTTCGCGCACGCGGCGGAACTATCCACGCCGATCCTGCTGGCGTATTGCTCCGAGGACAAACTCGCCTTCCCGCGCGGGAGCGAGGAGTTCGCCAGTCTCGCGCCGAAGGGACTGGTCACGTTGAAGCGCTTCGACGGTCTGTATCACGAGCCGCACAACGAGCCGGAGAAGGCCGAAGTTCTGAAGACGTACGTCCAATGGCTGGACGGACGGATGAACAGTTGACGGGGCGCGAGCGCGCCGCGCCTTCCTCAATGAGAAAAGTCTAATCTGCCCGGCGCGAAATATCCCCTCCTGACGCTGGACAAATCAATTTGAACATGGCAAAATTCCGCCACTTATTTGTGAAGGAGAAGAGACCATCATGTCCAGTGAACTGAAGAAAAGCAAACGGCAAGTATTGCGCGAAAAACGCCAGCGCGAACAGCAGCGCGGCCGCGTCATCAGCATCGGCGCGGTCGTGTTGGGCGCGTTGCTCATCTTTGGCCTGCTGATCTATCCCAACCTCAAGCCCGTCGACGTCGCCAGCGCGGCGTCGTTCGAGCGCCCCAACGCGGACTTCAACGCCACCGGCGATCCGAACGCGCCTATCACCATCACCGAATACTCCGATTTTCAATGTCCGTACTGCAAACGCTTCGCGGACGACACCGAGAAGCAACTGGTGGAAACCTACGCCGCCGCGGGGAAGGTCCGCTTTGTCTACCGCTCCTTCGGCCTCTTCATCGGACCTGAGTCGCAGGCCTCCGCCGAGGCCGCCTACTGCGCCGGCGACCAGGGCAAGTTCTGGCAATACCATGATGTGCTGTTCGCCAACCACACCGGCGAGAACGTGGGCGATTTCACCAACCGAAAACTGGAGGCCTTCGCCGATTCCCTGGGCCTCGACATGGGCGCTTTCGGTTCCTGCCTGAGCGGCGGCAAGCACGCCGACCGCGTCACGCAGGACGGCATTGACGGACATGCGGCCGGCCTCCAGGCCACGCCCTCGTTCGTGATGACGTACACGGTCAACGGCGAAACGAAAAGCCAGATCATCGAAGGCGCGCAGCCGTTCAGCGCGTTCCAGTCCGCGATCGAGGCGGCGCTGGCAGAGATGGGACAGTAAAGACGTAGAACGTCAAATGAAAAGAGGACGCTCCATCACGGGAGCGTCCTCTTTTTTGATCAGGCGACGAAGATCTGCGTCCCCTCGCCCGGCTTGTTGATGTAGCTCGTCTCCGCCGGGACCGTCGGCATGGTCCACCGATAGAGGAATTTCGCGGCGTCGTTGGGGAGGTTCACGCATCCGTGGCTGCGCGGTTTGCCGAAGTCGTTGTGCCAGTACGTGCCGTGCAGGGCGATCCCCGTGCTGGTGAAGAAACTGCACCACGGCACGCCGGGCAGGTCGTAGAGATTCGTCTTGGCGTCGCCGTCGTTGGTCATGTGGATGGACGGGCCTTTGTGATAGGTCTCGTATTTGCCGCCCGGGGTTTTGGTGCGCCCCGCGCCGCTGGCGCAGCGCGTCCGCAGGACGAGGCGTTCGTCCTCGAAAGCCATCAGGGTCTGCGAGGGGAGGTCCACATAGATGGTCTTCAGGGCGTTGGGAACGTCGGGAGAAAGCGGGGCCAGCTCCCCGTCTGGGACGAGGCGGACGTGCCGCGCGTCGAGGTAGAAATATTGGCGCAGGTGGTCGTCGTAGATGCGATACCAGACGCTCCCGTCCGCTTCGTTGACGTTGACCGCCGTCACCCAATGCGTCGAGCCGTAGAAGGCGCGAAAGGAACGGTCGGCGTAGAGGCTGAAGCCGCGGCGCGTGTCCGAGAAGGGGACGGTGATCTCGCCGAGGGCCTGCTTGCGCTCCAGCCGCGTGACGGGCGTCTGCAATTCGGCGCGGACGGGCTGGACGTCGGCCGAGTGGACGAAGCCGTCCGCCAGCCGATACCAGATGCGGTTGTAGTCGCCCTCGCCTGTCAACTGGGATTGGATGTCGAGGATCTGGTCCTTGCCGATCAGTTTGATCTGCTTCGATTTGAACGAGGTGGACTCGTACAACGGGACGCCGCTGATGGCGGCGCGTCCCTGAAAACTGACGGGCGCTTCGGCGAGGACTTTGTCGAGGCGCAATTCCGCCAGCGCGAGCGCCAGGAAGCCCGCGCCGCTCAATTTAAGAAAGTCGCGTCGGGAAAGGGACATTTCTAAAGTCAAGCGTCTCGGAATGGAATGATATTTACATTAACGAAGTTTGTTGACTACAAGCGAAGGCGGGGCTGGACAAGTTTGAGGGCAAAAAACTCGGAGCCAAAAAGAAGCTCGTAGATCGCGCCGGTTTTTATACAAATTCAGCTAAAAGGTCTTTCAATGTTTGCACGGCTTTCTTCAATGCCGGCTCTGTCATTTCCTTGAAATGTTCTCGTTTATGAATTGGCTCGTCAACTTTTCTTTCGCCTTCCAGCAAAGTAATGATATTCAAATCAACATCAAAATACGACATAAGAGTATGGCTTGAAGCGCTGCCGTAAATTACAGGATTTAATGGCTTTGAGTAATCGCCTGTTAATTGACTCTCAAGTTGTAGTAAAACGCATTTCAGTTTTGGTACGGCTTGCTTTAACAAAGTAAAGTCCACTAGAATTCTTTTAAACATGGCGTTTTCCGTGTATGCCTTACATTCGACGCCAAGAACAAATTGTTCATCAATGTTTACATGAACATCTGTTTTGTGACCATAAAAATATTGTTCGATATGCGCTTTGATGTAATCGGCTACTTCTTGCGGGCGAACCCGCTTTAGATAACTTGGACGTAAAGAAATTCTGATCGTTTCTCGCGTGAAAGTTAATCTTTCAGGGTTGCCTCTTAATTCACTCCATGCAATCTCAACCAAGTTTTTTGCAATGCTTTCAACGAGTATGCCTTTTGCAGAACGAACTGCGCCGCCATAAGCGCGCTCACCTTCCTCATCGTCCGCATGCGCTTTTTCGTCTATTCCGCCGACAAGGATATTGTAGGCTTTTTGTATCTCTGCAATGTTATGAGGCATTACCGTGTTCTCCTAAAACAAAGTTGACTTAAGTCTTTTGTTTGCCGCATCGCAATATTCCTGGGAAATATCAATCCCTATATATTTACGTCCAAGTTTTTGGGCAACTGCCGTGGTTGTCCCGACCCCGTTAAACGGGTCAAGCACAATATCGCCTTTAAATGAAAACAGCTTGATGACCCTTTCCGCTAATTTTTCAGGAAACATTGCTGGATGTCCAAATTCTTTCATTTTTCTTTCCGGCGCGATGCTCCATTTGGCGACAACCCATTCTTTGAATTCATCCGGGGTTATATCGGCATTTTCGGATTCGCCAGATTTTTTTAAACTCCCTTTGGCAAAAACTTCAACAAATTCCCAAGTGTATTTAAGATACGGATTACTCGGACTTTTCCAAGAACCCCACGCGGTATATTTGCAGTTGTAGTTATTCTTCTCCCAAAGAATTTCGCCCTTCCAGATCATCTTTTTATTGATAAAGTAATTACTAATCATATGATGCGAAGGGATATAGTCGGAAAACAGCGGTTGAATATTTACAACAATTCTTCCGCCGAATTTCAAAACTCTTACGCACTCATCGAATATCGCAAAAAGTTTATCAAAGTAAAGCTGCCATTTATGGGCATCATCCTGGCTATCATATTCAAGCCCAAAATTATAGGGCGGCGACGTAAAAATCAGATCAATGGAATTATCAGGCAATAATTTCAAGGCCGCTAAACTATCATTGCAGATGATTCTATTTACAGATTCATCAGGAAGAATACTATTCGACTCGGAAAAGTCATTGTCTTGGGCATAATAGTATTGAGACCTGTTTAGTTCTTTGCCTTTACGGTTCCGTACTTTTCGCTCGACATTGAACCCAACGTATTGACGCTTTCCAGATTTTATTCCGTAACTGCCAATTTCGTTTACTTGGTCAAAGACGGCCTGAAGTATTTTCCCTGCTTTATGTTTTTCGGATGTTTGATTATTAGAAAACAGATCTATCCCTGTTAATACTTCAATATTTTTCTTCAACAACTTTATATCCAAAGTGTGAAAATAAAAAACATAACCTGCTAAATTAGGCTTGATATACGGGCGCGGCTCCGGCTGACTTGCTAAATTATCATTAGCAATATTCAAAATTGCGCTGCCGGCTTCGAAATCAACAGTAAAGTGGATGGATTTATATTCTGTCATACGTCTATTTTACCCTACGTTACCATTGACGCTACCATCTTCTTGAATTTCATTGCCTTGAGACAATTATCGTTTTTCACTGTCATTGCGAAACCTATCGACCTCCCTCCATCTCCCTCGTTTTCCATTACAATACGCCCATTCCCACTCAAAGGAGGTTCGCAGATGAGACCCGTGTACGCAATCTCAGGCGGGGTTTCCAAGTTCGCCAAAGCCCGCCCAGACAAAACCTTCCAGGCCGTCATCAAGGAGGCGTACGACTACGCCATCGCCGATATCGGTTTGGATTTCCCGACCTTCACGCGCATCGTGGACGGTTCGGTCGCCTCGTACTTCTCGGATCACTTCGCCCGGCAGTTGATGGCCGGCATCATGGCGCAGGACTACCTCGGTCTCTGCCCGAAGCCCGGTCACCGCGTGGAGGGCGGCGGCGCGACCGGCGGACTTTGCTTCCAGGAGGCGTGGAAATCCGTCGCCAGCGGTCACATGGACGTGTGCGTGGCCTATGGCTTCGAGACCATGTCTCACGTGGAAACCTGGAAGGGAAATGAGTTCATCGCTCTGGCCTCCGACGTGTCGTTCGATTACCCTGTCGGAGGTTTTTATTCGGGCTACTACGCCATGATGGTGACGCGTCACATGAAGGAGTTCGGCACCACCGTGGAGCAGATGGCTCACGTCAGCGTGAAGAATCACCTCAACGCGTACCACAACCCCTATTCGCAAAAGCGGAATCGCTACACCATCGCGGACGTGCGCAACGCGCCGATGGTGGCCTGGCCGCTCACCCGCCTCGACATCTGCGTGATGTCCGACGGCGCGGCCGCGACCATCCTCGTCTCTGAGGAAGGCTTGAAGAAACTCGAAGCCGCGGGCGCGCAGATTCCCCGTCCGCTCGTGCGCGTGACCGGCATCGGGCGCGGCACCGACGCCATGCGCATGGCCGACCGTCCGCACGTGGATTACGACTACTTCATGGAGAACTACGCCACCGAGCAGGAGAAAGCCTCCAGCGAGACGAAGGCATATTACAAGAAACTCTGGGACCACGGCACGCGCTATCCGGGCGTCCACTCGTTCCGCGCGGGACGCGCGGCGGGCAACATGGCCTGGAAACACGCGGGCATCTCAGACCCGCTCCACGAACTCGACTTCATCGAACTGCACGACGCCTACACTTCGTCCGAGATTCAAACCTACGAGGACCTCGGTCTCTGCCGCTACGGCGAGGGCGGACCGTTCGCGGAATCGGGCAAGGCTTTCCTGCCGAACATTGACTACGGCTTGAAGTTGAAAGATAAGCCCGTCTGCGCGGTGAATCCCTCCGGCGGGCTGATCGCCTGCGGGCATCCCGTCGGCGCGACCGGACTCATGCAGGGCGTGTTCGCCATCTGGCAACTGCAGGGGACGATCAAAAAACATTTCCGCGACGACCGGCTCCAGGTCAAAGACGCGAAGCGGGGCGCGATCCACAGTCACGCGGGGACAGGGACGTACGTTTCTGTCTCTGTTTTGGAAAGAGAGGGTTAAGTCATGGCTAAATTACCCACCCAACGTGAAGAGACGCTCGGCGGCTACATCGTCCACGGAATCCCCTTCCCCGTCAGCACGGACGAGGAGGCGCTGGAGTTTTTGAAGAAGATGTCGCCGATCCAGATCGAGCAGGAGTACAAGATCCGCTACCTGCACTCGTACGGACAGGACAGCCCGTGGTTCGCAGGGCTGACCAACAAGCGGCTGCTCGCCTCGCGCGACGCCGAAAGCGGGTACACCTACGCCAACCCGCGCGGCCACGACATGTACTCCGGCGCGGAGACAAAATGGATTGACATCACGGACGTCCCCGCCAAAGTGCACGCCTTCACGGTCTGCTACTTCGGCTCGGAGGAGTTCCTGCCCGAGACGCCGTTCGTGCTGGCGCTGGTCGAGTTCGAGGGCGTGGACACGCTGCTGCTGACGCGCCTGATGGGAGTCGATCCCGCCGCGCCCGGCCTGGATTGGATCGGGATGGAGGTCAAGCCGAAGTTCCTGCGCAATTCCAAGTTGAAGCCGACGGATGTGTATTTTGCGCCGAAGGAGAGCAGTGAGTAGAGAGTAGAGAGCAGTGAAAAGGACTCGGCGAAGGCTGAGTCCTTTTTTGTTTGCTGTTTGAGCGAACGTCTGAAAAATTATTTTTTGTACCCTGCGCCCTCTATCGCGACGACGTTAGAGAACGCCGCCTACGCCTGCTGCCTGACACCTGATACTTGACACCTGATACTTGATACCTACCCCCACTTCCACGTTGTCCCGTCTTTTCCGTCTTCGATGGTGATTCCGAGTTCCTTCAAGCGGTCGCGGATCAAGTCTGAGACAGCCCACAGTTTCTGCTTGCGGACTTCGGCGCGGATCTCGACGAGCAGGTTGACGAACGGATCGGCGTCCGCCGCGCCGGTTTTGTCGCGAAGCCGCAGACCGAGGACGCCCGTCAACGCGCGCAGGGTATTTTGCGCGGGGAGGAGTTGTTCATCCGTGGCGCCGTTGTCTCGGGCGGTGTTGACGGCTTTGACGAGTTCGAACAGCGCGGCCAGCGCGCCGGCGGTGTTGAAGTCGTCGTCCATCGCGGCGATGAAGGCGGCGCGCGTCGCGTCGGACTGGGCGAGGAGGGCGGAGGCCGCCTGGGGGTCGAGTCCGGCTGCGGAGGCCGCGCCCGGCCGAAGTCCGGACTTGAGGCGTTCCACGTTTTTCTGCGCGGCGTCCAACGTCTCGTCGTTGAACATCAGCGGGGCGCGGTAGGAGCCGGCCAGCACCAGCATCCGCATGACGTCGGCGTCGCGCTGCGACAGGAATTCTTTAATGGAAATGATGTTGCCGAGCGACTTGGACATTTTTTCGCCGCCGAGTTGCAACATGCCATTGTGCATCCAGTAGCGGGCGAATTGCTTGCCGGTGTAACTTTCGGATTGGGCGATCTCGTTTTCGTGGTGCGGGAAGATGAGGTCGTTGCCGCCGCCGTGGATGTCGATCTGCTCGCCGAGTTCGACGAGGTTCATGGCAGAACATTCGATGTGCCAGCCCGGGCGGCCGCGTCCCCACGGGCTTTCCCAGGACGGCTCGCCGGGTTTGGCGGCCTTCCAGAGGGCAAAATCCATCGGATGTTCTTTTTGCTCGCCGACTTCGATGCGCGCGCCGGCTTGCATCTCTTCAATCTTGCGCGCGGACAACTTGCCGTAGTCTTCGTCTTTGGTGACGCGGAAGTAGACGTCGCCGTTGCCGGGCGCGTAGGCGCAGCCTTTATCAATCAGTCCCTGCGTCATGGCAATGATCTCTTTCATCGTCTGCGTGGCGCGCGGGTTGGACGTGGCGGGCAGGATGTTGAGGTCGGCCAGGTTCTGGCGGTAATCGTCAATGTAGCGCTGCGCGAGCGCGAAGGGGTCTTCGCCGAGGGCGTTGGCGCGGGCGATGATCTTGTCGTCCACGTCGGTGAAGTTCATGACGTGGCGGACACGGTAGCCGCGAAATTCGAGGTAGCGGCGGACGATGTCGAACACCAGCGCGGACATGGCGTGGCCGACATGCGCGTCGTTGTAGACCGTGACGCCGCAGACGTACATCCTGACCACGCCCGGTTCGAGGGTGACGAAGTCCTCTTTTTTGCGGGTGAGGGTATTATAAATTTTCAACATGTGATCACCTTAATTTATCCGCAGATGGCGCAGATTACGCTGATTTTATTTTTTATCTTCGTAGCCCCAAACGAGACGCTTGTATTGCAGGCTTGGAGCGCCAAAGTTGGTCAAGAGTCCGCGCTTTAGTCCGGTAGCTTTGAGATAATTCAAAAGTTGCGCTTCCTCAACGTTGGAGAGTCTCGTCAGGGCTTTAAATTCCACAATGATTTCAGAAAAACAGACAAAATCAGCGCGATAGTAAGTGGGTAAAAGGACGCCCTTGTATTTGATGGGAAGAACGACTTCCTTTTCAAAAGGGATTTGTCTCACAGGAAATTCAATGACAGCCGCGTCACGATAAACTGCCTCGAGAAATCCATGCCCCAACTGGCGGTGGATCTCCATCGCCGCGCCGATGATGGCGTACGTTTGCGGATCACGCGTCTCAGCCATCTTTATCATTGGACCATCTGCGAAATCGGCAAAATCTGCGGATTATTTTTTCTTCTTCCCGTTCGGTTCATCCACGCGGGCGAAGATCATGCGTCCCGCCGCGGTTTGCAAAACTTTGGAGATGGTCACTTCGCGATATTCGCCGATGACGTCCTTGCCGTTCTCGACGACCACCATCGTCCCGTCGTCCATGTAGCCCACGCCCTGGCCGTATTCCTTGCCTTCCTGGATGACGTTGATGCGCAGGACCTCGCCCGGCAGGACGACCGACTTGACCGCGTTGGCGAGCTCGTTGATGTTCAGGATGGAGACGCCCTGCAATTCGGCCACGCGGTTGAGGTTGTAGTCATTGGTCAGGATCGGACATTTGAGTTGGCGCGCCAGCACCACGAGTTTGTCGTCCACTTCGCGCATCCCCTCCACGTCAATGTCGCTGACGCGGGTCATCACGTTGGGAAGTTTTTGCAGCTCGGCGATGGTCTCCATGCCGCGGCGGCCGCGGGCGCGGCGCAGTCCGTCGGGAGAATCGGCGATGTACTGGAGTTCGTTCAGGACGAAGCGGGGGATGAGCAGCGTGCCGGGCAGGAATCCCGTCTTGGCGATGTCGCCCACGCGCCCGTCAATGATGACGCTGGTGTCGAGCAGGATGTTGCGGTTGAGGTTGGTCCACGAGGAGGACGAACCGCCCTCGCCGCCGCGTCCGCCGAGCGCGCTGAGCAATCCCATGATGTCGCCCTGGCGCATGACGAACAGCGAGACGCCGAAGTAGGTGAAGACCAGCACGCCCACGAACGGGAGGATGTCGCCGAACGCGCCCGGCAGCATGGACAGCGGGAAGGCCAGCAGCGCGGCCACCAGCAGTCCCACCACCAGCCCGGTCAGCCCGGCGAAGAGCGTCTCGGCGGCCATGCGTCCCAGCAGGGCGCGGAGCGTGCGCGCCGGCCGCGTGGTCAGGTAGGGCGTCATGACAAATCCCACCAGCCCGCCGACGAGGCCCAGGCCAAGCACATAGATTAATATGTCTCTTTGGTATCCAATCGCCAGTTCCTGGCCTGCGTATCCGCCCAAAAGCGCAAGGAGCAACATCCCAACGACGCGCAGAATAAATTCGAGTCTCATAAGACCTCCAAAAAAGGGGAAAAATGAATGCCATTGCATGATAGCGCCCTGCCGGACATTCGTCAATTGAACGCCGGCCTCGGGTTGGCTTTCTCAAAGTCTGAGGATTTTCATCGCGAATGCCGCGAATTCGCGAACCCTGGCGCCGCCCTTGCGGGCAGGTGTGACGCGAAAAAGCCCGTAATTGCCTTTTTTCGAGAAAAACTATACAATCAGGGCAGAATCAGTCTCATTCGCGAAAGGCGGCTCCATGAAAAAAGATCCGTTTCTCACAGGGATACTCATCGGCATCGGAGGGTTGGTCGTCCTGGCGCTGGCGCTCTTCCTCACGCGCAAACAGGACGCGCTGGCCTACGTTTCGGAGGACACGCCCGAAGGAGTTGTCCATAACTACGTTGTGGCCGTCTTCCAGCGGGATTACGAAAAGGCCTACGGTTACCTCGCGGACAAAGACAACAAACCCACGCCGGAACAATTCCGCGAAGCCTTCCTGAAAAACTATATCAATCCCGGCAACGTCGGCGTGGACCTCGGCGGGACGGAGTTCAGCGGAGACGAAGCGTTCGTCACGGTCTACATCCAATACGACTCCAGCGATCCCTTTTCTTCAGGCTCCCGAAACGAAGACCGCGCCGTCCTGATCGAGCAGAACGGGCAATGGAAACTGGAACAGATGCCGTCGGGCAATTTCTGGGGCTGGGACTGGTACCAGGCGCCCAACCCAACGCCCATGCCAGCCAATTAACCGGAGGTTTCCATGCGCGCCATCCGCCGCCTCTATTTCTACGCCGTTTCCTTCATCACCCTCGAAGTCGTGCTGTGGGGATTGATCCGCCTCCTGCGCAGTATCTTCTCCGCGTCGCAGATCGGCGCGGGCGGGGACGCGCTCGCGCAGGCCCTCGCGCTCATTTTCGTCGGCGCGCCCATCTTCGCCCTGCACTGGATCGGCGCGCAGCGCGCCGCCGCGGCGGACGAGGAAGAGCACGCCTCCAGCCTGCGCGCCGTCTTCCTCTACGGGACGCAGGTCGCCACGCTCGTCCCGGTCACGCAGAACGCGCTGGCGCTGGCAGACCGCGCCCTCGTCGCCGCGGCGGGACTGGATCCCTACCGCGCCATCCTCGGCTCCGGCCAGACCTGGGCGGACAACCTCATCGCCATCGGGCTGAACCTCGTGGCGGCCGCGTATTTCCTCCAAATCCTCCGCCGCGACTGGAGCGTCCTGTCCAACGCCGAAAACTTCGCCGACGTTCGCCGCGTCCACCGCTACCTCTGGCTGCTCTACAGCCTGCTGATGACCGTCTTCGGCATCGAGCAGATCATCAGTTTCATCCTGTTCGCTTCGCCCCTGACCTTCGGCGACGTCAGCCGCGGCTACTTCGTCAACGGGCTTTCGCTCCTCCTCGTCGGCATACCCATCTGGGCGCTCACCTGGCGGACCTGTCAGGCCGCGCTCCTGCAAAGAAGCGAACGCGATTCGCTCCTCCGCCTCGGAGCGCTGTTCCTGCTCACGCTGGGAGGCATGGCGACCGTCTTGTCTGCGGGCGGCCGAATCCTGGACATCCTCCTGCGCTGGATGCTGCGCGAGCCGATGTCCGTGTCCACGTTCGTCGCGCACATGCGCGGCCCGCTTTCAGTCGCCGTCCCATTTGGCATGATCTGGGCCTACTTTGGCCGCTGGCTCCGTCACGGCATCGAGACGTACAGCGTGGAATCCCGCCGCTACGGATTCAGGCGGCTCTTCTACTACGTTCATGCCCTCGCGGGACTCGTCGCTTCCTTCATCGGGATCTCGCTCCTCGTCTCGTTCATCATTGACGTCGTAGTGGGCGGCCAGCTTTGGGATGACGAGCTGCGCTCGCGCATCTCCGCGGCCATCGCCGTTCTCGCCGTCGGTCTGCCGCTCTGGCTGACGACCTGGCCGCGCATGCAACAGGCCGCCCTCGCGCAAGGCTCCAGCGGAGGTTTTGCCCGCCGCTCGCTCGTGCGAAAATCCTATCTCTACCTGGTGTTGTTCGCCTCCGTCATCGGCGGGATGGTCTCCGCGGTGACGGTCGTCTTCCGCCTCCTGCAAGCCGCGCTGGGCGGCCGCGAACTCGACGTGATCGGACTGCTCAACGCGCTGCAACTTCTGGCGCTGTTCGCCATCGTGCTGGTCTATCACCTGCGCTGCCTGCGCGCCGACGGGACCGAAGCCGTGCGCGCGCTGGTGGAGCGTCACGAAAAATTCCACGCGCTGGCGTTCGAGCGCGCCGGGAGCGGATTCGGGGAGGCGGTCCAAAACGCGGTGCAGACGCAGGTCCCGGGTCTGCGCCTGACCGTCCTCGCGTCCGAGGCGGAGATCCCCGCGGAGGCCGCGTCGGCCCGGGCGGTGGTCCTGCCGCTGGACGTATCCGTCAACCCGCCTGAAAATTTAAGGGAGTTCCTCGCCGCGTTCGAGGGACAGGTCGTCGTCTCGCCGACCCCGCATCCCCGCCTGCTTTGGAGCGCGGGACCCAAACCCGTCGAGTCGGCCGCGTTGATCCTGCGCCAGCTCAGCGAGGGAGGCGAAGCCGCCCAGTCCACAACCGCCGCTTCCTCCTGGATGATCGTGGTCTACGTCTTCGCCGCGCTCTTCGGGCTTGAAATCCTGTTGTTCCTCCTCTCACTGGGTATCTCGTTGATCGTAGATTAGAGGGGAGGCACGGGCATGGAAGGCCCCTTGGCGTGAAATGGGTTATGGATACCAGGAAAGAAAACACGCGGCTGGCAGGGCCGCGTGTTCAAACATCCGCTTCCGCTTGATTAGCGATTGAGCGTCTGCGTGAATATCCATGGGCCATTGATCGTGAACGACTCGTAAAAAATTTTTGAAACCAGTTGTTCCGCTTGTTCCTGGCTCATTGAAACAGGTTTCTCAACAATAGTGAAACGCGTGCGCGCGCCGAACTCAAAATCATTTTGCGAACAATCCACTTTAATTCCATCGGATCGAGCGTTGAGTATGCTTTGCACCATATCACGATATTCAGCGCATCCTTCACCTTCATTAGGGGTGGAAACGATTGATCTGATCTGTAATACAACCTGCGCCGGAAAAGCAGCGTCGCCTAATCGAAAAGCCAAAGTGTCGCACCGATAATCCGGCTGCCCGTCGGATGGCGACATACTCCAATTTAATTTTGGCGGATTGCCAAGATAGGTGGTAATTCGCTTTTGTCCATCTTCAAGGGTTTCCATTTTCTCAAACGTAGTTCCTCCATAAGCGGGAACCTTTTCATTTCCAATCTGCAAACTTGCGTCGGATATCCAGTCGTTATTATTTGGCGTTTGAAAACAAATATCCACTTTTACTTCGTTATTTTCCAGCCGAAAGTTGGCCGCGCTCATTTCAATCCCATTGGCAGAAACTGTCTGAATTTCAGTACTGGCAATTTTTTGCAATACACGCGCTGATATTCCCGGCAGCGAGGTTGGATAGAGCGTGGGCGTTGGTAAATCTCCGTAAAGGTCTTTAGCCAATGCAAAAGATTTGGCTTTCCCGCCATCATAGGCGCTGGCAAAGATGACCAATGCAAGGATTGTAATTACGAATCCTGTGAGCATGAATTTTTGGATTTTCATTCTTTGTTCTCCTATATTTTCTATCTACCGTGCAAAACAATTGTATTGAACATAATGTGAGTTTAGGTTCAGCGGTTGGGACGGTGCGGTAATTGGCGCTGTAGATAACTCGCCACAATTGAGAGATGGGCCAATACCGGCGTTAATTGCATACATTGCGGTATATACATACCAACCATCAATGCTGGATGTGTATCCGTCTACGAAGTTATACCCCGAAGAATAAACTTCCCCGCCCCACCGAATACTGTCTTCCGCGTACAACGATGCTCCAGAAGTATTACGAGTACGCTCCCACTGGGCAAGACAAGCAACCGAATATCGGTTTTCGACAACTCCGATCAAGTTGTTGTTTACATCATATAGCAATTTATAATTAGGATAAGTTTGTGCATCCTCGCCACAACCCATAGCGCTTGGGAAAAGCCCGTTACAGGTGTCTCCATAACAGAGGGGAGTTGATGTAGATACCGCGGTTGGCGTATTCGTTGGAATTAGTGTTGGCGTATTCGTCATTGTAGCAGTGGGCGTGGGGGTCGCAGGCTGGACAAAGGAATACCAAAGGCTGTCAATTCCATATTCGCCCACATACGCCCCCCCTGATAAGCAACGGGTATAGAAACCAAAAGCGCCCCCATCCTTAGAAGCTAGGATAACATCGAAATATCCTGATGAGGGAAGATCAGGGTAATTCACATTTCCACTAAATTTGAAGACAGATATGGCGTAACCATTATTGCAATTGGCGCCATTGTAGGCGTAATAAAGTCGCACTGGACCGATTCCTGCCCCGCTTACATGCACCTTGGTTTCCACGCGTCCGCCGCCTGTCCAATATTTCCAGGAGGGGTCATAAGCATGCAAGGATTGTTCGTTACGAGTAGCGTTCACAACCACATTATAGCCGGTCGGCGAGGAGCATCCCGATCCAACGCAACTGGGGCCGTAGGGGTTGTAAAAATAGCCGGGAGAAGCGGTTGGTGTGAATGTCGGCGTGGGAGATAGTGGATCCATCAATAGGGAATTCTGGGGAATTCCTTGACGACTGGCGGATACATTGAGAACGGATTGACCAATGATCGAGATCAACAGCAATCCACCCACCAGGAAATGTGCGACCTTACCCGAAAGGAAATGGCGTCTGTCCATAATTCAAAGTGGGGAGTCGCTGCGCGCGCAAATATCAGAAGCGAGTCCAAAATCTTTCTACTTGTAGGCAAAATTTAGAGACCCTTTGATTTGATTAATGATATACTTTTGAAAATCTTTCGATACAGAGGGCCCGCCCATGAAAGTGACTGTCCTGCAAGAGAACCTCGCCCGCGGACTGAGCGTTGTCTCCCGCGCGGTTTCGCCGCGCAGCACCCTGCCCGTGCTGGCGAACGTGTTGATCGCCACCGACGAGGGACGCCTGCGCCTCTCCGCAACCAACCTGGAAATGGGAATCACCTGCTGGATTCCCGCGCGCATCGAGCAGGACGGTTCGACCACGGTCCCGTCGCGCACCTTCTCGGACCTCGTCAACACCCTGCCCGGCGACCAGGCGCAATTGACCCTCAACGCGCAGACCCAAAGCCTGCACGTGCAATCGGGCGCGTCGAACAACGACATCAAGTGCATCGACGCGCAGGAGTTTCCGCCCCTGCCCGTGCCGGATATGGAAGGCGCCATCCAACTCAACGTGGTGGATTTCAAGGAAATGATCCGCCAGGTCGCGTTCGCGGCCTCCACAGACGAATCGCGTCCCGTGCTGATGGGCGTGTTGATGACCGTGGACAAGGACAAGGTCACGATGGCCGCGGCCGACGGTTTCCGCCTGTCGGTGCGAAAAGCGGTCTTGTCCTCGCCCGCGCCGAATCCGTTCAACGCCATCATCCCCGCCCGCGCGTTGAGCGAACTGGCGCGCGTCGCCGGAGACGGCGAAGAGATGATCCACATGGTCGCGCCCAAGGGACGCGGTCAGGTCGTCTTCCGCGTGAAGGATGTGGAACTCGTCACGCAACTGATTGACGGCGCCTTCCCCGATTATCAGCAGATCATCCCGCGCAGCTACAAATCGCGCACGCTCGTCTCCACCGCCTCGCTGCTCAAAGCCTGCAAACAGGCCGAGATCTTCGCGCGCGAAGGCTCGAACGTGGCGCGGCTCGACATCAAATCCGCCAACGGCGGCAGCGGCGAAGTCGAAATCTCCGCCACCTCCGAAGAGACCGGCAAGAACGAAACCATCGTCGAAGCCACCGTGGACGGCAGCGGCGTGCTGATCGCGTTCAACGTCAAGTTCCTGCGCGAGGTTCTCGAAGTCATCAAAAGCCCCAACGTCGCGCTCGAAACCTCCGCGGCCAACGCGCCGGGCGTCGTCCGGCCGGTGGGCGACGAGGACTTCCTCCACGTCATCATGCCGATGCATTTGGGGTAGATAGAGAACAGAGAGCAATAAAAAGTCCTCGTCAGTTGACGAGGACTTTTTTGTTGATAGGATATCAATAATTTGTATAGACAAATCATTAATCAAAGGAAGTTGGATCAAAGAGCGGCGCGTCACCCTGACTTTCAGCCGGCCTCTGCCCCTCGAACTTTTTCCTCAGCCCGAACAGGATCGCGAGGCTGACGAGCGCCATCAACGCGACCACGCCCTCGACCGCCAGCGCGCCGACGATCGGCATCAAATAGACCGCCGCCGCGTCCACGACGGAATGCCACAACACAGCCAGCCAGAACCAGAGCGGCTTTTTGTTGGCAATGCCATAAAGCACCATCGTCGAAAGCGCCAGGTGCAACGTGATGGCGAAGATTCGCTCCACGAAACCGAGCAAGCCCATATACGCGGGAGCCGCCCAGAACGCGGCGACCTGCTGTTGCGCGGCCGCCAATTGCTCGACAGGGACTCCCATTGTGGATAAGTCGGCGCTTTTCAACACCACCATGTTGATAACTGTGAACAGGCTGATCACTCCAAGAATGAAGGCTTCCACGCCGCCGTGTCCCGCGCCGACCAAAACGCCTTCGTTCCAGGAGCGCGCGTTCTTGAGGAAGAACTTGAACAACACCCAGCGCGCGGTTTCTTCAAAAATGCCCGCCGCCAAACCGAGGAAGACGGCGTTGAAGGCGGCCGACCACGCGGGAGGCGGAGACGGCAGAGTCCCGCCGTTGAACAGCGCGGTCGTCCCGTAAAGGAATGGGATGTGCAAAATCTGCGAGGCGATAAAAGTCAGCGCGCCCGCGAAGAACAACTTCCACGAGAGGCCGAATTTGCGCGTCAGCCAGAACCCGAGCAGGATCGGCAGGACGATCATTCCCAAAACACTGATACTTGATGTGACAGCGATCATTCATTCTCCTTGTTGATCTAGCAGAGCGAGATAATATCTCGCTTACCCTACCGCGATGGCATCGAGCGGCGGCGGATGACTTCCCGCGTCAACGGACGCTTGGCGATGACGTTGATCTTGTTGGCATTCTCCAAAATGTGCGTGGACACGACTTCCCAGCCGTCCATACCCCACTCGTTGAGCAGCTCCTCCAACTCGTCCGCGGGGACGCCCTTGAAGAACCCGCCGACCGCCTGCACGCGGTATTCCCATTTCTGCATTTCTTCGGTCATTCCGACCTCCTACAATTTTGCGATCAACGAACTGCGGTTGAACTTCTTCACGCTCAGGTAGAGCAGCAGCGCGTCCGCCAGCCAGACGAACAGGCCGATTATCATCACCGTCCCGACGCCGAGGAACAGAACGCCGCTGACCTGTCCGATCACCAGCGCCAGGACCAGAACCACCAGCGAGGCGCTCAACTGGTAGGCTTCCATGAAGGTCTTGACCCGCGAAGAGATCAGCACCGTGGCGGAAATTCCCAGCACGGCCAGCGCGGGCGTCAGCCAGAACATCATCGGCCACCAGGTCGCCAGCGGGAACCAGATGCGCCCAAAGAGCGGATAACTCGCCGCGTCCACCACGACAATATAAACTGCGTACGTGATCCACGAAAGCCCGATGGCGGGAAGGATTGCCGCCAGCGCCTTGCCGAGGAACAGTTCCAGGTCGCTGGTCGGCGCGTAGAGCAGCGCTTCGAGCGTCTTGCGTTCGCGCTCGCCCACGAAGGAGTCCGAGCCGACCACCGTCGAGAACATCAACGGCATGATCAGGAACATGGGCGCGAGCATAAATCCTGCTGCGTAAAGCACGAAGGTTTGCTCCAGGCTTTTTCCGTCGAACAACGCCTGAAACGCGGGCGGCATATTGCGCATCAGCGCGTCCAGGTCGCCCAGTTCGCGCTGCACGTCCTCCACAGGGATGACCTGCGGCAGGACGATGAACAGGATCGGCATGGCAACGGCGAAGATCAGCGGCACAACGACGGCGGGTCCCCAGGCCGCTTTATTCTGGCGCGCTTCTTTTAAATCTTTTTGGACAATCGCCCAGATCGAACGCCAGTTCATTTTTCACCTGCCTGCAACGCAAAATAGATGTCTTCCAGCGTGTAATCGCGCGGGATTACCTTGAGAATCGGGACATTTTCCCGCGCCAAAGCCGCCACCACCTGCGGGATGATTTCCTCCGCCTCGACTTGAACCGCCAGCGTCTCCTTCTCCGCCTGGACATGTCTCACGCCGCCCAAGGCCTGGATCCTGGCTGAGGCCGATTCCGCCGACGCGCCCTCGAACAGGCGGATATCTACCCAGGTCACGGGCCACAACTTGCGCGCCAACTCCTTCAGGCTGCCCAGCGCCAAAATGCGCCCTTTGTTCAGCACCGCCACGCGGTCGCACAGGCGCTGCGCTTCGAGCAGGTTATGGGTCGCCAGCAGGATGGTCTGCCCGTTTTGGCGTCCCAGGTCGGCGATCAGCGCGTTGACGTGCTGCGCGGCTTCAGGGTCGAGTCCGCTGGTCGGCTCGTCGAGGAAGAGCAGCGGCGGTTTGTGGATGAGCGCCCGGGCGAGGGCCAGTCTCTGCTTCATGCCCTTACTGTAGGTCTCCACCTTGTCTTTGGCGCGGTCTTGCAAGCCGAAGAAGGCCAGCATTTCCAAAACGCGGGGTTTCAGGTCCGCTTCGGGGATGCCCGCCAGGGTTGCGAAGAAGGCGAGGTTCTCGTAAGCCGAGAGCCGCTCGTAGAGCGCGGGAGTCTCCGTCAGCACGCCGGTCTGTTGGCGGACGCGCTGACCGTCCGAAGCAGGATCCAGCCCGAAGACGCGCGCCGAACCGCCGCTCGGAGGCAGGATCCCGTTCAGCAGGCGGACAGTGGTCGTCTTGCCGGCGCCGTTCGGGCCGAGCAGTCCGAAGACCTCGCCCGGTTTCACGTGAAACGTCATCCCGTCCACGGCGCGGTTCGCGCCGAAGACGCGTTCCAGGCCCTCGACTTCAACGATGTCAGTCATGGGTTCTCCCGCCGCCAGAGAATATACGAGTAGACAATCGGCACAAAAGCGGCCGCCAGCAAGGCCGCCAGCATAAGCCAGACGCCCGCCTCGCCGAGGAAGGCGCTGACGATGGTGATCGCGCCCGCCAGCATAAACAGCTTCGCGCCGAGTTTGTGCGTCGCGTCCCAGACCGTTTCGCTGGAGAGCGTCCACGGCGTGCGGATGCCGATGAAGAAGTTGCGTTTGGCCTTGCCCGTCATATAGCCCACGCCGACGAACAGCAAGCCGACGATCGGCAGCAGCGCGTAGGTCATGTTGAATTGGTAGCCGAGCGCGGCGGCCAGGATCAGTCCGAAGACCAAGAACATGTACGCCGTAAAAGCCACGATGAATCCGTTGAAAATGCCGAGGAATTTGGCGATGTTGGCTTTGAGCGGGTCAATCTGCGGGATGACCAGAAACAGCGACAGCAGGACGATCGTCATGATCGGCACGAGGAACACGCCCCAGAATTTGGACATGTAGCCGTCCACCTCCCCCGCCGCGTTCCAGTGCGAGGGCATGGGGTCGGGCAGGCGGGCGTACAGGACGGCGGCGGCAAAGAGCATGACCGCGACCAGGCAAAGCGAAACAATGACGGATGTTTTAGTGGACATTTTTCTCCTTTTGCGGGGCGGAACGCCATTCCGCCCCGCATGTTTCACGTGAAACGGACTATTTCTCCGCCGGCAGGTTTTGCTGCGCCATCGAGACCACGCCGCTGATCCCGCCGAGGTTCATCGTATCCACCGCGGACGAGGGGACGATGACCAGCGCGCCCTTTTCCTTGAGTCCCTCGAAGAGCATGTTCATGGCGCGCAGGTGCAGCGCGGTGGGATTGTTCTGGTAGGCCCGCGAGGCCTCGGCGAACGATTCGGCGATCTGCTTCTCGGATTCGCCGAGGATGACGCGCGCCTGGCGCTCGCGTTCGGCCTGCGCCTGGCGGGACATGGCGTCCTCCAAATCCTGCGGGATGACGATGTCGCGGATCTCCACCGATTGCACGGTCACGCCCCAGGGCGTGGTGCGCTCGTCAATCACCTGCTGGAGTTCCTTGTCGATTACGCTGCGCCCGACGAGGATGTCGGCCAGCATCATGCGCCCGGTGATGTCGCGCAGGGCGGTCTGGGCGGCCCAGTCCACGGCGGCGCGGTAATCTTCCACTTCGAGGGCGGCTTTTTCCGCGTCCCAGACGACCCAGAACAGCACCGCGTCCACGTCCACGGGGACGGTGTCCTTCGTCAGCGTCTTCTGCGCGGCGAAGGGCGTGACCATCACGCGGTGGTCTATCCACGAGGGGATGGCGTCCACGATGGGGACGATCCAGAACAGGCCGGGGCCGGCCAGTTTGTGGAATTTTCCCAGCCGCAGGACGACCGCCTTCTCCCACTGCGAGGCGATCTTGAGCGCGAACAGGATGTAGACGGCGATCAGGGTCAGTCCCAGCGTATAAGTTCCAACCAGCCAATCGGGACCCTTTTCAGCCATAAGAGTCGCGCCGAGAACCGTCGCGATCATCAGGATGGCGAAGATCATGCCCGCAACGCCCGAAACGTGCGAGTTGGCTTTCTGGCTTTTTGACAGATCTTTCCTCGTTTTGATGTCCATGTCATTCTCCTTTATTTTTCGAGATCCTGCGTTTCTTTCCAAACTTTGAGCTGCTCGCCGACCATCTGGCGGATTTCCGCCTGCGAGAAGTCCAGGCGGAACGCCTCTTCAAGGAAGCGGCGCGTCAAGCCTTCGAGCGCTTCGCGCCGCAGTCTTTCCGTCACTTTCGGCGGCGGGGTTTCGGTGATGTAGGTGCCGCGTCCCTGCTGCGTGGAGATGATGCGCGCTTCGTCCAGAATTCGATAGGCGCGCGCCACGGTGTTGAAGTTGACGCGCAACTCCTCCGCCAGTGCCCGCACGGTGGGGAGTTGGTCGCCCGGTTTCAGGATTCCGCCCGCGGCCTGCGCCTGGATCTGGTTGACGATCTGAACGTAGATCGGCAAGCCGGAACGGAAGTCAATTTGAAGCGCCAGTTTGTTGTTTGCCATGAAATGTATCTTTGTACGTTTGTAATAATTGTATCAATGTCTCAATTGTATCCGTCCCTGGAAATTTGTCAAGGGCGGACAAAGCCGCGGGCGGCGGGGCCGCCGTCCCGTTGGAAGGAGGCGGGGAGTCCGCCCGGCGTCTCCTCCTCATGGTAGAATTCCATTTGCACGACCCATCCATAATATAGGATACCGTTAAACAAGCGGGATCAAGGAGTGTGAAATGGAAGTCAAAACCGGAACCTGGGCCGAGAAAAAAGGTCTGGCGCAAATGTTAAAGGGCGGCGTCATCATGGACGTGGTGACGCCCGAACACGCCCGCATCGCCGAGGACGCCGGCGCCTGCGCGGTGATGGCGCTCGAACGCGTGCCGGCCGACATCCGCGCGAGCGGCGGCGTGGTCCGCATGTCGGACCCCGAACTGATTCTGAAGATCATGGATAGCGTGAGCATCCCCGTGATGGCGAAGTGCCGCATCGGGCATTTCGTCGAGGCGCAGATTCTCGAAGCGCTGGGCGTGGACTATATTGACGAGTCGGAAGTGCTGACGCCCGCCGACGAATCCAACCACATTTTGAAGCACAATTTCAAAGTCCCGTTCGTGTGCGGATGCCGCAACCTCGGCGAGGCGCTGCGGCGACTGGGCGAAGGCGCGGCCATGATCCGCACGAAGGGCGAGGCCGGCACCGGCGACGTGGTCGAGGCGGTCCGTCACGCCCGCACCGTGCTGGGCGACATCCGCAAGTTGACCACGATGGCGGACGAGGAACTGATGCGCTATTCGAAGGAAATCGGCGCGCCGTACGAACTCGTCAAAGAGACGAAGGAACTCGGACGCATGCCGGTCGTCAATTTCGCGGCGGGCGGAGTGGCGACCCCCGCGGACGCGGCGCTGATGATGCAGCTCGGCGTGGACGGCGTCTTCGTCGGCTCGGGCATCTTCAAGAGCGGCAACCCCGCCAAGCGCGCCGCGGCCATCGTCAAAGCCGTGACGCATTACCAGGACGCGTCCATCCTCGCGGAAGTCAGCAAGAACCTCGGCGAGGCGATGGTCGGGCGCAACATTTCGCAGATGCCCGAAGAAGAAAAGATCGCGGGCCGCGGCTGGTAATTGCGACGCATGAAAATCGGAGTCCTCGCCCTTCAGGGCGACTTTGCGGAACACATCGCCATGCTCAGGCGCGTCGGCGCGGAGGCTGTGGAGGTGCGCCTGCCCGGTCACCTCGACGGCCTGCACGGGCTCGTCATCCCCGGCGGGGAGTCGACGACCATCGGCAAGCTGGCCGTTGATTTCGAATTGATGGAGCCGCTGCGCGAGTTCGGAAAAAGACGCGCTGTCTGGGGGACCTGCGCCGGCATGATCTTTCTCTCGAAGGACGCCGGGCGCGACCAACCCCTGCTGGGCCTCATGGACATCGTCGTCCAGCGGAACGCGTTCGGGCGCCAGGTCGACTCGTTCGAAGCGGACCTCGACATCCCCGAACTCAAGCGCGCCACAGGCTCGGACGCGCCGTTCCACGCGGTCTTCATCCGCGCGCCGATCATCGAATCGGTGAGCGGCGAGGCGCGGATCCTCGCCTCGGCCCCCGACGGGAGGATCGTCGCCGCCCAACAGGGACGCCTGCTCGCGACCTCCTTCCATCCCGAACTCACAGACGACACGCGCTTCCACGAATACTTCCTGTCGCTGGCGGGTTAACCGTGAACATCCGCCCTCTCGACCTGCTCGACCTCCCCATCCTGTCGCGCTATCGCAACGAGGCCCTCCTCCTCGATTCCACGCGGGCGTTGACGCGCGGCAACCCGCTCAGCGCGGCGGGCTTCCTCTCGCATTTCAATCCCGCCCGACACATCTACACCGCCATCGCAAAAGAGGATGGGGACTCCCTGCTCGGATGCGTGATCCACGCCCCCGACGAAACCTTCGCCCGACTCCTCTACCTCGCCCCGTCCCCGCTTCTGACTCACCCCGGGCTGGCCGCGCTCATCGAGAATCTCTCCGCCCAGGCCGGGACGTGGGGCGCGTTCCAGGTCGTCGCCGAGGTGGACGAGACCAGCGAGGCCTTCCCCGCGCTGCGAAATTCGGGATTCGCCGTCTACGCGTGGCAGCGGGTGTGGGACCTTTCCTCCATCGCGGAGGCCGCAGCCGGGTCGGGTTGGACGCGTACCCGCGAGGCAGACCTGCCCGCCATCCAAAGTCTGTATCACCAGATCGTCCCGCCTCTTTTGCAGGCGGTCGAATCCATGCCGCGCCGCGCCGAGGGATTCGTCTGCGGCGAAGGGACGCGGCATCACGTCCAGGTCTCGCACGGAGCGGCGGGCGTCATGCTGATCCCGCTCATCCATCCCGATTCCGAACGCGCCGGAGAGCGCCTCGCGTCCCTGCTCGGATCATTGCCCGCCCGCGGGACGCGTCCCGTGTATTTGCGCGTGCGCTCGTACCAGGCCTGGCTCGAACCCGCGCTGGCAGACCTGGGCGCGCGGGCGGGAGAGCGCCAGGCCGTGATGGTGAAACATTTGACGCGCCGCATCAAGGACGAGGAGACGGTGAAAGCCGTCCGCCCCGCGGGCGCGAGCGTGCAGCCCTCGCGGATGAGCCGCGCCGAGACCGGGGAAGTCAGCGGGGTTTCGCAAAAACCAGCAGCGAATATCCCCCCAGAATCCTCGCCGCGAGGCGCGGGCTGAACTTTCCGAGAACGCGGCGCGGCAGGTTGGCGAGGACGGTCCGCAGCCGCTTTTGATTCTTCTCCAACTCCAAACCGCCCGCGGTGAAAAACGAGTCGAGCGTTTCGTAGCCCGTGTCTTTCAAAACCGCCAGCGCGATCTCCGCGGTGAACATATGCAAATGCCCGACGCCGTAACGCGTCTTCATCAGGCGCGCCGGGCGCAGCAAACTCAGCGCCGACAGATCGAGGGGGATGTGAAAAATAAACCGGTTCGCGCGGCCGCGCAGTCTCTCCAAAAACGAAAGATAATCCGGCACATGCTCGAACACGTCAATGCACAGGAGCAAATCGAAGCGCTCCTCCGTCTCCAGCAGGTCGCCCAGCCTGAACTGCAACCGCTCCTTCGTCTTCGCCGAACAAATTTCATAGGCCTGCGGCGAAACTTCGTAGCCGAAAAAATTCGCCGCGGGCAATTCCGCGTGCAGGCGGTTCAAGATTTCGCCCGCGCCGCATCCGACCTCGCAAACCGTGACGGGATTCAGATTCTGCCTGCGGATCATCTTCAAAATCTGCGCGGCCTTCCACGGCGAATCCGCCGCGTGCCAGCGCGGGTTTTTTTCGAGATATTCGCCCGATTGATACATGTTCATCTCCAGGTAAGACGAGATAACATCTCGCTCTACGATTAACTCTTCAACGCCCGCACAAACGACTCGACCATCTTCTCGATATTGATCTCCTCGACGACGATTCGGCGGGACTCTTCTCCCATCCTGCGGAGTCGACTCGCGTCCGACAACGCCTCGCGCGTGACCCGGACCAGCGCGCCGTAATCCTCAGGCGGGACCTGCCACCCGTTCCCCGCGCGGACGAGGTCGTCCTGGGTCCCGTCGCCCTTCGCCACGACGACGGGCAGTCCGTGCGCCATCGCCTCCTGCACGGCCAGTCCGCCCGTGCCGGGCAGGACGAAGAGATCGGCCGCGGCGAAATACGGGGTCAGCGACGCGCCGCGCTTCGCGCCGACAAACTCAGCGGCGGGATAGACCTCGCGCGCCAGCGCCTCCAGCCTCGCGCGCTCGGGACCGTCGCCAACGACGATGAGCCGCGGCTTCGTTTCCATTTCCGCGCAGGCGCGCAGCAGCCAGTCCACGCGCTTGCGGGCTTGCAACCGTCCCACAAAAATGATCGCGGGCGGAACATTCGATGTTGAACGTTGAACGTTAAACGTTGGGCGCAGCGCGACAGCGTTATGCGCCACGAAAATCTTCTCGCGCGGAAAACCGAGCGCGGCATATTCGTCCGCGCCGCGTTGACTGTACGAGATCAACGCGTCGAACTGGCGGATGAAGAGCGGCCATACCCCCCTCCGTCTCCCCCCATTTTCGGCGGAAATGGGGGAAGCGTCCCCGCGAGAGGAGGAGGGCGCGCCCAGTCCCCAGCCGATCACTTTTCGTCCGCGCGCGTGCATCCACTTCACAGCGGACGGGGTCGCGAGGTAACGCGGGTTCGCCTCCATGATGAGCGCGTCGGGATTCGTTTTCTCCAGCCAATCAATAAGCCCTCGCTGATAACAAAGATAGAAAGCCCCGTCAAATAGATGTAAATTCCGCGCGGGCACGCAATACGCAATACGCAA
>DKTP01000122.1 GCA_002473085.1 Anaerolineales bacterium UBA7227
AGGTCGCAGGTTCGAGTCCTGTCTCGCCCACAAAAAAGCCCCTTGGGGCTTTTTTGTTTTTACGCAGGCCAGCCAATGTTGGGCCGCGTCAGCGAGCGACTTCGGGGTATCATTGAAGTCGTCCCGTTCGAATGCTCCTGTGATTCCGAACCCCCGGAGATTCCCATGACCTCCTTCTTCCCCTACGACGCCCTCGCCTGGCCCGAAGTCGCCGGCCTGCCGCGTGATGTTCCCCTCGTCCTGCCGCTTGGTTCGTCCTTTGATTCTGAGCAACTCGCCGCGCAATTGGGACATCCCAGCCGCATCGGCATTCTCCCGTCCATCCCCTTCGGCTGGCGCGGCAGCGGACTGGCTGTCCCCGAGGCGCTGCTCGCCGCGTATGTCCGCAACCTGCTCGACAGTCTCCGCGATGACGGGTTCACGCGCGTTTATGCCCTCACCCCTCAAGGCATTGACCTCGGCCTCGGCGAATCCCAATTACGCAATACGCAACACGCACTACTCTCTAATCTCTACTCTCTAATCTCTGATTCCGAACGCGGCAAAGTCATCCTCATCCCCATCGGCCACACCGAGCAGCACGGATTTCATTTGGCGCTGTCGGTGGACACGGTCATCATCGAAGCCATCGCCAAAGGGACGGCGGGACGCGTCCCCGCGCAGGCGTACGCGTTACCCGTCATGCCTTACGGCGTCAGCACGCACCGCGCCTCCTTCGCTGCGACCCTCAACGCGGGCGGGCGCGCCTTCGAGGATTTCTGGCTCGGCGTCGTGGACGTCCTCGCGGCGCGCGGCTTCGACCGTTTCTACTTCATGAGCGGACACGGCGGCAACATGTCGTTCCTGGTCAATATCGTCAAGTACGCGGGCGAGCGTCACCGACGGATCTTCTGCGCCACGGCCTTCCTCCACACCGCGGGGCGCATCGGCGCGGCCGCGCTGGACAAGTATCGCGCCTCGCCCATCGGCGGGATGGGACACGCCGGCGAACTGGAGACCTCCTACATGCTCCACCTGCGCCCCGACCTCTGTCACATGGAGCGCGTGGTGGACGAAACCGACTTCGTGTCCACGCCCGATTACTACATGGACTGGATCGAGGGCGGCAGTCTCATCGCCAACCCGCCCTGGGACGACGATACCCGAACAGGCGCGTATGGCGCGGGGAGTCTCGCAACCGCGGAGAAGGGACGTCTCTGGCTGGATGCGGCTATCGAGGAGAAGACCGCTCACGTGGCCGAGATCCACGAGCAACACCGCCGCCGCGAGGAGAGACGCGAGGCGGGCTGGGGGTTGTGGGGAAAAGGGAGATAGGACAGTTTGGCTGGCGCGGAGCGTCCATGCGTTCCCCATCACGCTTTTGCAAGGAAAAATACTTTAATTTGTATAAATTCAGACAGTTTGCTATAATGTATTTATGAAAATAAAGCGGTCTCTTCTTTCGCAAATTCAAGACACCCTCCAACCTGGAAAGGTCCTTGTCCTGTATGGACCGCGGCAGGTTGGAAAAACCACGCTTGCCAAAGACTTGATCGAAACGCTCCCTTTCCGCAGTAAATTTGTCAACGCCGATGAAATCGTCTATCGCAACGTGCTGTCGAGTCAGAGTCGGCAGCAACTTGGCGAATTGCTCGGAGAATCGGAATTGCTCGTGATTGACGAGGCCCAGCGCGTGCCCGAAATCGGATTGAACCTGAAAATCCTGGCGGACGGTTTTCCTCACGCGAGAATCATCGCCACAGGTTCGGCGTCCTTTGACCTTGCCAGCAAGATCAGCGAGCCTTTAACAGGCAGAAAAATAACCTTCAACTTATATCCCGTCAGTTACGAGGAAATTCGGGAAACGCTCGGCGTCATCGAGACGCGCAGTCAGTTGGAACGCTGGCTGGTATGGGGCGGCTATCCCGCCATCGTCGCCGCCGACGACCCGATCATGCGCGAACGCCTGCTTGGAGAGCTGGTCGGTTCCTATCTGTATCGCGACATCCTTGAACTGGAAGGGATTCGCCGCGCCGACAAGATCGTTGACCTGCTCCGCCTGCTCGCGTTCCAAATCGGACAGGAAGTCTCCATCGCCGAACTGGCGACCAGCCTCGCTCTCAACCGCCTGACCGTTGAACGATATCTCGACCTGCTCGAAAAGGTGTTTGTCGTCTTCAAGGTCAACGGGTTCTCTCGCAATTTACGCAAGGAAGTGACCAAAAATTCGCGCTTCTATTTTTTCGACAACGGCGTGCGGAACAGCCTGATCCAGAATTTCAACCCGCTTGCGCTTCGAAACGACGTTGGCCAATTGTGGGAAAATTACCTCGTCATGGAACGCCGCAAAACAAACCAACTCGCGGGCCGCGCCGTCAACGCGTATTTCTGGCGCACCTACGACCAAAAGGAAATTGACAGCATCGAAGAACGCGGCGGCAAACTTTATGGCTACGAATTCAAATGGCAAAACAGCGACGTCCGCCGCGCCGTGCGGCGGGAATTTCTGGAAAACTATCCCAACTCGGAGATCGCGACCATCCACCAGGAGAACTTTGAAGAGTTTCTAAAATGACAGCGCCAAAGCCCAATTCCAACTTCCGCTTCTACCACCCCATCGAAGTCCGTTACGGCGACCTCGACCCGCAGGGTCATCTCAACAACGCCAAGTTCGTCACCTTTTTCGAGCAGGGACGCGTCCAATACTTCAGGCGCCTGAACCTGTTCAAACAGGGACAATCCTTCATGGACATTGGCGTCATCCTCGTGGACGTCCACATCGCCTACAAAAAACCCGTCGAGTGGGGCATGCCCGTCAAAGTGGGCGCGCGGACGATCAAACTCGGCAACAAGTCCATGACGATGGAACAGAACATCGTCCACGCGGAGACCGAAGAAGTCCTCGCCGCGGGCGAAGTCGTCCTGGTGACGTACGATTACCACGCGCAGAAATCCATCCCGATCCCGCAAGAGTGGCGGGACGCAATCAAAAACTTCGAAGGCGGCCTCCAATGACTCTCCCTGAAATCAACACCACCCAAATGCTGGACTTCCTCGTCCGGCTGTTGAACACGCCCTCCCCGACGGGACTGGCCGACCCGGCCATTGACCTGATCGAAAAAGAACTCGCCTCCTTCCCGGACCTGAAACTGGCGCGCACCCGCAAGGGCGGACTCGTCGCGTTCTGGCCTGGCCTCCGCTCCGACACGCCGCGCGCCCTCACCGCCCACGCCGACACGCTCGGCGCGATGGTAAAGGAGATCAAGTCCAACGGGCGCCTGCGGTTGACGAAGATCGGCGGCTTCGCGTGGAACACCGTCGAGGGCGAGGGCTGCTGGATCTTCGCGTCGAACGGACGCAAAGTGCGCGGCTCGATTCTTTTGGATACCGCCTCGAGTCACGTTCACGGCGCGGCGGTCAACGAGACCCGACGCGACGACGACAACATGGAAGCCCGCCTCGACGCGCACACGGCCTCCGCCGCGGAGACCGAGGAACTGGGCATCCGCGTCGGCGATTTCGTGGCCTTCGATCCCCGCGTCGAAGTGACGGAGGGATTCGTCCGCTCGCGTCACCTCGACGACAAGGCCTGCGTCGCCGCGCTGACGGCCGCGATCGCGTCCCTGGCCGCGTCCGCCCAACGTCCCGCGCAGGACGCGTATTTCCTGTTCAGCAACTACGAAGAAGTCGGACACGGCGCCTCGGCGGGAATCCCGCCCGAAGTCCACGAACTGGTCACAGTGGATATGGCCGCGGTCGGCGCGGGGCAGACCTCGGACGAGTACCACGCCACCATCTGTCTTAAGGACAGCGGCGGACCGTACCATCACGGATTGAGCAACAAACTGCGCGCGCTGGCCGACGAAAACGGCATCGCCTACAAGACGGACATTTATCCCTACTACGGCTCGGACGGCGAGGCGTTTTGGCGCGCAGGCGGAGACGTGGCTGTGGCGCTCATCGGCCCCGGCGTGGACGCTTCGCACAACTACGAACGCACCCACACCGACGCGATCGTCGCCACCGCGCAATGGACGATGGCGTATTTGTTGAGCGAGTAAATTCGTCGTCTTAAGATTTGATGCTTTTCTGTACACAGATTACGCGGATTTGACGGACTCGCACGGACGGATTAAAAATTCCGTGAAATCCGTGTACCATATGAGAAACGAGGCTTCCATGAAACTCGACGCCGCGCTGCCCATCGTCTCGCTAAAAGAGGTCCCTGCCATCGCCGAAGCCGCGCAGGGAATCGGCTTCGACGCGCTGTGGACGCAGGAGACCCAGCACGATCCCTTCCTGCCCTGCGCGTTAATCGCCGAACACACGGACAGACTCAATTTCGGGACAGCCATCGCGGTCTCGTTCGCGCGTTCGCCCGCCAACCTCGCCTACACCGCCTGGGACCTGGCCGCGCAGTCGGGCGGACGCTTCATCCTCGGCCTCGGCACGCAGGTCAAGGCGCACGTCGAGCGGCGCTTCGGGATGCCCTGGCCCGAATCGGTGACGGGGAAACTGCGGGAGCAGATCCAGGTCATCCGCGCCTTTTGGGATTGCTGGCAGAACGGGACGAAACTCAACTTCCGCGGCGAGTATTACAAGATCACTTTGATGTCGCCGTTTTTCAACGGCGGGAAGATCGAGAACCCGAATATCCCCATCTACATCGCGGGCGTCAACACCCGCCTCGCCCAACTCGCGGGCGAGCTCTGCGAGGGATTCCACGCGCACCCGTTTCACAGTCCGCGCTATTTGCGGGAAGTAATTCTGCCCGCCATCCAGGATGGGACGGCCAAATCGGGACGCGGGCGCGGCGACGTGTCCGTCTCCGTCACCGCGTTCGTCGCCGCCTCCCCCGAAGAGGAGGCCTTCGCGCGGATGCAGATCGCCTTCTACGCCTCGACTCCTTCCTATCGCCCCGTGATGGACCTGCACGGCTGGGGCGAGACCGCCGAGAAGTTATCCGGTCACGCCGCGAAAGGCGAGTGGGCCGAGATGCCCATGCTCATCACCGACGAGATGCTGGGCGAATTCTGCCTGCGGACGACCGGCGGCGACCTCGCCTCCGACCTCAAGTCGCGCTACGCGGGCCTCGCCGACAGGCTGACGCTCTACACCCCCTTCGTCCCCGGCGAAAAAGATGATTGGTGGAAGGCGCTGGCGGAGGCGTTTAAGTAGGTCAACTCCTTGAATTTCCATGAAAACAAGGAGTTCAACTCCTTGTTTTTTGACAAAAACAAGGAGTTGGGGTATAGTTTTGCCATGTTCACTCGCGCATACGAACCATTGGAAAATTATCTCCAGCCCGGCAAAGTGTTGCTCATTTATGGTCCGCGCCGGGTTGGCAAGACCACCCTGCTTCAATCTTTCCTGAACCAAACCTCATTCAAATACAAATTGGATTCTGGCGACAACATCCGCACACAGGAAGTCCTCCGTTCGCAGGATTTTAAACAGATCCTTTCCTACGTGGAAGGATATGATCTGTTGGCAATTGATGAAGCGCAGAATATCCCGAACATCGGGATGGGGCTCAAGATCATCGTTGACCAACTTCCGCAAATGCGCGTGGTGGTCACAGGATCTTCCTCATTCGAGTTGGCCGGGCAGATTGGCGAGCCGCTGACCGGCCGAAAGCGAACGCTGACGCTGTTTCCCCTGGCTCAGTCCGAACTGGCTTCCGTTTACAATCGTTTCGAATTGAAACAACGTCTGAAGGACGACCTCGTATTCGGCGCGTATCCCGAGGTGGCGCAGGCGGAAGCCAAGCAGGCGAAGATCGAAATCATCACTGAAATTGCCAACTCCTATCTTGTCAAAGATATCCTGGCCTTCGACCGCGTCAAAAGCGCAAAGACGCTGATGGACTTATTGAAACTTCTGGCATTCCAAATCGGAAGCGAAGTGTCGCTCACGGAAATCGGGACTCAACTTGGCGTGGATTACAAAACCATCCAGCGTTATCTCGATTTGCTGGAAAAAGCGTTTGTAATCATTCGGCTGGGAGGGTTCAGCAGAAATCTACGGAACGAGGTCACCAACAAGGCAAAATATTATTTTCTGGATATCGGCATCCGCAATGCCTTGATCGCGCAATTCAATGAGTTGGAACACAGAAATGACATTGGTCAATTGTGGGAAAACTTCACGTTTGTGGAACGGCTTAAGTATCGCAGCTATCGGTCCATCTATGCCAATATGTATTTCTGGCGGACGTACAGCCAGCAGGAAATTGATCTGGTCGAGGAACGCGAGGGAAAACTGTTCGGCTATGAAGCCAAGTGGTCAACCGCCAAATCGTCCGCGCCTCCAAAAGATTGGACGAGCGCATACCCCAACGCGCGGTTTGAAATAATTACGCCTGAGAATTACCAGGACTTTATCATGCCGTGAATTTTCTCCCTTCCCAAAATCCGTGCTTGTTGGATTTGGGGGAGGTTAGGGAGGGAGCGTCTTATCCTCCCCTAATTTCCCCGATTTGAATCAGGATATAATGAGCGCGCCTTCGGGCGCGTTCTTTATTTTTTGGAGACAAATGAACATTTCCGCACTTGCTGGTTTAATCTTCTTCCTCGCCTTCGCGGGGTTGATCCTCATCCATGAATTTGGACACTTCATCGTTTCGCGCTGGTCGGGCGTGGAGGTGGAGGAGTTCGGCGTCGGTTTGCCGCCGCGCGGCTGGCGTTTCTGGCGCGCCAAAGGATCGCTCACGGTCGGGACGCGCGCCCTCGTCATCCCCGCCAACTTCGACCTGCCCTTCGACGAAAAATCCGCCCTCGGACGCGGCGTGGACGTGACCGCGCGCCGCGCCGGCGACCGCCTCGTCCTGGACTCCATCGCGCTGGCCGCTTCCGAAGACGGTCAATTCCGCGCCTCCCATCCCGAGCCGACGGAATCCCCGGACGGCCAACTCCGCTTCGACGGGATCCTCCAGCGCGTCTCGCAGGGGACCGAGTTCACCCTCAACTGGCTGCCCCTCGGCGGATTCGTCCGCCCGAAGGGAGAGAACGACCCCAACGTTCAGGGCGGACTCGCCGCCGCCTCGCCGTGGAAACGGCTCGCCGTCCTCTTCGCGGGCCCCACCATGAATCTCATCGCGGGCCTCCTCATCTTCATCTTCCTCGTCCGCGTGGACGGGTATCACGACCTCAGCCGCGTCATGCTGGCGGAGGTCGCGCCCGGTTCGCCCGCGGCCTCGGCGGGGATGCAGGCCGGGGATGTGGTGACGCAGGCCGCGGGTCAGCCCGTGACCGACTTCGACTCGCTCAGCGCCATCATCAAAGCGCACCTCGACCAGCCCGTGCAGTTCGTTCTCCAGCGCGGCGCGGAGACAGTTACCGTCACCGCCACGCCGCGCAGCAACCCGCCCCAGGGCCAGGGCGCGGTGGGAATCCGTATGAGCGAATACGTCCAGCCCGTGACGACCTGGGGCGAAGCCTTCCGCTACGCCGCGGTCAGCGTCGGCGACCAGGCGCGCGCCCTGCTGCTGCTGCCCGCCAAACTGATCCGCGGCACCCTCGCCCCCGAAGAGGGACGCTTCATCGGCTTGAAAGGCATCTACGACATCTTCAACCTGTCCGTCAGCGCGGACGTCCAAAGCCGCGAGCCAGAGCCTTCAACGCCCGCCGCGCCGCAAGGCCCCACCTACAGCACGCTCTACCTCATCGCCACGCTCACCATCTCCATCGGCCTCTTCAACCTCTTCCCGTTCCCCGCGCTCGACGGCGGACGCATCATCTTCGTCCTCCCCGAACTCATCACGCGCCGCCGCGTGCCGCACCAATTCGAAAACGCCGTCCACGCCACGGGCATGATCGTCCTGCTGCTCTTTATGCTCTACATCAACGTGATGGACTTCGTCAACCCGATCGTCCTCCCTGCCCCATGACCAAAACCCACTTCCAATCCGTGATAGACGCCCTGCTCGACTCGGGCAAACCCTTCCCGAAAAAATACCTCCAGTTCTTTTCGGACATCGACTCCGCCTCGCTCCAACTTCTGCTGGACGCCTGGCCCCGCGTCTCCCTGACCCGCAAGCGGACCCTGCTCGCGGACCTCAACCAACTCCTCGTCGAAGACAGCCTCGTCTCTTTCGACGACCTCGCCCGCGCCCTGTTGACGGATCTCGACGCGCCCGTCCGCGCGGGAGCGACGCGCCTGCTGGCCGAATGCGGGGACCAGAAACTGCTTCCCCTGTACGAAAAGATCATCGCCGGCGACCCCAGTCCCGAGGTCCGCGCGGAAGCCGCGCACAGCCTCGGTTTCTTCGTGGCGCTGGGCGAGTTGGAACAGATCTCCGAGGCCGCGCTCCGCCGCGCCGAAGAGTCGCTCCTGGCGGCCGCGCGCGATGACAATGTCGAAGTCCGCCGCCGCGCCCTCGAATCGCTGGGCTTCTCGGCCCGCGAGGAAGTCCCCGCGCTGATCGAGGCCGCCCTCCGCCGCGAATCTCGCGACTGGCGCGTCAGCGCCTTGATCGCCATGGGACGTTCCAGCGACGAGCGCTGGGCGGAGCCGGTCATCCGCATGTTGCTGAGCGAAGACCGCGACGTCCGTCTCGAGGCGGCGCGGGCCGCGGGCGAACTGTCGCTCCCGGCGGCGCGTCTCCCCCTCCTCCGCATGTTGGAGGAGGAGACCGATCCCGAAATTTTCTCCGCCATCGTCTGGTCGCTTTCGCAGGTCGGCGGCGAGGACGTGCGCGTCTACCTCGAAAACCTCCTCGACCAGACCGATGACGACGACGAGATTGACTTCATCGAGGACGCGCTGGCAAACCTCGCCTTCACCGAAGACCTGGGGCTCTTCGATCTCCTCGCGGTCGACCCCGAAGAGGATAGGCTCCTGTTGGAGGAAGACGAAGAAGAGGCAAAGCCCGCCCCGAAAAAGAGCAAAAAGACCGGAAAGAAGAAATAGGCATTTCGGAAACGGCATCGGCGTCTCTTCTTCCGCCGAGAATTTCACGAAAAAATCACGGCAAATTCGCGCACATTCGCGAAATTCGCGGCCGAGAATCTTGCTTCCGAAGAAGTCCGATAGACCCCGGCCGTGGGCGGCGTCTTTACCCGATCTTTATCCGCATTTCATCCGCACTTTACCGAGACTTCATATATTGGGGACGTAAACCAACCGCAACGGGAAAATTCCATCGGCAGCCGGGCGACGCGCGGCGGACAGCCAGGCGCAACAGGACTACGACATGACAAAAATTCTCGTCATTGACGACGAACCCTCGATCACCAAACTGGTCAGCGCGTATCTCCAGCCCGAAGGCTACGAGGTCCACGTCGCCGCGGACGGGCCGTCGGGGTTGAAAGCCGCGCGCGCCTTCAAGCCCGACCTCGTCATCCTCGATGTGATGCTGCCCGGCATGGACGGGATCGAACTGCTGTCGCGCCTGCGGCGGGAGTCGGACGTGTACGTCATCCTGCTGACCGCGCGCACCGAGGAGACCGACAAGATCGTCGGGCTGTCGGTCGGCGCGGACGATTACGTGACCAAACCGTTCAGCCCGCGCGAACTGGCGGCGCGCGTCAAAGCGGCGTTGAGACGTCTCAATGTCGGGGGAGCGGCCGGGTCCGAGCGGGACGTGTTGTCGTTCCGCCATCTCCATATGGACGCCGCGGCGCGCACGGTCGCCGTGGACGACCGCCCCGTCGAATTGACCGCCATCGAATTCAACCTGCTCAAAGCGCTGGCGGAAAACCGCGGCCGGGCGCTTTCGCGCGAGCAGTTACTCGAAAAGGTCTGGGGCGGCGAATACTTCGGCGAAATGCGCGTGGTGGATGTGCATCTCGGTCACATCCGCCAGAAACTTGGACGCGACGACCTGATCGCCACCGTGCGCGGCGTTGGGTACCGTTTCGACGATGAGCCGCTGTAGCGAGGAACTATGATGGAATATATCCGCAGCCGCCTGGGCGCGAAACTTTTGATGTCTTACCTGGCCGTGATCCTGGCGGGCGCGCTGGCGCTGGCGGTCGCCAGTCAGTTCAGCCTGCGGGCCTCGTTCAACCGCCACATGGGAGGGATGATGAGCGGCGGCGCGGGAATGATGACCAGCGGGCCGGGACGCGGTCCGCAACTCTATCGCGATTTCCGCGCCGGCTTCAACGAAGCGCTGATCTATGCCGCGCTGGCGGCCGTGACCGTGGGCGCGGGCCTCGGCTGGTTCTTCAGCCGCAACGTCACCGCCACCCTCGGCGCCATGTCGCGCGCCACGCAGCGGATCGCCGAGGGAAGTTACGAGGAGCGCGTCAAAGTGGAGGGCCGCGACGAACTCGCCCAACTCGCGGCGCGCTTCAACCAGATGACCGAAAAACTCGAACAGGTCGAAGCCATGCGGCGCCGACTCATCGGCGACGTCAGTCACGAACTCCGCACGCCGCTCACCGTCATCAAAGGTTCGATGGAGGGATTGATGGACGGCGTCCTGCCCGCCACGCGCGAAACCTACCAGCAGATCCACGCCGAGACCGACCGCCTCAACCGGCTGGTGGACGACCTGCAGGAACTCAGCCGTGTGGAAGCCAACGCCTACAAACTGGAGATCGGCGCGGCGGACGCGGCCTCCCTCGCGCAGACCGTGTACAAGCGGCTCCTGCCTCAGTTCCAGGCCCGCGGCGTCTCGCTGGAACTCGACCTGGCCCGCGACCTCCCGCCCGTCCTCGCGGACGAAGACCGCGCCGTGCAGGCGCTGACCAATCTGGCGGGGAACGCCCTGCAATACACGCCCGAAGGCGGACGGTGCGTCGTCTCGGCGCGCAGGGTTAACGACCAGGTCCACATTTCCGTGCGGGACACGGGCATCGGGATTCCCGCCGAACACCTCCCCCACGTCTTTGACCGCTTCTACCGCGCGGACAAATCCCGTTTGCGCCGCGCCGGGGTCGGGAGCGGAATCGGCCTGACGATCGCCCGCGCCCTCGTCGAAGCGCAAGGCGGACGCATCTGGGCCGAGTCGGCGGGCGAAGGACAGGGAAGCGTCTTCACGTTCACGCTGCCAATCGCGAAATAGAATCCCCGCTACATGCCCCTCTCCGAACTCCTCGTCACATTCGCCAACAACCTGCTGCCCATCCTGCTCATTGGCGCGGCGGGGTTCCTGCTTGGACGGGCGGTCTCCATCGACGCGCGCAGCCTGGGACGCGTCATCTTCTATTTCTTCAGCCCGGTCCTGGTCTTCAACCTGCTCGTCCACAACAACCTGCCCTTCGGCGAGATGGCGCTCACGGTCGGGTTCTGCCTGGCGATCTTCACGGTGATGACCGCGCTGGCGTTCATCCTCAGCAAACTCTTTCGCCTCGACCGTCCCACCACCATGGCCGTCGTATTGACCGCTTCGCTGGCGAACACGGGCAACTACGGACTGCCGCTCGTCTCCTTTGCCTTCGGCGCGAACGCCCTCGCCCACGCCACCATCTACTACGTGGTCACTTCGATCCTGTTCAACACGGCGGGAGTCCTCATCGCCTCGCTGGGACATCTCGACTTCAAACAGGCCGCGCTCGGCATGTTAAAAGTGCCGACGGTCTACGCCGTCCTGCTGGCGGCTTTGCTCAACCGCTTCCACATCGCCCTGCCCGTCCCGCTCGAACGCGCCGTGGAACTCGCCGCCAACGGGACCATCCCAATGATGCTCGTCCTGCTGGGCGTGGAACTGACGCGCGTCCAGTGGTCGCACAGCCTGCGCGCCCTCGGCCTCGCCACAAGCCTCCGCCTGCTGGCAGGCCCGCTGGTCGGCCTGCTGCTCGCCATCCCGTTCGGGCTGACGGGCGCGGCGCGCCAGGGCAACCTCGTCCAAACCGCCACGCCAGCCGCGGTCACCAACACCGTGCTGGCGACCGAGTACAATCTGGACGCCTCCCTCGTCACTGCCATCATCTTCATCGGCACGATTCTCAGCCCTCTCACGCTCACGCCCTTGCTGGTATATTTGGGGAGGTAAACCCATGTTAACCATAAAAGACACGAAGGAACACAAAGGAAAACCCGCCTTACTCTGCGCGTTACTCGGAGCGTTGATCCTGCTTGGGTTGGCGCGGCCGGTTGAGGCGCAGGCGGGAGGCGAGGTGACCGAAACGCGGGTGGACTATCGCTTCGGGGAGGAAGTCCGCTTCTTCGCGCGCATCCAGGCCTCCGCCGCCGTCCAATCCGCGAGCGTGACGTTCCGTCCCGAAAACGGACTCGCGCAGACCCAGCCGCTCACGGTCAACCCCGACGGGACGGCGGATTACCGCTACGACGCGCGGCTCAACCTGCTGCCGCCCTTCGCCCGCATCGTCTACTGGTTCGACGTGACGCTCGCCGACGGGACGCGCTTCGCCAGCCCGCAGCAGGATTTCATCTACGCCGACAACCGCTTCGAGTGGCGGACGCTGGAGGAGGGCGCGCTGCGCGTCCACTGGTACGACGGCGACGCGGCCTTCGGCGCGGCCGCGCTGGACGCGGCGCGGCGCGGCCTCGACTCCGCGCGCCAGTTGATTCCCGCCGCCTCCGCCGACGCGATTGATGTTTACGTCTACGCCTCGGCCAGCGACCTGCAAAGCGCGCTGACGCTGGGCGGGCAGAGTTGGGTGGCCGGGCACGCCAGCCCCGAGTTGGGCGTGGCGATGCTCTCCGTCCCGCCCGGCCTCGAGCAGAATATTTTGTTGCAGCGGCAGATGCCGCACGAACTGGCGCACGTCCTGTTGTATCAAAGCCTCGGGACGAACTACAGCCGCCTGCCCGTCTGGCTGCAGGAGGGGATCGCCACCAACGCGGAACTCTACCCGAATCCCGACATGGACGCGTCGCTGGCGGCGGCCGCGGCCTCGAACTCGCTCCTGTCTCTCGACGACCTGTGCGCGTCCTTCCCGCACGACACGGGACGCGCCTTCCTGGCCTACGCGGAATCCAAATCCTTCGTCCGCTTCCTGCTCGACAATTTCGGCGCTCCGGGCCTCTTCGCCCTCGCCTCGGCCTACGCCGACGGGATGAGCTGCGAGGAAGGCGCGCGCCGCGCGCTCAAGCAGCCGCTCAGCCAGTTGGAAGTGAACTGGCGCGAATCGACTCTCGGCGAAAATCGAAGCCGCGTGGTGGCGGCGAATCTCTTTCCCTATCTCCTCGTGCTGGGACTGACGCTGCTGGTCCCCGTGTGGGGCGCGCTCAACCGCCTGATCGAACGGAGGAAACATGCCGCCCGCAAGTGACCTCGTCCGCGCGCATGTGTGGGTGAAGGGACGCGTGCAGGGCGTGGGCTTCCGCGCCTACGTGGAATTTTCCGCGCGGCAGGCGGGCGTCGCGGGCTGGGTGAGGAACGTCGGCTACGATACGGTGGAAGCGGTCGCGGAGGGCGGACGCGCCGACGTGGAGCGCTTCATCGAGTGGATGAAGCAGGGGCCGCGCGCGTCGCGGGTGGACGAGTCCAGGGCGGAATATGGCGAAGCGACGGGTGAATTTCAGGGGTTCGAGGTAAGGCGGAGCATGTAACGCGTCAGGCGTTTTCCTTCGAGTCGGACTCCCGTCTCGAAATAAGTCCTGCCGCCTTAAGTTTCCGCGTCCGTCCCTTCCTGATCTCGCACTCCCAAATCCTGACCACTTTCCAGCCTTTTTGGGTCAGTTCTTTCGTAACCGCCCTGTCTCTGGCTTTGTTCCGCGCGATCTTCTTCCGCCAATATTCCGCGTGTTCAGAGGGGGTGACGTTCCGGCAATTGTGACCATGCCAAAAACAACCGTCCGCGAAAACCGCTATCTGCTTTTCAGGGAAGACGAAGTCCGGGCGCCCGGCGAGGGTGGAATTCCGCCGCCAGCCGGTGATGCGATGAGACTTGAAAATCTCGATCAACTTGATTTCCGTTGACCGGTTGCCCTTCGATTTCACCGCCCTCATCACGTCCGAACGCTGTTTTCTGGAAAAAGTGTCCGTCATTTTGCGCGCATGGATTTTGGCGGCGCGGCCGCCAGGCTGCCGTCCAGCAGGACGGGCAAAAACGATTCAAGGACCGCCCGGACGATGTTCACCGGGACCGCGTTCCCGGCCTGCCTGCGGGCCTGCCATTCCGTCACGACGATCTTGAACGAATCAGGAAAGCCCTGCAAGCGAAGCATTTCCCGCGGGGTCAATCGGCGTTCCCCGTCAACGAGCAAATAATTGTAAGACGCGCCTGCCCGTAACGCGCACGAAAACGGATAGGAGGAGATATGCCCGGCCTTGTTCTCGTGCCAGATGGAAGGACTCACGTCCGGCGTGTGTTCGGCCCATCTTTTTTCGCGGATGTAATCGGAGGCGTAATATTTTTCGGGTACGTCTTTTTCGAGAATCTCGCTCAACGGGGTGAACGTCTCCTGCTTCGGCGGGAATTGAAACGCGGCCGGCCGGTCCAACCCGACGATGATCACCCGCTCTCGTTTTTGGGGCAATCCATAATCCAGAGCGTTCAGCGATTGGTAATAGACTGTGTATCCTAACTCGTCGCGCAGAACGTGCAGGATCTGCTTCAACGTCTCGCCTTTGTTGTGTCCGATCAACCGCTTGACGTTCTCAAGGACAAATCCCCTCGGCTTTTTCGCCGCCAAAATCCTGGCGATGTCAAAAAATAAAGTGCCGCGGGTATCGTCGAATCCTTTGCCGTTCCCTATGATGCTGAAGGGCTGGCAGGGAAAACCCGCAAATAAAATGTCGTGGTCGGGGATGTCGTTTTCGTGGACCTGCGTGATGTCGCCTGAAGGATACTCGCCAAAGTTGGCGTGATAGGCCGCGCGCGCGCCGGGGTCAATATCGCTCGAAAAAACGCATCGGGAAGCCAGGCCGTATTTCGAGAAGACCTGCTCCGCGGCGATCCTGAATCCGCCGATGCCGCAGAACAAATCCACAAAGCGGATGAGATTGTCGTCGTTTCGCATTTCTATCGTCCCCGAATCCGCCGCGCAAAATGATATTTGAAAACGCGGCTGCCATGTCCGATCATGTCCGACTCCTACGCGAATCCCAGGCCGCGTTCCTTCAACGACGCCCAGCGTCCCTGACCGATGACCATGTGGTCCAGCACTTCCACGTCCAGTATCTTCCCCGCCTGGATGATGGCGCGCGTCACGGCCACGTCGTCCGGGCTGGGAGTCGGGTCGCCGCTGGGGTGATTGTGGATGACGATCAGCGCCGAGGCGTTCTTGCGGACCGCCTCCTTGAAGACCTCGCCCACGCGTACCTGCGACGAGTTGACCGATCCCTTGTACACCTCCACCGTCTCGAGGACGCGGTTCCGTCGGTCGAGCAGGATGACGCGCAGATGCTCCTGCTCCAGCGCGGACATCTCGTACGCCACCAGCGCGGCCGCGTCCGCGGGACTGTTGATGGTCGGCCGCTCCTCGGGCGACTCCAGCGTGAGGCGGCGTCCCAACTCGATGGCGGCCTTGATCTGGGAGGCTTTGGCTTCGCCCAGCCCGTGCTGTTTTTTCAACTCCGCGAACGGCGCGCGGTGCAAGCCGCCCAGCCCGCCGAACGTTTTCAGCAGGCGCTGTCCCACCGTGACGGCGTTCTCGCCCTTGACTCCCACGCGCAGCAGGATGGCGATCAGTTCGGCGTTGCTCAACGCCTGCGGTCCCAGCGACGCCAGCCGCTCGCGCGGACGGTCCGCTTCGTGCAGGTCGGTGATGCGATAGGCAGGTTTGGATTCGATTTCAGCCATGGCGTTTTTTCCTGATGGAAGATGGTTTGATTTTACAACCTTTTTCCCACAATGCCGAACTTTGTTAGCGTTTTCGCCATTCGACGGATTGCCATGTCTCAATTTGTGATCCCTGCGGACGGCCTGGCCTGTCTTCTGACGGCGGTCTTTGCGCATGCGCTTGGTCTGACGGGAGTCCCTGCGCCGAATTTGCCGATCGCGAACCGGCGGATTTCCCAGGAGCGCTTCGCGGCATTCGCGTTGAGTATCCTCTGACTTTGCTGCAGCCATGTGACGGCAGCCAATTGACCTTGACACCTCCCAACGGTAGTGATTAAATAACGCCAATGCCCGAGATCGCCCGTGCAAGCGAGACGGACGTCCGGGCGAATTTCATTTCTGTAGGAGAAAGTAGTATGTCTGAGCGTTATGTCGGCACCGTCAAGTGGTTCAATGCCACGAAAGGTTATGGCTTCATTGGCCGTGAGAATGGCGAGGATGTCTTCGTCCATTTCTCCGCGTTGCAGATGGACGGCTACAAAAAGCTGGACGCGGACCAGAAGGTGGAATTCTCCATCGAAGAAGGTCCGAAAGGATTGCAGGCGGCAGAAGTAAAGCTGGTCTCATAAACCTTTCAAAAAGCATGAACGACAGGGCTGCGGAAAGCAGCCCTGTTTTATTTGGCGCCCGGCATGGACGTTGACCGGCAGGGAAGGGACGATCGCGCAGGCAGCTAGCCGCCGCTCCCTGCTCGATTCGTGACAAATGTCAGTGTGTAATGCCCCTGTTTGCGAAAGAGGAAGTGGATATAATCCAAACAGTCGCCGCCTTTTTATCCTTCAAGAGACTTGATCGGTCGTGGCTCACGTTGCCGGGTTGCTCCGGAGGAATCCGATTCGTCTCCCGTACATCGGATGAAGTCCAGGAATGAGCCTGAAAGGAAGCATGTCGTTGTTGGGTTTGTTTCGCCATGAATCTGCGCGTCGCAAGGCGCTCAGCGCCGGGCAGGTTGTGCCAGATCGGATGCGCTGCGTGCAATGCGGGATCTGTTCATACAATTGCCCGATCAACATTGACGTGCGCCGCCATGCCTGGACCGGCGAGGCTGTGCAAAACAGCCGCTGCCTGACGTGCGGCGAATGTGTGGCGCGTTGTCCGCGCGGGGCTTTGCGCTTCGAACGCACGGACCTGTTTGGGGAGACGGCTAAATGACGCGTTATCTCATCCTGGGCATGGGCGTGGCCGGGATCGCCGCGGCGGAGGCGATCCGCTCCACGGCGCCGGGCGCGGAAATCCTTCTGCTCAGCGACGATCCGTTCGGCTACTACTCGCGCCCAGGACTGGCTTATTACCTGACGGGGGAGATGGCCGAAAAGCAATTGTTCCCGTTTACCATAGGCGACTTCCATAAGCTGCATAGCCGATATGTGCAAGGGCGCGCCACCGCGATTTTCCGCGGCGAACGCCAAATCGAAGTGGATGGGAAGAACCGCATCTCTTATGATCGCCTGTTGATCGCGGTTGGCGCGCGGGCGCTTCCCTCAAGGTATATAAAGGCAACCGGGTGGTCCAGCCGTATCGCGGCCAGGAAGTGGTCTTGAATACCGCGGCAGCCACCCGTTATCTTTACAAGACCAGCGCCACCGCCGTTCCCACCCCGATCACCTTCGCGGACTTGAAGGTGGGGCAGGCGGTCAGCGCGCAAGGCCGGCTTGCCAATGGCGTCTGGACAGTCACCCGCATCACGGTCGGAGCAAAACTATCCTGCTTCCCGTAGTATATGTTTCTTGTAGGCGCCTCCGAATCCGCAGGGATTCGGAGGCGGTTTTGATTGGGTGGTCAACGCTTCGCTCGGAACCGTCCGTATCGTCACAACCCCAAAGAGCAGAACGCATTACGCCGTCGGCGCGCGGCGGGACGTTGCAGCACGCCTTCCGACCCGGCGCTTCGGTTCTTTATCGTTTCTTTGTAAACGCATTGCATCCGCTTTACGAGAGTCATCTATAGTTGCGGACACATCAGGAATTTGTAACAGGAGCAAACCGTGGAAAAAACAAAACAATCCTCGCGCAAAGCGCGCTCGATTCGCAATTGGGCGATCTTTGCGATTGTGTCGGCGCTGGCCGGGGTGGGAGCGTATTTTGTCTGGCCCGCCTCCGAGACAACCGCCGCCGAGCCTGCCCTGCAAACGGCCAGGGCGCGCGTGGGCGACCTGGTCATTACCGCCAGCGGCGCGGGGACGGTGGTCCCCGCCGCGCAGGTGGACTTGGGATTCCGTTCCGGCGGCGTCGTGGATGAGCTGGGCGGCTCGGTGGGCGACGCCGTGAAGGCGGGGCAGATCCTGGCGCGGCTGGAAGGGAACGTCCAGGCCGAGGCGGATTTCCAGGCGTTGTTTACCGCGAACGGTATTTTGCAGGCGCAGGGGGTTGTGGCCGAAACGCAGAATTCATTGGACAAAGCCGTTGAAAACCTGAAATACCTGATTAGTCCGCTGGCGTATTACTACGAAGAAAAACTGGCCGAAGCGCAGGCCGAGTTGGAGGCTTTAAGAGCCGAGTCGACCGCGACCAAAGAGGCCATTGCCGAAGCGGAGGCTAACTTAAAGCGCGCCGAAAATTCCCTGAAATACGCGCAGAATCTTTACGTCGAAGAATATGTTCCCGCGACCTTCACCTATTCTTGGAAGGATACGCAGGCGATGGAAACCATGACGGAAACCATCCCGCCCAGCGACGGCGACGTGATTCTTGCCCGCGCCAACGTGGAAGCCGCGCGGGTCGCGTTGCAGGACGCGCAAGCCGCGCTGGAAATCGTCCAGGCTGGGCCGGACGCGTTGACCCGGCCCCTGGCCGCGTTGGGATCGCAGGTTGCCAAAATCGAACGGACGCGCCTCGCGATGGAATCTACCCGCCTGGTCGCTCCCTTTGACGGGACGATCACCAGCCTGACCGCGTCGGTGGGGCAGACGGTCGGCTCCGCTCCCGTTTTGAGCGTCGCCACTACAGAGAATTTGCTGGCGCGTTTCTATCTCGATGAAACTGACGCGGACAAGGTCGCGGCCGGCCGGCGGGCGACGTTCGTCTTTGACGCGTATCCTGAACTCTCTCTGGCCGGCGAAATCCTGCGCGTGGAACCCGCCCTCCAGATCGTGGACGGCGCGCCCGCGCTCGTCGTCTGGGCGAAACTGACCGATACCGCCGATGTCGCCATCCTGGCGGGTATGAGCGTCGAGGTGGAAGTGACCTCAGGGGAGGCGCGCGGCGCGCTCATCATCCCTGTCCAGGCGCTGCGCGAACTTACTCCCGGTTCGTACGCGGTCTTCGTCGTCCAGGATGACGGCTCCTTGCAGATGACGCCCGTTACCGTCGGCCTGCGCGATTATGCCAACGCGGAGATCCTCGAGGGTTTGGAGGTCGGCGATGTGGTCAGCACGGGGACTGTGGAAACCCGGCAGCCGTAAGCGGCGGCGAGGCGTCATCATGGACAAGCCTTTGATTGAAATTACGGATCTGACCAAAGTATACGGGGAGGGCGAGGCGGCGGTCTACGCGCTGGCAGGGGTGGACGTGCAGGTGGCGAGCGGCGAATTCGTCGCTATCATGGGGCCTTCGGGTTCGGGCAAATCCACGCTGATGAACATCCTCGGCTGCCTCGACCGTCCCACCGAAGGCGCGTACATCCTCGACGGCCGCGACGTGAGCCGGCTGAGCAGGAACGAACTGGCGGAAGTTCGCAACCAGAAACTCGGCTTCATCTTCCAGTCCTTCAACCTCCTGCCGCGCCTGAGCGCGCTGTCCAATGTGATGCTGCCCCTGCTCTATGCCGAAGAAGACGTGAGCGACGCGCAGGCCGAGGAACGCGCCATCGCCGCGCTCGCCTCGGTCGGGCTGGAAAACCGGCTGCACCACCGTCCCAACCAACTCTCCGGGGGGCAGCAGCAACGCGTGGCGATCGCGCGCGCCCTGATAAACGACCCTCCGCTGATTTTGGCGGACGAACCGACGGGCAACCTCGATTCGAAATCCAGCGTGGAAATCCTGGATATTTTAGAAACCCTTCACCAGGGCGGCGCGACCATCGTCATGGTCACGCATGCCGCCGATATTGCCGAGCGCGCCCAGCGCGTCATCTGCTTCAAGGATGGAAAGGTCCTGTCTGATGGGCGCGACGGCAAAAACCGTTGTTCAGGATCGCCGAATTAGTCTCAAATCGCCGCGGCGCAAATCCTTTGAGCGCGGAGACGCGTGGATTTAAAAAATCCGCGCCCGAGCGATGCGGCACGGGAATTTCCAGAAAACCAGAATTAGAGGCATTTCATGAAACTCGGAAAAATATTCCGCACCGCCTGGGAAGGCTTGATGCTCAATAAAGCCCGTTCGTTCCTCACCACTTTGGGCGTCATCATTGGGGTGGCCTCGGTCATCGTCATGCTGGCGGTCAGCGCGGGCGCGGAAGCCTCCATTGCCGACCAGATTAACGCCCTCGGCGCGGACCTGATCATCGTCTCGCCCATGCGGGGCGTGCCCGGCGCCGCGCGCACCCTGCTGCTGGAAGACGCGTACGCCATCCAGAAACAAGTGACAGGCATCACCGGCATCTCAGCCGAACAAACGCCTCCGCCGCAAAACGTCCGCGCGGGCGGACGCACGCTCGAAGCCATCGCGCTGGTCGGAACCACCTCCGACTTCCCCCATGTGCGCGATTATGCCGTCGCCGAAGGGCGTTACTTCACCGCCGACGAAGACGAGCGGAAAGCGAAACTGGTCGTGCTGGGTTCGGGTATCGCGGCCGACCTGTTCGGCGCGGAGAGCGCCCTCGGGCAGACCGTCACCGTCGGCGCGGTCAAACTTACCGTCATCGGCGTGATGGAGTCGAAAGGCATTGTCTCCGACGTGGATTACGACGGGCGCATCTACCTGCCCCTCAACCTGGTCTTCCAAAAATACATGCCCGCCGCCATGCTGCGCGCCGACGCCGTCCGCACGATCTATCTCAAGGCCGAAAACCAGGAAAAAATCCCCAGCGTCATCGCGCAGACCTCCGCCCTGCTCGTGGACCGTCACAAAGTGGACGCGGCCAAACCCGACTTTACCGTGCAGACCCAGCAGGACATCATCGCCACGCAGGAAGCCGCCACCGCCGCTTTCCGCGACCTGCTGGCATGGGTGGCGGGCGTCTCGCTGCTGGTGGGCGGCATCGGCATCATGAACATTATGCTGGTCTCCGTCACCGAACGCACGCGCGAAATCGGCTTGCGCCAGGCGTTGGGGGCGCGCCCCTTCACCGTGCTGGCTCAATTTCTCATCGAGGCGGTCATCCTCAGCCTGGCGGGCGGACTGGTCGGCGTCTTCGTCGGCGTGGGCAGCGCGTACCTTTTCGGCTCGCTCGGAGACATGCGCACCGAGATCGTCCCGTTTTCCATCCCCCTGGCCTTCGGCGCGGCGGCCATCGTCGGCATCTTCTTTGGATATTATCCCGCCACACGCGCCGCGAAACTGGATCCGATCGAAGCGCTGCGACGCGAATAACTTGTAACTTTTCCCCGAAAGGACTCCCCCCATGACTCGCACCTCCCTCCTCATCCTGATCCTCTCCCTCCTCCTCGCGTCCTGCTCAGGGACAGCGGGTTCGGTTTCGACGACCGCCGTCAACCCCGGAGCCTACGTCAGCCCAAACCTGGATACCGATTATGAAAACGCGCTCAACGCTCGTATGCAACTGACGCTTGGCTCGCTCAAACTGGCCGAGACCGCCGCTCCCATCACCGCGGAACAGGCAAGAATCATGCTTCCCCTCTGGCAGGCGCTCCAAAATATGACGCGCACCGGCAACAGCGCGCAGGCCGAAGTCGACGCGCTGCTCGCGCAAATCGAATCTACTTTTACGGCCGAACAATTGACGGCCATACGCGGCATGAGACTCGCCTCGGCAGACCTTCAAGCCTGGGCCGCCGCCAACAACATCACGCTCGGCAGCAACGGCGGGCAGGGAATGGGACAGGGGAGCGGCATGTCGCCCGAAGCGCGCGCCACCAAGCAAGCCGAGATGGGCGTTACGCGCGAAAGCGGCGGCGGCGCGGCTTCGGCCCTGCTCGATTCCTTAATCGTCTACCTGCAAGGACGGGCGCAATAACCCTCGGCGCCTGCGCGGCCCGATTTCCATCGCGCGGACCGGCCGCTGGCGCCGCGCCGCCGCGCAGGGTCAGGCGGCGGGGACCGTCCCGGCCTGAGGTTGCTTGCTGTGGTGATTCTCTTCGATGTTGTAGATCGCAGGGATGAAGAAGCCGCCGAGGCTGATGAGGGCGCAGGCGATGCCCGCGATCCAAAACCAGGCTTGCAGGCCAAGCCTGTCGGCGATGGGCCCGGCCGCCAGCAGGCTGAGCGGCATCATGGCCTGCGCCACGCTTCCCAACAGCGACATGACGCGTCCCTGCATCTCTGGCTCGACCACGGTTTGGAAGAGCGCGCCGAGCGGACCGTTTGCCATCGGGAGCATGAGGCCGATCACCGCCTGGGCCGCGACGAGAATCCAGAACATGTCGGGCGGCGCGACGGCGATCGCAATGATGGCGAGGCTGAACGTCACGATGCCCGTCAGCGAGGTGACGATCTTGCGCTTGAAGCCGCCCCAAACGCCCAGCGCGACGCCGCCGACAATCATGCCAATGCCGAACGCGGACTCGATCCCGCCCAGTTCGAGAGCGCCTTTGCCGAAATGTTGGGTCACGAGTAAGGGCATGAGCGCGCCGGTGGGGGCGAGCAGAAAGTTGAGCAGGGTAGCCATAAGACCCAGCATCAGCAGGCCGGGCCAGGAGACCATGTATTTAAAACCCGCGCCCAGGTCAGATAGAAAGCTTTTTGGCCGCGCGGCCTCTTGCGAAACGGAGCGCGGCGGTTGCGGGACGGCGAAAACCAGCAGGGGGAAAATGCCCGCCAGCGCGGTGAACACGTCGATCAGGAGAATGTTTTCGGTGTCCATCAGCGCGACGAGGAAAGCCGCCGCGGGAGGCGCGAGGATGTTCACGAGTCCCTGCACGGCCTGGTTCGCGCCGGAGACGCGCGCCAACTGTTCTTTGGGAACCATCAGCGTGGTCGAGGCGGCCATGGCCGGATAGTGGAACGCGCCGCCCAGCGAGCGGATGACCGAAATGGCGTAAATGTGCCAGATCTCCGCGCGCCCCGTCCAGAAGAGAAAGGCCAGCCCGAGCGTGGAAACCGCGATGAGCGAGTCGGACGCGATCATGATCAGGCGTCGGTTGCCGCGGTCCACGAATGTCCCCGCGATCGGTCCAAGCAGGATCTGTGGCAGCATCGCGAACAGGGAAGCGGTCGCCAGCACTGTGGCCGAGCCCGTCTTCTGCGTCAAATACCAGATCAGCGCAAATTGCACCAGCGAAGAGCCGAAAAGGGAGATGGTCTGGCCCGTGAAGATGGTGAAAAAGCGGACAGCCCAATGTTGGGGCGGCGATTGTTCTGGATTTTTCATTTTTCCTCAATAATATTGAAGATTTGATTGAATAATTTGATTTATTATAAGCAATTTTTTGTATATGTCAATATCAATTTTTGTAAAATTGAAGTTGCTTGCGGGGCGGGCCGGCCTGAGCGCGGAATTTATGAAACTCGGCGATTTTCGTTCGGAGCCGGGGCGCGTATTTGCGATAAAACAGAACGGCGGCGCGCCATTGGCTTTCGGACGGCCCGCCCCGCCAGCGTTCATCGAATCCCGCGCCTCCTTAAAACCTGCGCCTGGTTTTCCGGGCGCGTCGCCCGCGCCCTTATTTCAACTTTCCAGATTTCGCCAGCGCCGACTTCACCGCGTCGCTGGCTTGAAAAATGCCATAAACCCTCGCCGACTCGATCACCTCGTCCGCGAGTTCCGCCGGCACATCGGATGAGATATGGAGCAAGCCCACCACGCTGATCTTCATGGTCGCGCCTTTGGCCTTGTGCCGCTCGAAATCGGCTTTGTCAAAACTCATCGCGCCGATCGCGTACGAATGCCGCGCCACCGACTGCTGCACCTCCGCCGCGTGCTTCTCCAATTGCGAGCGGATCGCCGAACGGATAAAATCAGTGCGGTTCGAGTAATGTCCCTGCTCCACCAGCAGGTCAATCTTGCCCAACTCCACCGCGTTCATATTGATGGTAATTTTCTCGGTCTCAGCCATGTTTTCTCCTTTAATCGCCATCCATGTGGATGGTCGATGGATGTTATTTTACGCATGTTTCAGGATTTGTCAAGAGAAACCATCCCCCTGGATGGTAAACTCCGCTTCTTTCCTAACCTTTCGCGGGCCGCGCCGGCCCGGGCGTTTTCCCCCGTTCAGGTTTCCCATGCCGCGGCGGCTTCAGCCGCTGGGGACGACGGCGCTTTGCAGAGTCGTCGATGACGAAAAAATACTATCTGGAGGCTTCCAACCATGCAGGCGTTCATTCCCCAACCCAAACACATCCCGCTTCTCCTCAAAATCGGAATCTGGTTTTCCGAACGCGTCACGGGTAAAGTAATGCTCCCCGCGCGCATCCTGGCCTGGTATCCCAAAGCCGCCCTCGGCTCAGGCGTGATGGAAGCGCTGGTCGCGCACGCAGACGGAGCGATGGATCGGCGCATGTTGAAGTTGATCCGCATGACAGCCTCCATCGCCGCGGCCTGTCCCTTTTGCATTGACATGAACTCGCACGAGCATCGCCAGCACGGCATCACGGACGAGGAGGCCGCGTCCCTGCGCGGCGACGCGGAGCCGGCAGCCACGTTCAGCGAGCGCGAGAAACTGGCGATTGCGTACGCGCGCCTCGTCTCGTCCACGCCGTTGAAATTCCACCCCGAAATTGTGGAGCGAGTCAAAGCCGCTTTTACCGAGCGCGAGTTTGTGATCCTTGTCAGCACAGCCGCGCAAGTCAATTATTGGGCGCGGCTGATTCAGGCGCTTGGAATTCCACCCGCAGGATTTGGGGAATAATTTTCCCCCATGTCTGACGCTACGATGTTGATCAACTCAATCGCCGCGAACGAACAAAAATCCACGCACAGGCTACAGTCGCGGCAGCGCTCGATATCCAAATACGGCGACTCGTCTGGATCAGGCTGCACAATCGCGCGCGTCTTGCATGATTTGACCGCTTCACACGCGGGACAGGATTGGCATTTATCATGGTTGATGCGGATGCGAATGGGGCGGGGTATGGGGGCGAGTATAATCGGTTTATACGCCTCCCTCAAATCCGTCCCGTGGATTGACCCCTGGCTGGAAGAGAGAATCTGCCCCTTGGGAAGGCATATCTGTTAGCGCTTTTCAGAATGATTTAATTGCTCTGAACTCTTTTGCGTATTTCATCTAATAGTGCGCGTTCCCTTCTTACGACAAAACCATCAAATTCATCTTTCCTCATTGCATCATTTGCGGTTTCATCAATGAAATGACTTGAGAGAATTTCAGGCACGCGATCTAATGGAATGAGATCGCGAACATATTTTGATGGGTTGGATTTACTGATTCGCCTGTTTGTCTCATCGGCAATCAGAGTTCTATTTATTACACAATTAATTTTATCCTCCGAGATTTTTTTACCTGTCGAATCCTTTTGCTTCTTTAGGTATGCTACAGGGAAAATGTGATGATCTTCAAGAGTGTGGAACTGAATCGAGTCGTCTGCTGAAAAATCCTTTGCCCCACGCAATGCAATTAAACACATCACACCTCGATAAACAGAGTTAATACGGCTTACATCTCTTAATGAGTAGGCTTGATTGTCAATAATATTGACCCTTGCCTCTCGTAACGCATCCATTTCAAATGCTTTATCACTCACGCATCTTAAGAACTCTTGGTAATCTCGATATATGTTGCTTTCGACTGATGATGCATATCGTTCTCGAAATACTGAGGACCAATACCACCGTCTCATTATTTTGTAAGCTTTGTGATCGAATTTGCGATCATCTATTGCCGCCAACATTCCCGCAAGGGGTGAGACCATTGTTATGTAAGGAATCCATTTTCGGTTGAATGCTCCAAAGCCATCTTGTCCAACAAGCGTCATTCGCTCTAATGCTTTTTCAATATATTTTGCTGCCTTTCGCCAATCATTTTCAAAATTATGAGGCGATAAATTGATGAGCGTCTTGCTTTTCATGTCCATACCGCGAAAGAGGGCGATTGTTCGCAATATAAAAACCCCGAAATCATCCGATTTGCCTTCGGAATGTTGATCCAACAAATGATACTCATCAATGGCTTCTGACCAAAGTCGATGGAGATCTATCTTGTCTTTATAAAGCCTTGCAGTGAGTAAATCATAAACAGATAGTTTAACTCCCATGCTATTGATTTTTTCAAATATTGCACAGATCTCAGCAAGTTCATTCTGATTATTAGGGGCTATTTTAGGTATGGTTAAAGTTGGAACTAGGAAATTTCGCACCTGGTTTGCGGCAGAAGACCAAAGCGGTCGCTGCTCTTTGAAGTAGGTGTTTAGATAGTAGTTTTGGTCTTTTTCCACAAGCCAGCGCTCGTATTCATTCAGCCATTCCTCCCATTTTTCAAATTCTGTCATTGGAATAATACGAGTTTCAAATTGCCTTGAACGATCAAGCATGTCAGCACAATTTATTGTGCGTTCGCTACGGAACGCGTTCTCCCAATCTCCACTTGCAATATTGTTCAAATCCATAAAAAAGCGGTATGGGTATTTAGTGGATTTTAGAGGAATGTCAGGCGCGGCGAAAACATAATGAAGCGATGTAAGTCTTTGTTGACCATCAAGAATCATCTTTTCAGGCCGCCGATCGGCAGACACGCTTATACCTTCTAAAGGACGATAGTCAAAAGGTACATTTTCCTTATCGACCTCAAGAATTAAAAATGAGCCAATGAAATGCCCTTGAAGTATTGAAATTAGGAGGTCAGAAATGTCATCTCGATCCCAAACGAAATTTCGTTGAAACCGCGGCAAGACAATCAAACCTTTTCGCGCATTCTCAATGAGAGTCAGTAGTTTGTCGTTGTCAGGCGTTGTCTTCATGGCTAATCCTCGACTTTTGATTTAGGCTTTGTGTCTTTGGGCGTTTGAGCGAATTATAAACAAGACCTCCGAATCAACCAAGTCGGAGGTCTTGTTTACCTGTGTACGTGTGTACCT
>DKTP01000129.1 GCA_002473085.1 Anaerolineales bacterium UBA7227
AGCGCGGTCTCGTAATCGCCGATATGAATGTGAAGTTTCCCCGTCTGACCGATGGCTTCGGCTTGTGTTTTTCTATCGGGCGAGTTGCGCGTCTCAGGCAGCCAGCGCGCCAGCAGTTCGGCGTAGTATCCTGCGTGAGTAAGCGGACCTACAATATAATCTAATGTCAAACGGTTAGCCTCATCATGTCGTTCAGCGCGGCGTAAAGCGTGATGAGTCGTAATGGCTTGAGCAAGGGCGCTTCTCTTAGTTTTCAACAAGTCAAGATGGTAATCAGCCGCGACGCTTAGCCATTTTTTGTTATTGTCTATTTTTTGATTTCCCTGCAGCCAATCTGTCACCAGCGATGAGCATTGATATTCAACAACCTGCCAACGCCGCTCGTAGCTTGCTTCTAGCAGCGACACGGCAATTATCTGCTCCAGCAAAGCATTCGCATCAGGCAAGTCAACGCCTAATTTCAGTAATCCTTCTCGCGGCACAGGCTCGCGGTAAGCGGGCAGACGCGCCAGCAACTTTTGCGCATCCGCGGACAGATGGCGGTAGATCTCTGCAATCATCATATTTGCTTGCAGATTAAATTCAGTTTGTTGCAACGCAGCGAGGAAGGCGTCTTCATCTTTCACGTCCATAGCTCTCGTCGCCGCAGCGAAAAATTCCAATCCGCGCAGATTGCCTGCCAGTGTTTCATACACGCGGCGGATTTGCTCGCGCCCAATCTGCACCTTTCTGTAAACTGCAACCTGAAGGAAATCTCCGTAGTTGGCGCGCGCAAGAGGCAGGCGAGCGCCTTTCCAGTCGGGAATCTGCCAGCGCGAAGTGACGATGCAACGCGCTCGCCCTTCATCTTGTAAATAACCCAGAAACAAACGCGCATCCTCGTCAGTTGTTTGAAGAGTGTCGGCGTCTTGCAGCGTTTCCAGATTGTCGAAGAAAAAGAGCAGACGATCGTTAAACTGTTCTATCAGCAAGTCAAACAACTCTTGTGTTTTATTCTCAGCGCGCTCATAGCGTTCTCGGCGCGGTTCTTCCAATGCTTGGACAAACTCCATTGCGAAGTCGCGCCAGGCGACGCTCTGTGCGTTCCACGCGAATACTTTGAAGCCGCGCGTTGCCATATCGTGCGCCAACTTTCCCGCCAGAGAAGTTTTTCCCTGTCCGCCCGCGCCTGTGATCAGCAACAGCCGCGTTTCGCCAGACTGCAGGCTTCGCGCATATTGACGCAGTTCCATGCGTCGCCCAATAAAACGCGGCGGCAAAAGGATGCTGTTAAAAGATTCGCTCGGCTTCCGCTCTTCAACTGCGGCGGCTTCAAAATCCCAGTCAATTAACGCCGCTTCAGGATGAGGCGAGAGCGCCATCGGCAAGCACCATTGCCCCAAATTATGACCATTCCCATCTGGGGTCTGCATGATACTCCGTGCGCGCTGAAGCGCAACATCCAATCGCTGTCCGCTCGCCAACGCGTCGCATAGTTCTCGCGCAAACAAGATACCAGCCTTGTCCAGTAGTGATTCGCGCATACCAATTACATGCGTAATGCCTTGCGCGCTGATTTGTTGTGCCAAACCGCCAGACAGGTCCACAGATGCGGCTTTACTACTCTCGCAAGCGGATAGAATGACCGCCTGAACACCTGAACCGAATAACACTTGGGCAATCTCTTGATCTCGAACTGGATGTTTATTCCCCGCTTCATCTTCGAACAAAAACTCGCCGTAAGGCGCTTCGCCAGCGTGCGGTTGGTGAACAAATCTTCCATGCCCACTCAAAAACAACACGTGCGGCTTGAAGTCTCTGAGCAGTTCCTGCAAGATAGAAAGCCTGCCGTCGTTGGGAATCTCTAACTGCACGGTGCCTTTGAGCAGCCATGGCAATAAGGCTTCCTGTATCTGCGCTTGCTCTTCCTCGACATTCAGGCGCTCGTGTTCGGCATCCAAATCTTCAGGTAGCGACGTAAATAACAGGATCCGTAGCGGCCCTTTATCCAATTCTTGCTGTGTCGGTTCTGTTTCTATGGTGCGCCGCGTCAATGTGAAAGCAAGATTGCTGCCGATAAACCCGTATACAGGGTGATAGAGCGTCTCCCATGGTAAGGCTTGTATCTCTGCGCTGTCGCTTTCAACGATAATAGGAAGAATTTGCCCGTTGGCTTGCTGACAAGCCGCATTGAACTCCGCATCGATGTTGAGCGCCTGCCACAACGCAGCCCCCATGCTTTGCAACGTTTCATCTGTGAGTAGTACGCTGCCATCAGCATATAACTGGGCTAATTTAAGAGCTTGATGCCGCAATGCAGGGAGTTGTTTGACCAAATCTGCAAGCGGCTTGATAACAAAAGGAGTTGGGTGCATAGCGTTTGACATGGGGACATTTCCTGATTTGATAGCGGCTGTACGAATTTACAAGATGAGCGCTTGCTCTATTCTTTAGGCTCAGTTGACAATACTTCAGGCAGCAACTTCGACGACACTTCGCCGTTCAGACTTTTGTAAATAATCGAAGCCACATTCGGGTAGATCGTTAAGTCAACAACGCATTCCGCTCGACAATGACTGCACACTAAAATTAATTGTTGTTGGTCTGTAATTTCTATAAACTGCGAGAAGGTCTTGGAACAGTTCCAACATTTGAACTTTTGTATCTTTTCCATGTTATCTCCCTAGATGGTAAACGCCGCGCAAACGACGCCCGCAAAGAACAGAATGCTCGAAACGCTCAGCCAGCGGCGTTTGTACCTGGCGCTTTGCTCGAAAAAATCTTCAATTCCCAAACCTTCAGAATATTTTTTTGGATCTTGCTTCAAGACGTTTGTATCCACCCGCCATTTTTTGGGCGTTAACGCGAGTAAAGTCAGCGCCAAAGCCAACAACCAGCAGATAAAGGTCAGATATAAGGCGGCGTTGAGAGTAACGATGGCTTTATCGCCGCGCATCAATTTCAATACGGCGGCATAAATGCCAGGAATGGCAAGTTCCAGAGTGATCAGTTTCTCGCCGAGTTTGTCCATCAAATCGCTCTGCGCCGCCATGCTCTCGTAGAATTTCTTGCGCAGAAGATTTTCATTCTCGCTAATCGGTCGAGTCGCTATCGGTTTATCAGCCATTCTGCCTCGCTTCCCTTTCTCGACGAATATGCCTATTGTAGAGATAAACCTGCTAAAATGCAAGCGGAACTTCCCAATCTCCAATCTCCAATCTCCAATCCCCACTTACCAACCCCCATGTCCCCCTCTCCCGACCTCCTCATCCTCGGCGGCGGCGTGCACGGCGCCAGCCTCGCCTACCATCTCTCCGTTCGCGGCGTCAAAGCCGCGGTCATCGAGAAACGTCACCTCGCCGCGGGCGCGACGGGACGCTCCAGCGGGCTCGTCCGCATGCACTACGACCTCGAAGCCGAAGCGCGTCTCGCCTGGGAATCCTTCCAGTGGTTCCGCGATTGGAACGAACGCGTCGGCCCCGATCCCTGCGGCTTCACGCGCACGGGCTTCCTCCAGCTCGTCGAGCGCGAACACGTGGACGCGCTCAAAGCCAACACCGCCATGCTCCAGCGCCTCGGCGTCCCCGCCATGCTGGTCACTGCCGACGACGTGAAACGCCTCGCCCCCGCCTTCGTCACGGACGATTTCGACCTCGCCGCCTACGAACCCGAATCGGGCTACGCCGACCCCGTCTCGACCGCGGCCGCGCTGATGAACGCCGCCCGTCGACGCGGCGCCGTCCTCGTGCAGGATTGCGCCGTGACGGGCATCCGCGTCCGCGCTGGGAAAGTGACGGGCGTGGACACGACGCAGGGCGTTTTCTCCGCCCCCATCGTCGTCAACGCGGCGGGCGCCTGGGCGCGTCGAATCTGCGAAATGGCTGGCGTCGAAGTCTCCATCGGCACATGGCGGCACGACGTGATGTTCGTCGCCCGTCCCCCCGAACTGCGCCTCCCCCACCCCACCGTGATTGACTTCCCCAACTCGATGTACTTCCGTCCCGAAGGCGGACTCACCCTCGTCGGACTCGAAGACGGCAACCCGCTGGACGAAGACCCCGACGGCGATTCAGGCCACGCCCGCGCGGGCTTCGTGGAGCGCGCCGTGGACCGTCTCTGCAAGCGCGTCCCGCTCATGGAGCGCGGCGGACTCCACTCCGCGCACAGCGGTTACGACGGCATCACCCCCGACCAGCATCCCGCCATCGGGCCGATCGGTCCCGAGGGCTTCTGGCTCGACTGCGGGTTCAGCGGCACGGGATTCAAGATCTCGCCCGCCGTCGGTCTCTGCCTCGCCGAATGGATCCTCGACGGCGCGCCCAAAACGGTGGACATCTCCGCCTTCACGCCGACGCGCTTCGCGCAGGGAATCCGCCTCGTCAGCGAGCATCCCTACGAAAGTATCTGGAGATAGGTTGGATTTTTGTTGTGATTCGCACGCGGAAAAATGCTATACTGACAACGTCGTATCCGCTTGAGCAAGTTTCAGCCAAAGGAGGCTCCCATGATACTGCTCAGACCCGTCCCCGTGCAATTTCCCATCACCCAGCTTTTCGGAGAAAACCCAAAGACCTATCCGCTCACAAACGGCCACAACGGCATAGACTTCGGCCTGCCCGAAGGCAACCTCGTCATGGCTGCGGCGGATGGCGTCGTCACCCGCGCCGAACTGGACACCGAAACGGCGGCGAAACCGAATCGAGGCTACGGCTACAACGTCCGCGTCCAGCACCCCGACGGCTCGACCAGCATCTACGCCCACTTCCAAAAAGACAGTTTCCTCGTGGCGACCGGCGACAGCGTCACCATGGGGACCGCCCTCGGCCGCAGCGGGAACACCGGCTTCAGCACCGCGCCCCATCTCCACTTTGAAGTGCGCCTCGGCGCGGCCGCCACTTCCGCTATTAACCCCGAGCCGTTTTTCGTGACCGAGATCCCGTCAAAGGACCTGCTCTTCACCGTCAAAGTCTCCCCCGATGGAGACGGCGTCAGGCTGCGCATCGGTCCCGGCACGAACTTCAAACCCATCGCCAACCTGCACACCGACGATCAACTGGAGGTCTTCGGGCTGGCCGGCAACAACGTCTGGCTGCGGGTGAAGGATGGATTTGTCATGTACGACCCGAAGTGGTACGTCATCCAAAAGCCGGACGATAACGGCTAAATCAACAAACCCCGTTTTCTTGAAGAAAACGGGGTTCCGCCTTCCGCCTTCCGC
>DKTP01000154.1 GCA_002473085.1 Anaerolineales bacterium UBA7227
TAATTCTGAATTCAGAATTATGAATTATGCCTCGCCCATGAGTTGTTTTGCCATTTGCACCGCGCCGATGGCGTCTTCCGAATAGCCGTCGGCTTCGATGCGCTGCACCCACTCGCGGGTGACGGGCGCGCCGCCGACCATCACGTGGATCTTTTTGCGCAGTCCCTTCGCGTCCAGTTTCTCGATGACTTCCTTCTGGCGGATCATCGTCGTCGTCAACAGCGCGGAGAGACCGATGATGTCCGCGTCGATTTCGAGAGCCTTCTCGATGATCTTGTCGGACGGGTTGTCCACGCCCATATCCACCACCGTGAAGCCCGAGGCTCCCAGCATGGTGGCGACGAGCGATTTGCCGATCTCGTGGATGTCGCCTTCGACGGTCGCCATCACGACCTTTCCGAGAGTCTTGCGCTCGGAGCCTTTCTTGGCGAGTTCCGGCTCGAGCGTGGCGACGGCGGCTTTCATCGCCTCGCCCGCCATGACGAGTTCGGGCAGAAAAGCCTCGCCCGCGGCGAACGCGTCGCCGACCGTGTTGACGCCGACCACGAACCCGTCGGTGATGGCCGTCAGCGGGTCCATCCCCTCGGCGATAGCCTGCTGCGCCAGCTGCACCGAGACGTCCGAATCGCCGTCAATGATGGATTGCGCCATTTTGTCTAAAAGTTCCTGTGACATGGGATTCTCCTTATGTCTGATTGTCTCATAGTCTGGTCGTCTATGGTCTGGTAGTCCGATGGTCGGATGGCCGCGAAGGGGCAAGACCGTTCGGCGATTGGACCATTCGACTTTCAGAACGCTGGACTGAAAATTGCCGTTCCTTCTGTTGGATGAGTTCACGCGGTATTCCCAGATAATTTTGAAGGTCCTTTCCGAGGGTGAGGATGTGGCCGCGCGCCGCGCGCCGCGCGGCCGCGGGGTCGCGTCCCTCGACGGCTTCGAGGATGGCGCGGTGTTCGGCCTGCTCGCGGCGCAGGCTTTCGGTCAGCGCTTCGGGATGACGGAACATGGCTTCGTAGAGCATCCAATCGGGAAATTTGGCCGCCGCCATTTCATAGAGACGCGCCAGCAGCGGACTTCCGCTCATGGCGACGATGGACGCGTGGAACCGACGGGAGGCCTCGCGCAGCCGGGACATGTCTTCGAGGCGGACGAGGTTGGAGGTTTCGTCGAGGATCCGCTTCGCTTCCTGAACCTGGAGCCGGGTCGCGGCTTCGGACGCGAGCGCGGCCCCCAAAGGTTCAAGGACGAGGCGCAATCCATAGGCGTCGAGCATCTCGGCGTGGGTCAGTTCGAGCACGCGCACGCCGCGATAGGGGACGCGTTCCGCCAGCCCCGAGGCCACCAGCATGTCCAGCGCCTCGCGGACGGGCGTCATGCTGACGCCAAGCGACGAGGCGATGTCCTCCTGTCTCAGCCACTCGCCGGGATGGATCTCCCCCGCGATGACGCGCTTGTGGAGCGATTCGAAGGTCTCGTTGCGCAGGGACTGGCGGGTGGACATGGGTACATTATATATAATTTTTGGGAAGTGGCAAGTGGGGAAGCAGGCGCGATACGCGTTACGTGAACGACGTTCTTCTCTACCGTTCACTTAAAAACGAGGCGCCCCCGGCCGGGGTCGAACCGACAACCTACTGATTCGAAGTCAGGCGCTCTGTCCATTGAGCTACGGGGGCGTAGGGTAATTATACACAGGAAAAATAATGTTGACAGTCCCCTTTAATTCTGATATTATCCGTCAACATTACCGTAAATCTTACAAGGAGAAATCCATGCTTACTGAAATCGCAACCCAACACATCGAAGTTTCTCCCGCCGCGGCGCAGGCTGTGCAGGGGATTCTTGCTGAACGCCAGTTGGAAGGATACGCGCTGCGCGTCTATGTGGCGGGCGGCGGATGCTGCGGCGTCAACTTTGGCATGGCGCTCGACAACAACATCCGCGACGTGGATACCACTTTCGACTCGAAGGGAATCAAACTTGTGGTGGACTCGTCCTCGCTGGATTATCTGCGCGGCGCCTCCATTGACTTCGTGAACGACCCTGTGCAGGGGAGCGGTTTCGTGATCAACAATCCGAACGCCGGTCACAGCCACGGGGAGGGCGGCTGCGCCTGCGGCGGCGGGGGCGGACACGACCATGGCGACGGCGGCGGATGCGGTTGCGGCGGCGGTTCGTGCGGCTGCAGCAGTAACTGAAATTGCTTGCTCGGAAGCAAAACGGCAGACAAACATCTGCCGTTTTTTTGTTGGTTATTTCAGTCCAAACCAACCCCGGGCAAATTTACGAACAGATTTTGCAATTTCAATGGCTTCTTTGGCATCTTCCACTGTCGGCATTTCCCCAGGATATCGTGTCGCAACCGCATAATCGCTTAGAACGGTCAGCAGCGCGGTGGAAAAACTTGTCAGGATTCCGTTTTCGATGCAGATCGTATTTAACGCAGAAAGGTCGTGGGTCTTTGGAAAATACGCCTTTCTTGAAACCAGCATGGCTTTGAGATACTTCTCCGCGGATTGCTGTGAATGAAAGCAGGAATTTACCGTGGAAGGTCTGCTTCCTCGTAGAAGTCTATGCGCTGAGCGCCAATCTTCTTCAGCGTATTTCACCCATTCCAACGGGTTAGTTGGATCGCTCATACAAAACCTTCCCTTTGGAGACAATTTCTTTGATGAACACATCGCCTTTCTTTAGCGCGCTTGCCAATTCATCGGGCGTCTTTACAATGATATCCACAGGAAAAGGGCGAGGATAGAGCAACAGGGATGTGGAAATCAGGTTCTTTCGTTTATTTCCCCTGGCGACAACCAGTAAATCCACATCGCTATCCGGGGTAGGCTTGCCATACGCGTAAGAACCGAAGAGGATGATCTTTTCGGGTTTGAGTTCCGCCACGATGCGCTTGATCGCGTGTGGAAGTGTTTTAGACACAGATGGGAACCCAGTGGGGCGGACTTTGGTTTTGATTGGTAACATGAAATCTCCTCGCCTGATTTTATCAGCGTTCCAGCAGTCCCAGCAGCACGGGCAGCAACTGCTTTTTTCGGGAGACCACGCCCTGCGCGTCGCGCGTCCCGTCGGGGAGGGGCGGGTAGGGCAGGTCGTTGAGGATGGGCGGCGCGGACGAGGTCAGGATGAGGCGGCTTGTGCCGCGCACCACGTCGGTGATGAGGAGGATGGCGAAGTCGAGTCCGCGCTTGTCCTTGAGCGCGTCGAGCGCGGACGTAAGCGGGGCGAGATGTTCGCCGAGCTGCAGGAGGTCGGTCACTTCGGCCTGCGCCACCGCGAATTTGAATCCGCCCGCCTCGAAGGATTTGATGTCCGTGCTGACGACTTCCGCGGGTTTGCGGTTGGAAAGTCCCGCGCCCGCCGAGAGGACTTTCTGCCCGTAGGTTTGGATCGTCTCGCCCGCCAGCGGACTTCCGCCCGCGAAGGCCCAGCGCGACAGCCGCTCGGCGGCGGCTTTGTCGCGCGGCGTGGAGGTGGGAGAGGTCAGGATGAGGGTGTCCGCCAGAAGTCCCGCGAGAAGCGCCCCCGCGAGGGCGGGAGGCATGGAGAGTCCCGCTTCGGCGGCCTGTTCCGTCACGAGCGTGGAGGTCGAGCCGACGATGTCCACCGTGAAGCGGATCGGCGCGTGGGTGTGCGGGTTGCCGAGGCGATGGTGGTCGAGGATCTCGAGCAGTTCGGCTTCCTCGAGCGCGGCGATGGCCTGGCGCGGCTCGTTGTGGTCCACGAGGATGATCTTGAGGCGCGGCGGGTTGAGCGCGTCGCGCTGGCGGGCGATGCCGAGGTAGCGTCCGTCCTCGTCCACGATCCAGTAGTCGTTGTAGTCGTCGCGCAGGATGCGGTTGAGCGAATCGCGGATGTGCGCGCCCGCCGTATATTTCGGGACGCTGGTGTCGGCCGCGTCTTTGCACGGCGCGGACATCATCTCGCGCACGGTGGCGTCGCCCGGGCGCGGGCCCAGCACGTTGGCGAAGTAGTTGAAGAGGCTGAGCCCGTTGACGATGCCGTAGGGTTTGCCGTCTTCGCCGACAATGGGGGCGAGGCCGCCGGTTTTGCTGGCGAGCGTCCATGCCGCGCCGAGTTGGGCATTGGGCGCGAGCGTGTCGAGCCGCTTCATCACGGATTCGAAACGCGGCGAGGCGTCGGTGAGCAGCACGGGCGCGTCGAGGCCGAGCGTCTTCAACACCCAGGCGGTTTGCGGATTGAGCGCGCCGGCGCGCGCCGCGACCGCGTTCGCCCCGTCGCGTTCGCGCAGCAGCCAGGCGTAGCCCATGGCCGAGGCGATGGAGTCGGTGTCGGGGTTGACGTGACCGATGACGTGGATGAGATCTGTCATGCGACGGGTCCGTTATTTCGAGCGGAGCGCCCTCCACACTTTCTCGGGCGTGATCGGGTTGTCGTCCACGTCCACGCCGACCGCGTCGAAGACCGCGTTGCCCACCGCGGGCGCGACGCCGTCCATCGGGATCTCCGCCACCGCCTTGACGCCGAACGGGTGCGTCGGCTCGAACGTCTCCACGAAGATGGTCTCCAGTTCGGGCATCTCGTCGGCGCGGAAGACGTGGTAGCGGTCGAGGTCGCGTTCGAGGGCGCGTCCCTTTTCGTCGTAGCGCATCTCCTCGCAGATCGCGTAGCCGAGGGCCTGAGTCATGCCGCCTTCGATCTGTCCCGAGGCGGTGAGCGGGTTGACGATCACGCCCGAGTCCACCGCCATGACGAGTTTGTCCACCGTCACCTGACCGGTTTCGGTGTCCACGGTCACTTCGGCGAACTGGGCCGCGAACGGCGGCGGCGAGGACGGCGAGACGTGCGAAGCCACGCCCATGATCTGTTCCTGCTCGCTTCTGTGCAGCGTGTCCAGCGCGACCTCGGCGAGCGAGACCGATTTCCCGTCCGGCGCGACCGCCTGGCGATTCGCCAGTCGGATGTTCGACGGCTCGGATTCTCCCAGCATCTTCGCGGCGCGGATTTTGATCCGCTCGGCGCAGATTTGCGCGGCTTTGGTCGCGGCCGCGCCGGAGATGTAGGTTGTCGAGGACGCGTACGCGCCCTTGTCGAACGGCGTGAAGTCTGTGTCGGACGAGTAGCAGATGATGTCGTCCACCGGCACGCCCAACACTTCGGCGGCCATCTGCGCCAGGACGGTGTCCGAGCCGGTGCCGAGGTCGGTCGCGCCGACGAGGAGATTGAAGGAGCCGTCGTCGTTCATCTTGATGGACGCGCCGCCCATGTCGAGGTAGGGAATCGCCGTGCCTTGCATCACCAGCGCGACGCCGATGCCTTTGCGTTTCGCGTTCGACGTTCCATGCCCGGCGTTGCGCCAGGACTCGTTTCCAAATTTGTCGTCCCAGCCGATCGCGGCGCGGCCCTGCGCGACGCATTGTTCCAGTCCAACCGTGTGGATGATCTCGGGACGCGGCTCGCGGCCCTCGTTCCACGCCGTGCTGAAGGGATGGAATTCGCCTGGCCGAATCACATTCTTCAGGCGGAACTCGATGGGATCGAAGTCCATCGCCCGCGCGATTTTTTCCAAATGGCGGTCGAGCGGCCAATAGCCCTGCGGGACGCCGTAACCGCGGAACGCGCCCGCGGGCGGGGTGTTGGTGTAGACCACGTCGGCGTAGAAGCGGATGTTCGGCGATTTGCGATATTCGCCGTCGCCGACGTACAACGCCATGGCTTTGTGGCCGGTGTTGCCGGTTACGGTCAACGCGTGGCAGCCGTACGCGCCCGTGTCCGAAAGCGCGTACATTTCGTTGGCGGTGATCGTCCCGTCGCGTTTCACGCCCGTCTTCATCCTGATCCGCATGGGATGGCGCGAGCGCGCCGCGATGAATTCCTCCTCGCGCGTGTACTCGTAGATCACCGGGCGTTTGGTGGCGATGGTCAAGTGCGCGGCCACGTCCTCGATCAACACTTCCTGTTTGCCGCCAAATCCGCCGCCGATGCGCGGCTTGATGACGCGGATGCGTTTGACGGGCAGTCCCAGCACGGGGGCGAGTTGACGCCGCGCGTGGAACGGCACCTGCGTGGACGTGCGAATCACGAGGCGGTCGTCCTCGTCCCAATACGTGACGCAGACGTGCGGTTCAATCGAGACTTGCTGGACTTTCGGCACGCTGTATTCGGCTTCGAAAATTTCATCCGCTTCGACGAATCCCTTTTCGACGTCGCCGATGTCAATGCGGATCTCGGCGGCGAGATTTTTCTCTGGATGCGAATCGGCGAAGTTGACGTACTCCGGCTCGTCGTGGATTCGCGTCGGGCTGGTCATCGCCTCGCGCGAATCCAGGATGGCGGGCAGGATCTCATATTCGACTTCGATCAACGCCAGCGCCTGCTCCGCGATCTCCGGCGTCTCCGCCGCGACGAACGCCACGCGGTCGCCCACGAAGCGGACTTTGTTGTCCAGCGAGAACGAGTCCAGCGGACCGGGGATCGGGTCGGACTGCCCCGCGGTGGAGTAGACGACGCGCGGGATGTCCTGCCAGGTCAACACCGCCGCGACCCCTTCAAGTTCACGCGCGCGGCGGGCGTCTATCCGCTTGATCCGCGCGTGGGCGTGCGGCGAGTGCAGCACTTTGGCGTGGAGCAGTCCGCGCTTTTCGAGGTCCGCGGCGAAGGCGGGTTTGCCCTGCGCCAGTTTGACCGCGTCCACTTTGATCTCGGGCTTGCCGACGGTCTGCCAGGTTTTCGACTCGGGCGTGACGACGACTCTGGGTCTGGTCAGCAGGACGGTGGCTGAGTCGGTCGGCAAATCGGCGTTTGGCAGGTCGGCAGTCGGCAGGTTGGTGGATTGATCGCCCCAACTCACCAGGTCCCAATTCACGGGTTCTTCGCCGCGCATGACCGCCGCCGCTTTCAACACGGCTTGCACGGGTTTGAGATAACCCGTACAGCGGCACAGCACGCCTGAAATCGCCTCGCGGACTTCCTCCTCGGTGGGATTCGGATTCCTGTCGAGCAGCGACTTCGCGGCGAGGATTTGTGCGGGCGTGCAATATCCGCATTGGATCGCGCCGTTTTCGACGAAGGCTTTTTGCAGGGGATGAAGCCCGTCGGTGAGTTTCCATCCCTGCTCGGGATGCTCGCCGAGCGCTTCGATGGTGGCGACCTTGTGACCTTCGGCTTGCGCGGCCAGCATGGATCCCGCGTTGACGGGGCGTCCATCCAGCAGGACGGTGTCCGAACCGCTCAAGCCGTGCTCGTCGCCGAATTTCACACCGTGGAAGCCGAGTCCGCGCAGGACGGAGAGGAGTGTGGTATGGACGGGCGCTTCGATTTCGTGGTCAACGCCGTTGATATGGAGAGTGAGGTTCATTGCGCGATTCCTTCCAGGCATCGTTTCGCCAATGTCGCGGCCGCATCCTGGCGATATGCCGCGCTGGCCCATTCGTCCGCCGCTTCGTGACAGGCGTTGCGGGCCGCGGTTCCGACGCCGCCGAATTCGGCCCCGTCCAGCGCGAGGCAGGGAGATTTGCCCCAGCCGCCGACCGCGAGACGCGTCCGCGCGGGACCCCATTGGGCGAGGCCCGCGCAGACGATGGGTTTGTCGGACGGCGTCCGCGCCGCGTATTCGAACGCGAATTTGGCGTGAAGAGGGATTGCGATCTGGACGATGAGTCCGCGCGGGCGCAGCGGCAGGAATTCGCCGACGCCGGTCTCGGACGGTTGCTTGCCGGCGATAGCGACCTTCGCGTCCAGAGCCAGGAGCGCGCAGGCAAAGGGAGAGCGTCCGTCGCTCGCGACCAGTGTCCCGGCGGCTGTCGCGGCGTTGCGGATGTTGAGCGGCGCTTCGAGTTTGAGCGCGGTCTTCAACGCGGGCGGACAATGTTCCGATTCGAGCAGGGCTTGCAGCGTGCAGGCCGCGCCGATTTCCAGTTCGTTGCCTTTCACGCGGAGCGAGTCCAGGCCGAGGAGTTGGAGATCGACGACGGAGACAGAGTCCGCTTGCGGGTGGGAAAGAAGCGTCCCGCCGCCGAGCGGAACGACGTCGGGTTGCGCGAGAAGCGTCAGGGCTTCGTCCAAAGTTTGGGGGCGGTGATAAGTTGTGATCATATTGACCTCCGCCCTTATTATAAAGTAGGTCACGCTTTCGCGTGACCTGCTTGAGGGTTGGCGCCCAACCTGCTTTTACCCGGGCGGAGTGTACGGCGCGCGCTCGGGCAGAAGGTGTGGCCGTTGGAGCGCCTGCACGAGGATGTAGAACGCCGTCCCGTCGCTGTAGTGACCGGTGAACATCCAGGCGGGTTGCAGATAAAGTTGGTCGGGCTCGAAATCGCCGACGTGGTAGCGCGGGTCGGGTATGTAGTAGACGAGTTCGACGCGCTCGAAGATGAGCGTGGGCGGGGTGTAGGGAACCTCCGTCGCCTCGTCCACGACGTAAACCTGGTCTGCCGAAATTTGCAGTTCCCGCGCCTCGCCGTCGCCGGGATTGATCGCCATCGCCGCGGAGAAGACCCGCACGGCGGGATAGCCGCCGAACGATTCGTCGGGGACGATCAAGCCTTCGATCAACACCTCATCACCGAGATTGCCAACTGTTGAGCCATCCACGCCGCCGCCCGGGTTGAACTGCACGTACGTTTTGCCGTCGTCTGCGGTGAAGAGCGTGGCGGGCTGGCCGTTGAGCGTGACGGGCGTCTGCTTGCCGCGCAGGATTTGGAATTGCAGGTCGGGGAAGGGAATCTCGTAACGCTCGACTTTCAGGACGACCTGTCCTTCTTGCGATTCGATGCTTCCCCAAACATCCACAGGGCGGCCCTGATAGGCTTGCAGGGCTTCCAGGTTTTCGCCTTCGAGCGGCAGTGAGGGGTAAACCGCGTTGTCGTTGATGAAGCCGTAGTCCACGCGCTGGCTGCCGTCCGCCTGTTTGTAGATGGTGATGGAAAGGTAGCCGCGCAACCCTTCTACTTTTTGCGGGAGCGTTGAAGCGGACGCGGGGATGATCAGCGTTTGGTCAATGGTCAGGGTGGAGCAATCGGCTGGCAGGTCGTTCGCCGCGAGCAGTTCATCCACCGAGACGCCAAGTTTGTACGCGATGCTCAGGCAGGTGTCTCCCGCGACGACAGTGTACGTGGAAGATTCGCCGCCGCCACCGCCGCCTCCCATCGGCGCGGGCGTGGGGAAGGGGACGGGCGCGCCGGTGAGGTTGAGTTTGTAGAATCCCAGTCCGCCTCCGCCGCCACCGCCTCCGCCCTGTACGTTGCGGAGGTCAATAGATTTCCAGTCGAAGGCGTCGCCGAGACGCACACCGATGACGAAAACGTTGTCCAACGGCAGGGGAAGGTCGGACGCGTCGGGCAGGACGAGAATCTCGTCGTCCATCGTGTTCAAGATGACTTGTCCGTTTTGCAGGCTGATCGCGCCGAGCAAGCCATCTTCACCGTTTGTGTAGATCGCCCATTTTTCGAGCGCGAAGGTCTTGACGCCATCCTGTTCGTGAAGCTGGCCTGTCGCGGCGACGAAGGTGTCGTCGAACTGGGCGGGGATGTCGGCGGTGTTGCCCGTCACGGTGTAACCGTCCAATGTGACGAACGGCGCGCCGCCCTCCGCAGAGCGGACCGAATTCAGGTAGCCGTAGAGGGTGATGGTCGCGTCGAGAGGGCGCGGCCTTAGCCAGGTCTGGATGGGCGCGCTGGGCGAGATCATGCCCTCGATCACGCCGGTCGTCCGCGCGGGGTCAGACATATTTTCTGGATGGAGGAACAGTTGAAAGGCTGTCTCCGCGCTGATAATCCCATATTGGCCGAGCGTTTCATATTTTGGCAGCGCGGCGTCCACAGAAAGGATGCCCTGCGCGTCCAGTTGGAATCGTAATCCCGCGCACTTGAAGTGTTCGTAGCAGATGATATTTCCATCGGGTGTGAGCGGCGTGGCGATATATCCGCCGTAGAGCGGGCTTGGATGGATCTCATAGGCAAAGTCGAATCCGTGAGACTGCATGAATTCGTCAATCAACGCCTCGGCGTTCGCGGGCGGCGCGCTGTTGTTGACGGCCGCGACGTAACGCGGGTAATCGGGATAGTATTGAAAATACTGGTCCGAGCGGACGTGAAGCCGCTGGTTGCCGTCCACAACCAGGAAATCCCTTTCAAGCGGCAGGGTCGCGGTTTCGCCGTTCACCTTGTAGATTGCGCCGTTCATGCCGAATCGTGCCGCCAGCGCGCGGGCGTCCTCCAGCGTTGCGTGACGGTCCGTCTGGTAGTTGTAAACCGCCGCTTCTGCGGGCAAGGAGGGCAATTCCGTCTGTAAATAAACGGTCATCCCGTGGCGGTCATAGGCTTTGCCGTCGGGCTGGTTTACGGTCGCTTGCACGGCGATCGGTTTCGGCGTTGGAACGAGCGTGGGCGTGCCGACCCCTGCGGGCTGGGGCGGGATCGGCGCGAGGTTGCGGATGCCCCAATAGAACAGGAGCGCCAGCGTCGCAAGCGCGACCGTCCAGCCGAGGGTGGGCAGGAAATTGCGAAACGACGGAAGCGCGAATCCGCGTTTGGGTTTGTGCGCGGCCTTGAGTTTGGACTCGAGTTCGGCCGCGAAGATCGGGTTGGGTTGGATGGAATTCGCGACGCGCTCCAGTTTTTTCTGCATGGCGTCATCGCGGGGATTCAAAGGTTCGTAAGTCATTGTTCCACCTCCAGCGCGAGGGAGGTTCGCTCGCGCAGGTCTTGCAAGCCGCGCGAGACAAGCATTTTGACGGCGGCTTCGCTTTTGCCGAGCGTTTGCGCGGCTTCGGCATACGTCAAACCGCCGAAGTGGATCAGCACGACAGCCTCGGCGCGTTCGTGACTGATCTGACGCAGCGCCCGCGCCGTCGCTTCGATCTGGATGCGCGTCAGCGCGGACTTGTCGGTGGGCGCGCCGGCCGCGGGCAGGTTCAGCGCGGCTTCGAGCGGAACCTCGTGATGGCGCCCGCGAAAGAAGAGGGCGCGGCGTTTCGAGGCGATCCCCATCAACCAGGCCGCGAAGACGCCCTCCCCGCGGTAGGAATGGATCCCCTCCAGCGCGGCGAGGAAGGTTTGCGAGGTCAGGTCTTCCGCGTCTTTGACGTTCCCCGTGTGCGCCATGTGATAGCGATAGACGCGCGTCACGTGACGGCGGTAAAGTTCGGCGAAGGCCTGCGCGTCGACTTGCGCGGCGCGGGCCAGTTCGAGTTCGTCCATGGGCGGGCTTTCTGCTTGCAGTATTGTGGAAACCATAAGCCTCCTGTGTGAATTGCGCGCGTTAACATGTTACAGGAGGCAGGGAAAGGTAACAGGGAAAATCAGTCGGGATAGACCTTCCAGCCCAGCCGTTCGAGGTCTTCGGCGGGAGGCTGTTCGGGTAAATTGACGAGGATGGCGGCGGCCTCGGCCAGCAGTTCCCCGTCCGCGTCGTAGATGGCGGCTGTCGCTTCGGCGGCCCAGCGCATCCGCTTGACGCGCCGACCGACGATCTTGAGCGGCTGTCCCACTGGAACTTTCTTCTTGTATTTCACCTTCAACTCGGCGGTGTACATGAATTGCGAGGCGGCCGCGTCGGTTCCCATGAACGAACGGCCGGTCGCTTCGTCGAGGATGGCGGCGGTGATGCCCCCGTGCAAAATGCCCGGATAGCCCTGGTAATTTTCGGGCGCGGTATATTCGGCGGTCACTTCGCCGGGCGCGGTCTCATAGAAGTGTATGTGCAGCCCGATGGGATTTTCAAGTCCGCACACGAAGCATTGCAGGGAATTGGGTTGTTTGGTTTTCATGGCGATTCCTTTTGGATGCGGATTAAAGATTTACACGGAAGAAATTTTTCTGTCGCAAACACTTTAATGGCTTATCCCTGCGAGCGCTTCGACGCCTTTGGCGTCTCGCAATGACAGCGGAACAGCGAGGATTGCAACAAAGTATCCATGAACGGGGGGCGCCCCAAACGATGGAAATTTTGAATCCTGAAGTTCTATTTCGGGAAAGCCGCAAGCCGCAAGTAGAACTTGCGGAATCCTTTTCATTCATGTCAGCAAGAAGAAATTAAAAAATCCGTATGCCCGTGAAATCCGCATAATCCGTGGGCAGAGATCTTTTACTTCTCGGCCCAGTGGACGGCAATCGTCCCGAACATCAGGCGTTTGAAAAAGATTTTTTTGAAGCCGACGGCGGCCATCAACGCGGCGAGTCGTTCGGCGGTGACGAAATTCTCGGCGGTATCGGGCAGGTACCGGTAGGCGTCGCGCATTCCCGAGAGCAAGCCGCCGAGCGCGGGAATGACGACGTGCATGTGAACCCAGATGAACGGCGAGAGGATGTTTTTCTTCGGGCGCGTGGCGTCGAGGACGACGATCCGTCCGCCGCGCTTGAGGACGCGGTACTGCTCCGCCAGCGCCTTGTGGACGTCGGTCACGTTCCGCATCAGGAACCCCGAAACGGCCGCGTCGAAGGACGCGTCCGCAAAGGGGAGGCGGAGCGCGTCCGCGGCGGAGAAGGGGAGACGGCCGGCGCGCTGTCCGACGCGCATCATCGCGAGGGTGAAGTCTGCCGCGACGACGCGGGCTGCGGGCTGTTGACGAAGGGCCGCGCGCGCCAGGTCGCCGGTCCCCGCTCCGATGTCCAGGAGCGAGGCGTGAGGTTTGAGTCCAGCGAGGCGAACGACGAATCGCCGCCAGCGCACGTCCTGGAATCCCGTTATTAATCGATTCATCAGGTCGTAGCGATGGGCGATGCGGGCGAACATATTTCGGACGTAGTCGGCGCGTTCCTGTCCGGCGAGTTGGGTCATGGGCGATTGGTATTCGGCGCTCCGCGCGAAGCGCTTACGTTTGCGGGAGGTCTGTTTGAGGTCGAATTATGACGCGAGGAAGAGTCCGACTGCAACGAGGAGGGGCGTCAGCAGGTTGACGATCACGTTTTGCCCGAGGTGCGGAATCAGTTTGGCGATGTCTTCGGAGTGTTGATACGCGCCGCGCCCCGCGGGGACGGCGACGAGGAGGGTCGCCATTCCGAGCAGGGACCAGAAGGGCAGATAGCCGAGGAGGACGCAGACGATCAGCGTCAGATAGGCGAGCGCGAGGAAGGCGATGTAGACCAGGCTGCCGACGCGTCTTCCAAATTGGATGGGGAGGTGCGCGCGTCCGACCTGGCGATCCGCGTCCGCGTCGGGGAATTGGTTGAGCAGGAGCAGGTCGCTGACGAGGAAGGTTGGGATGAGCGAAGCGAGCGCGGCTTGCAGGGAGTAACTGCCCGTCAGGACGAAGTCCGTCCCCATAACCATGAGGACGCCGAAGCCGAGGCCCGGCGCGATCAGGCAGAGGAACCAGTTGCGCGTGAGCCAGACGGTGTACACGACGATGATGACCGCTCCCAGAACGCCGAGAGGGAGAAGTCCCGTCCCGTAAACGCCGGTGAAAAATAACCCGATCAATAGCGTTATGAGGAGCGCGCTGACGGCGGTGGCGAGCGCGGTTTTGGCGGCTTGTGGACGCGCGGGGAGAGTCCCGCTCCCGCCGCTGAAGGGAGTCCGGCTGGTCAGCGCGTCCAATCCGCTTTTGAAATCGAAGTATTCGTTGAACGCGTTGACGCTGATGTGCGCGGCGACCCCGCCGATCAGGGCGAGGAGCGCGTACAACCAGTTGATGTGTCCCACGCGCCAGAGCGCGATGCCTGCTCCGAGCGCCACGCAGACAGGCGGCAGGAGCAGGAAGGGCAGGCGCATGGGGCCGAGGATGTCGTTAAGGGTGAGTTTGGATTTCATGAATTGCCTCGTTTTGTCTTGTTTGTCGCGAGCCGGTTATTCCATCGCCAGTTCCACGTAATCCTCGGTGACGGCGGGTTGCCCGCTTGCGCCGAGGATTTGCAGGAGCTCGGCCACCATGCCCGCCTTGCGCTGGGCGTCGCCGCGGCTCCACGTGCGGGATTTGACTTCGAGGAAGCTGCCGAGTTTTGGCGCCTTCACGTTATCCAGGTTGATGAAGAACTCGGTATCCTTGTAGCGGATCAGCCAGCGCAGTCGGTCTTTGTGCAGCTCGATTTCACGCAGGGGCTTGAAGTATTCGCGGTAGAAGCGCAGGCTTTGAGTGGCCGGCGCGAGGAAGCGCGACCGCGACAGCAGCACTTCTTTGGCGAAGGCCCCTTCCCGTTTCTGCCCGATCAGCGTCAGGCGCGAGCGCACGTTGACGATGTGATGGTCGCCGTCGAGGAATTCGTCTTCGCGGTAGCGGATGCGTCCCTGCGCGGGATCGTCGAAGAGGAAGTAAGTGTCGTGCTGGTCGTAGTGACGCAGGCGCATGATCTCGATTTCGGGATGTTCGAGTCTTTCCTTGACCTTGAGCGGTTCGCCCAACTCGACCTTGACCTGCACCTCGAAGGATTCCTCCTCCATCGAGCCGCCCAGCGCGATCAGTTTCGACAGCACCGACTGCTCGCGTTCGATCAGGAAGGCGTCTATCTTTTTCGCCACTTCCTGCGCCTGCGCCAGCAATTCCTTTTCATTCAGCGTCAACAACTGGCGCTCGCGCATCAACCATTTGCCGTTCACCATCACGTCCGTCACGTCGGTGGACTTGGCGGCATAGACGATCTGGGCGTAGGCGTTGTTGGGATCGCGGCGGAAGCGCGGCGAGTTGTGCAGCGGGGTGATGTCAACCAGGATCAGGTCGGCGCGGCGGCCCGGGGTGAGCGACCCGGTCAGGTGTCCGATGTGAAGCGCCTGCGCGCCGAGACGGGTTGCCATCGTCAGCGCGGTCTGCGCGGGGACGGAGGTCGGGTCGTTGCTGACGGCTTTGGCGACGAACGAGGCGAGTCGCACTTCCTCGAACATGTCGAGGTCGTTGTTGGACGAGGGGCCGTCGGTGCCGATGCCGACGTTAAGACCCAGTTCGAGCATCTTCGTGACGGGGGCGAATCCCGACGCCAGCTTAAGATTGGACGAGGGGTTGTGACTCACGCCCGCGCCGTGATTCTTGAGCGTGCGGATCTCGCCGGGATCCACATGGACGCAATGCGCGGCGATGACTTTGGCCTCGAACAGTCCCTGCTTTTTCACGTAGGGGATGACGGGCATGCCCTGTTCATTGCGGATGTTTTCGACTTCGAGCGCCGTCTCGGAGAGATGGATGTGCAGCGGCACGTCGAACTCTTTGGCGAGTTCGGCGGATTCGCGTAATATATCGGGAGTGGTGGTGTAGGGCGCGTGCGGCGCGATGGCGGGGACGATCAACTCGTGCCCCTTCCAGCGTTGGATGAAACCGCGCGCCCGCGCGATCCCGTCTTCGTACGAGGGCGCGTCGGAGGTCGGGAACTTGAGGACGGATTGCCCGCAGACGGCGCGCAGTCCCGCCTCGACGGTGGCTTTGGCGACGTCCTCCTCGAAGAAATACATGTCGTTGAAGCAGGTCACGCCCGAGCGGATGAACTCCGCGCAGGCGATCTTCGTCCCGAGCTGGACGAATTCGGGCGAGAGGAACTCGCGCTCCACCGGCCACATGTATCCCAGCAGCCAGACGTCGAGCCGCAGGTCGTCGGCCAGGCCGCGCATGAGCGTCATCGGGACGTGGGTGTGCGCGTTGACGAGGCCCGGCATCAATATCTTCCCGCCGCAGTCGAAGATCTCTCCGGCGGAAAATTCCTTTTTGATCTCGTCTTCGGGGCCGACGGCGAGGATGGAATCCCCGCGCACGGCGACCGCGCCGCGTTCGTGTTGGGTCAGTTTTTCGTCCATGGTGAGGACGAGGGCGTTGGTGAAAATAATATCCGCTTGTTGGGTCATTCGGTCTCCTGTTAGACAAATTGAAAAATTTGTCCTGTTCGATGTTTGCCGTTCTGGCGCACGGATGGCGCGGATTTTGCGGACCCGCACGGGAGAATTTTTACAATCCGTGGAAGTCCGTCGTTTTCCGTGAAATCCGCGTACAGATGAATTCGATTACGGCGATTTTGTAAACTTCCGAAGCCGGATGACTTCGGAAGCGTGATGACTGGGGTAAAGTTGCCTTATACTACCACAAACCGTCCAGCTGGAATTCGGGTTTAACGCGTCCAATTCAGGAACATCAGCAGGGCTTGCAGGTTGCTCTCGAAATCGGTGTCGCGGTGGTTGTTGAGTTCCATGTCCACCGCCGCCGCGCCCATCGAGACGGCGTAATCGGCCAGCGTCCCCTGGTAGATGCAGCCGGTGTCGAGCGGCGGGAAGGGATAGCCGGTGATCTTGGCGAGGGCCTTCGCCAGGCGGATGGAGTCCGCGTCCCAGGGATCGCCGCCGGGGAAGACGCCCAGCGCGGCGCTGTGGTAACTGATGAGCGCGTCCACGCGATGCTGCTCGATGAAGCGGATGAGGGCGCGCGTCTCGGGTTCGGAAGCGGGGAAGTCGCCGCCGGTCAGCGGCGGGTCTTTCCAGCAGCCGTCGCGGTCCCAATCCTCCTGCCAGTTGACGGGGAAATTGCGGTTCAGGTCCACGCCGCGTTCGTTGGCGCGGCCGAATTTGTCGTGACCGCGCGCGTCGCCGTCGGGGTTGAGGCTGCGGAGGATGTAGAGCGTCACGTTTTCGGGGATGTCCTGCGGGTTGGCGTCGAAGTGCGTGATCAACTCGTCGGCGAGGGCGATGGTGTTCCATTCGTAGCCGCCGTGGATCCCCGCCACGATCATGCGTTGAGTCTCTCCCTCGCCGAAGGTATAGACTTCGATGGGGCGCCCGCGCGCGGAAAGCCCGATGACGGCGGCGCGTCGGCCGGAAGTCAGGAAGAGGGGTGTGGGCGTGACGGGAGGAATCAGCGTGGCGGGCGGGTCGGGAGGAGTGAGCGAATTTAGTGTAGCGATCGCATGAGGTGAAAATGTGGGCGGTATGACGTAGATCTGGTGCGCGTGTATGACTGGCTCTGTGGGCGGAGAAGCGAACGCGGCACGCGTGGGCTGCCGTCCGGCGTAAAAGACGACGACTCCCAGCACGGCAAGCAGGGCAAGGATGTTGATCCCCCACAGGAGCGCGACCAGGCGGGCGGCACGCGACATCAATCCCTGCCTTGCGCGGTCGTTCTCAGCCAGTTCAACGCCGTGTTGCCCGCCCAGCGCGGCGACATGTTTGGCGGGCCGCCGTAGGTGAGTCGGCGGGACTTTTCGCCCTCGGGCGTGACGATGCAGAGCTCGACGGTCTGTTCGGATTCGGAGCGGAACAACGCCGCGCCCAGCGCGGTCTTCGCTCCGCTTCTCGCGCGGACCTCGCGGACGCGCGCGGCCAATTCTCCGGGCTGGAGGCCGGCCGATTCGACCGCTGTCAGGTTGGGATGTGGATCCGCCGCGAGCGTCCGCGCCAGCCGTCCGTCGAGGCCCGATTCGAGAACGACAACATTCCAGCCGCGCCGCGCGGCCGCGTCCAGCGCGACTTTTTCCAACGTGTCGTCATCCGCGCCGAAGACGACGTTCCCCAGCCGCGCGCGGACCGTCGCCTCCACCTCCGCGATGAGACGGTCTGCCTCGGCCTCGCTTTGGGCTTTGGCCGCGATGCGGATATCCACCACGCCGGAGTGCGCGGCGAGTCCCACCGTGGGGTTGGAAAGCGTTTCGAGCTCGCCGATTTGTTCGTCAACCGCGCCTTCGCCCAGCCCCGAAGTGTGGAGCAGGCGGACTTTGATGATCGCGCTCAGGTCGAAGTTTTTTTGCAGGTAGGGGATGACGGCGTGATGAAAGAGGTATTCCATTTCCTGCGGCACGCCGGGCAGGGAGATGACGGCCTTTTTCGCTGCGCCCATATTTGGATGAGCGGCCGGGGGCGAGGGCATTTCCACGATGAAGGCGGGCGCGGTGCCGACGGGATTTTGGACGGCGATGGCGCCTTTGGGGACGAACGCCTGCCGCTTCTGGTTTTCCCCGGGGGCCCGGCCGTAGCGCGCGATGACGGCCGTTACCTGCTCCCAAAGTTCCGCGCGAAATTCGGTCTCCACGCCCGCGGCGCGGGCCACGGCCTCGCGGGTCGGATCGTCCACGGTGGGGCCCAGCCCGCCGGTGGTGACGACGATGTCGGCGCGCTGCATGGATTGTCGGATCGCCTCGGCGATGCGCGTCACGTTGTCGCCGATGGTGATGGTGCGGAACAAGTCCACGCCGAGGCCGCGCAGGGCGCGCGCCAGGAAGCGCGTGTTGGTGTCCACAATTTCGCCGAGCAGGATCTCGGTCCCGATGGTGATGATTTCGGCGGATGGCATGGCTAGGGGTAAACGGCCTGGAAGTCCTGGTTGCGTACCTGGTAAATGGTCACGTTGGGTTTGGCGCAATCGCCGAGCGGGGAACAGGTCAACGTGCCGCTTAGTCCCTGAAAGTTGCGGGTGGCGTAGAGCGCGGCGCGCAGGTTTTGGCGCTGGATATAGATGTCCCTGCCGGTGGTTTTCACGATCTTTTCGATGGCGGAGAACAGCATCATGGCCGCGTCGTAGGCCTGCGTGGAATAGGAGGCGATGGGTTTTTCGCCGTAGCGCGTCTCGTATTTTTGGATGAACGAAGGATCAATCTCGGCGACGGACGGCCCAGAGATATACATTCCCTCTGAGAATTGTCCGGCCTGCTCGAGAAAACCTTTTGTCAGCAGGCCCTCGGAGCCGACCAGCACGGCCCCGCCCAATCCCTTCTCCACGGCTTGACGCGTCACGGCCACGCCGTCCGTTGTGTAAAGCGGATAATACAGGATGTCCGGGTTGAAGAAGCGGATGTGGTCCAGGGCGCCCGATGGGTTGACGCCGCTCTCGAGCCGATAGCCCGCGACGCATTTTCCGCCCAACGCGGTGAAGACGGCGCAGGCTTCCTCGGTCAACCCGCTGGAATAGGGCTGCCCGTCGTTGATGGTCGCCATTCGCCGCACGCCGAGGGCGCGGTAGGCGAACTCGGCCACCATGCCGGCCTGGCTCTTGTCGTTCTGGATCGTCCGCAGGAAGCCCGCCTGGTGAGTCCCTTCGGCGGTCAGGGACGCGGCGGTGCTGGAGGGCGAGATCAACACCATCCCCGCCTCGGTCAGGACTTTGGCGGCGGTCTCCGACGCGCCCGAGCAGGTGGCTCCGATCACTCCCACTACGCGGGGATTCTGCGCCAGTTCCCGCGCGGCCGCTTCCCCGCCTTCGGGCGAGCACTGGTCGTCCGCCTGGACGAGTTCGATGGGATGGTTGAGCAGTTTCCCGCCGCGGTCCGCGATCGCCAGTTCCACGCCGCGCAGGGCGTCGATGCCGTAGGACGCGTCGGGGCCGCTCAACGTCAATTCCACGGCGACGACGATCGGTTCGCCGGAACCGACCGTTACGCAGGCCAGCGGATCGTTACACTCGAATTTGGGCAGGCAGGCCGTCAAAAGGAGGCTGATTAAAAGCGCAAGCAGGGGGGGGCGTTTCATTCCGTTTCTCCGTTTCTCGTCAGACGACATTGTACTCTTGAATCGGCCCGCCTTCTCTAAATCTTACAGGATCGAGAGCGGAAAGTTCCAGCGTTTTGCGCCGGCGACTCCATACAAAAAACGCAGAGACGGAAGGTCCGGCCTCTGCGTTTGGCGCGCGGCTTTTCCAGCCTATTTCATGCCGAGGTATGCTTTTCGCACGGTCGGGTCATTTTTGAGATTCGCGGCGGTGTCGCTGAGGACGATCTTTCCGGTCTGGATCACGTAGCCGCGGTTGGCGATGGACAGCGCCATCAGCGCGTTCTGTTCCACGAGCAGGATGGTGGTGCCTTCCTTGTTGATGGTCTGGATGATCTCGAAGATGAGTTCCACCAGAATGGGGGAGAGTCCCATGGAAGGTTCATCGAGCAGAAGGATGCGCGGCCGGGCCATCAGCGCGCGGCCGGTGGCGAGCATTTGCTGTTCGCCGCCCGAGAGCGTGCCGGCAATCTGGCGCTGGCGCGCCTTCAGGCGTGGGAAGATGGCGTATACGCGTTCCAAGTCCTGCTGGATGTCGGCGCGGTCTTTGCGCGTGTAGGCGCCCAGGTCGAGATTCTCTTCCACGGTCAGGCGGGCAAAGATGCCTCGTCCCTCTGGGACCATCGCGATCCCATTAGACACCAGCTCGTAGGCTTTGTAGGTGTTGAGGTTCCGCCCGTTTAGACGGATGCTGCCGCTGCGGGGCTTCTGGATCCCGCAGATCGAACGCAGGGTGGTGGTCTTCCCGGCGCCGTTGGAGCCGATCAAGGTGACGATCTCGCCTTGTTCCACCGTCAACGAGACGCCTTTCAGCGCGTGGATATTGCCGTAATAGGTGTGGATGTCGTCTACTTCAAGCATTGGCATGGGGCGCCTCATTACCTTTGTCTGCTTCGCTGGTTTGCAAACCGGAAGCGGCTCCGCTTCCGAGATACGCCTCGATGACGTGCGGGTTGCGCTGGATTTCGTCGGGCGTGCCCTCGGCGATCTTGGCTCCATAGTCCAGCACCGCGATCTGCTCGCTGATGCCCATCACCACGCTCATATCGTGTTCGATGAGCAGGATGGTGATGTGCTGCTCGTCGCGCAGGCGCTGGATGAAGCGCATCATCTCCGCCGACTCCTGCGGGTTCATCCCTGCGGTGGGTTCGTCCAACAGGAGCAGGCGGGGCTGACTGGCGAGGGCCCGCGCGATCTCCAGTCTGCGTTGCGCGCCGTAAGGCAGGTTGCGCGCCAGATGATCGCCCAGATTGCTGAGGCCGACGAAGTTCAGCAGATAGCGCGCCTTTTCGAGCGCGTCCTTTTCCTCCTTGACGACGCGCGGGGTGCGGAGGATCGCCTCCAGCCACGAACCGCGCAAGCGGGAGTGTTCGCCGACCAGGATGTTCTCAATGGCGGTCATGTTTCCGAACAGGCGGATGTTTTGGTATGTGCGCGAAATGCCGCGCCGCGTGACCTGGTCGGGCGGCAGGCCGACGATGGACTCGCCGAAGAAGATCACGTCGCCCGCGTCGGGCTCATAGAAGCCGGTGATGCAGTTGTAGAAAGTGGTCTTTCCCGCGCCGTTGGGTCCGATCACGCTGAAGATCGCTTTTTCTTCGATGGATAGATCTACGGCGTTGACCGCGGTCAGGCCTCCGAACACCTTAGTGAGGGCGCGCGTTTCCAGGGCGATGGTCATGCCTCCCTCCCTTCCTGGGGTGTGTCGGTCACGCCCGATTCGCTGACGTCCAATTTTCTGCGCGCCGACGGGATTAATCCCGCCGGCTTCCAGAGCATCATCACCACCAGCAGCGCGCCGAAGACGAGTACGCGGTAATCCTCCAGCTGGCGTAGAACTTCGGGCAGTCCTTTCAATACCAGGGCGCCGGCGATCACGCCGGGGATGCTTCCCATGCCTCCCACGATGACCACGGCCACCACGTTGATGGAGACCATCAGGTTGTGGTCTTCGGGGCCGGTGAACAGGTTGCGCGAGGCGAAGATCACGCCGCCCAGCCCGGCGAATGCCGCGCCGATTGCAAAGGCGAGTAATTTCTGCGTCAGCAGGTTGATGCCCATGGCGCGCGCCACCGTTTCGTCTTCGCGCATGGCTTCCCAGGCGCGCCCGACGCGCGAGTTTTGCAGGCGGTTGGTGACGAAGATGACCAGCAGTACAGCCAGGAAGATCAGGTATACAAAGGCGCTGGCGTTGAACGGTTTTCCGAACAGGATGGGGGTTCCAATGGTGTTTACGCCTTTTGGCCCGCCTGTGAAGGAAGTCAACACGTCGCTTTTGCTGAGGATGCGGATGATCTCGCCGAAGCCCAGGGTCACGATCGCCAGGTAGTCGCCGCGCATGCGCAGGACGGGGGCGCCCAGCAGCAAGCCGGTGATGGCCGCCAGGACGATGCCGATCGGCAGCGCGATCCAAAAGCTCCACATCAGGTGGTGTGGCTGCGGAGCCGTCAGCAGGGCCACCGTGTAGGCGCCGATCGCGAAGAAGGCCACGTATCCCAGGTCAAGCAGGCCGGCGAGTCCCACAACGATGTTCAGGCCCAAGCCGAGCAGCACGTAGATGCCGACCGTTCCGATGGTGTAATTCCAATATTGTCCGGCTTTCAGGGGAAGCAGGAATACCAGCAGGATCAAAATGCCGTATACGATATAGCGGGTATATCTATGGCCGCGCGCTTGCTTGACCAGGGGCTGACGGGAAATTTTTTCCTGAAGGCCGCTCCAGGCCGCTTTGCCGCGCGTCTGCCAGGCGCCGCGCGGGATGCCGCGGCTTAGAAGCCCTCCCAGTAAGCCGGCGAGGGTCATCAAAATGAAATAGATCACGGCGGCCTGCATGGGGGGGGTCTCGAGCAGGAATAATTTGATCGCGGCGGGGAGGAGCGCGGATAGATACGCGCTGATTTTCACGCCATCCGCGTCCAGCGTCCCGATGAGAAGCGCCAGCCCGCCGACGAGCAGGCCGTGTACCAGGCCGGCGATCAGTCCGCCGATGAGAGCGGGAACCCACGGGTCGTCCGCCTGCTCTTTGTCGGCGTGAGAGCCGTTCGCGCCCGCCCACAATCCAATCAAACCGAGGAAGACGAGCAGGTTAAACATCAGGGGCGGCAGGCCGAAGACGGGGCCCGCAGTCTTGTTGCGGAAGAGGCTGGCGAGCAGGTCGGCCGCGGTGCTGGGAAATCCGATCAGGAAAAGGAAGATTGTGACAATGCCGAAAACGAGGCCGGCTTTGAGCGCGCGTTGGATTTGATTTTTCATGCTACACCTTTTCCTCGGTAAGCACTTCGCCCATGATGCCGGTGGGGCGGAAGATAAGCACCAGCACCAGGATGCCAAAGGCGATCACGTCCTTGAGTTGGAAATTGATTCCAAGCATGGCCGGGCCGACCGATTCCACGATGCCTAGGAACATGCCGCCGAGCATGGCCCCGGGGATGTTGCCGATGCCGCCCAGCACTGCCGCCGTGAACGCTTTGATGCCGGGGATGAAGCCGACAAAATAATAGACCAGGCCAAGGTGGATGCCCCACATGACCCCGGCCGCGCCGGCCAGCGCGCCGCCGATGATGAACGTATTGCTGATGACCCCGTCCACGTTGATGCCCATCAATGTAGCCACTTGCTTATTTTCGGAAACCGCCCGCATGGCGCGTCCCAGGCGGGTGCGCATGACCAGCGCATAAAGCAGGATCATAATGACCGTTGAAACAATGACGGTCAGGACGCCCGTGTATGTGAGAATCACCGTGGATTCTCCGATGGGGATGCCCCAGCCTTCCCCGCGCGTGAGTACGGCCGGGTTGAAATAATCGCGTCGCTGCGTGCCGAACATCAATTGACCGGCGTTCTCGAGGAAGATGGACGCGCCGATGGCGGAGATCAGCGGGACGAGGCGCGGCGCGCCGCGCAGCGGGCGATAGGCGATCTTTTCGAGGAAATAGCCGCCGAGCGCGGCCACAAACATCCCGACGAGAAAAGCCGCGATCACAGACAGAGTCGGATGCGCGTTCAGGAAAGTCAAATTCGGATCGGCGGACGTGGGAGCGGGGACGTTCTTTAGAGCCTCGAACACGAAATAGCCGCCGAACGCGCCGATCATCATGATGTCGCCGTGGGCAAAGTTGATCATGCGCAGGATGCCATAGACCAGCGTGTAACCGACTGCGATCAGCGCGTACACGCTCCCCAGGACGAGGCCGGCAATGGCAAACCGAGCCCAGGTGTCGGGGCCGTAGGTTGGGTTTAGGATGGTGATGACAAGCAGGCGCCAGATGAGATAGGCGGAAAATACAACCCCAATGATGCCCTGTATGATCTTGTAAGTGGTGACTCGCCGCGCAGTCGGTCGGACGTTTGGCATCGTCTTTCTCCTCGTGGAGTGGTGATGATCGGAAATGAATAGCGGGGCAAGCAGGGCCTGCCCCGCTATTTATATCACGGGCGATGGATTTTAGCGCGCGGACTATTTGGGCGCTTCAACCCACTGACCGTCCTTGATGATGTTGAAGACCGGACCAGAGGCCGAGCATTCGCCGGTGGAGTCGCAGGTCACGACGCCGGAGAGTCCCTGGTAGTCGGTTGTGTGGCGGACGGCTTCAACCAGCGCGCCGCGCGGGACGTACAGCTTGCCGTCGCCGCCGAGGACCGCGACGCTCTCGATGGCCTTGATCAACACGGCCGCCGAGTCGTAGGAACACCAGGAATAGGGCGAGAGCTTGCCGGCAGCCTGGCCGTAGGTGGCTTCGTAAGCGGCGTCGAACTTGGCCTTGGCGTCCGAAGCCGGCGGGATGAGCGTGGTGGCGTAAGCGCCTTCGCCGTTCGCGCCGGTGCGGTCGAGGAAGTCCTGGCCAAAGGTGCCGTCGTCGCCGAAGAAGATGACGTCTCCGAGACCGGCCTGTTTCATCCCGTTAACGATGACGACGCCCTCGGCCACGTAACCGCCGAAGTAAAGGAGTTCCGGCTTCTTGGACGCAACGTCCGCCAACACGGCGCTGTAATCGGACTCGCCGGGGGTGACAGCCTGGAAGGTAACCACTTCGCCGCCCAGGGCGGTGAACTGCGCTTGAACGACTTCCGCGAGTCCCTGGCCGTAGGCCTGGCCGTCGTGGACGATGGCGATCTTGCGGAAGTTGAGTTTGTTATAGATGTACTCGGCCGCGAATTTGCCCTGCGCCGCGTCGGTGAAGACCAGGCGGTTGAAGACCGCCGAGCCGCTCTTGGTCAGGTCGGGGTTGGTGGCCGACATGGACATCATCGGGATTCCCGCGGCTTCGTAAACGGGAATGGCCGCCCCGGTCGCGCCGGAGAAGCTGTGACCGGCAATGGCGACAACCTGCGGGTCGGCAACGAACTTGTTGGCTACCGCCGCGCCGCCTTCAGGCGTGCCGCCGTCATCTTCGGCGACCAGTTCGAACGAGAAGCCCTCGAACTGTCCCGCGTCAGCGACGGCAAGTTTGGCGGCCTGGGAAGCGTCCACGCCATAGGCGGCGTTGTCGCCGGTCATGGGGCCGCCCAATCCGATCTTGATCGTTTGGCCGGATTCGAATACGGCGCAGCCGAACTTGTCCGTAGCGCAGACTTCCGGCGCGTCCGCTTTGGGCTCGTCAGTGGCCGGGGCCTGGGTAGCCGGGGCATCCGTGGCCGGAGCCTGGGTGGGAGCCGCGGTCGGGGTCGGTTTTGCACCGCAGGCCGCGAGCATGACGCTGGCGAGAACCAGCACAGACAGAACAACGAACAGACGTTTAGACATTCTTTCTCCTCCGAGTGGAAAGGTGAAACTTGTAACCCGTTAACGGGTCGTTCGTTGCGGCTGACAAAGCGCGGATGTCGGCATCACCTCCTTTGGCGTAAGGTTTAAATAAAGCCGGAGAACTGTGCGCGATGCAAATTCTCTCGGCGATAAATCTTTTTTGCGGGGATGTCTGACAATATTCGTTCTATCCTACAGTAAATCGGCGTATCGGTCAAGGGGATTTTTCATTAAATTTTCATTTTTCGCAGGCCGTCGGGGAAGTTTTTCGCGGACGCGCAAGCCGCGGCGCGGACCTTCTTTTTGCCGGGCAAGGGCGGCTTACGAAAAAACCCGCTCTCGTGAGCCGAAAGCGGGTTTCTTTATTTTCAGGAGGGCGGGACTTATTCCATTCCCAGATACGCGTGCTGCACCATGGAATTTTTTCTGAGATTCTCGGCAGTGTCGCTCAATACGATGGAGCCGGTCTGGAGTACGTAGCCTCGGTGGGCAATGGACAGCGCCATGAGCGCGTTTTGTTCGACCAGCAGGATGGTGACGCCCTGGTCGTTCAGTTTTTTGATCGTGTCGAAGATTAGTTCGACCAACACGGGGGAAAGCCCCATGGAGGGTTCGTCCAGCATCAGGAGACTCGGGTTGAGCATCAGCCCGCGCGCGGTGGCCAGCATTTGCTGTTCGCCGCCGGAGAGAGTGCCGCCTTTTTGAAAGGCGCGTTCCTTCAAGCGCGGAAACAACTCGAAGGCATGGTTCATGCGGCGCGCCACTTCCTCGGGGTCGTCAACCACGAAGGCGCCCATTTCCAGGTTCTCTTTCACGGTGAGCTTGGGGAAAATCCCTCGCCCTTCCGGCACGTGTCCCACGCCCGCGTTGACGATGTGGTGCGGACTCGTTTGCGAGATGTCCTGTCCTTTTAACAGGATCCTGCCCTCTCTGGGGTGGATCAGTCCCGAAATGGTGCGCAGGGTGGTGCTTTTGCCTGCTCCATTTGCGCCGATCAGGGTCACGATCTCGCCTTTTTCGACGGTCAGCGAAATCCCTTTCAAGGCGTGGATGCGCCCATAGTAACTGTGGACATTTTCAAGGGTAAGCAGGCTCATTGCGCCTTCTCCTCGTGCTGGCCGGCGACCGCGCCGCGTCCGAGATAGGCTTCGATGACGCGCGGGTTGGAGCGGATCTCTGCGGGCGTGCCTTCGGCGATCTTTTCGCCGTAATCCATGACGCTGATACGTTCGGAGATGTTCATCACCACGCGCATATCGTGTTCGATCAACAGGACTGTAATTCCCCTTTCGTCGCGGATGCGGCGGAAGAGTTTGACTGCGGCTTCCGTCTCCAGCGGATTCATACCGGCGGTTGGCTCATCCAACAGGAGCAGCAGAGGGTCGGCGGCGAGGGCGCGGGCGATCTCCACCCGGCGCTGCCCGCCATAAGACAGGTTCTTCGCCAGTTCGTTGCCCACGTCTTCCAGGCCGACATATTTCATCAATTCCCTGGCCTTCTGTTCCGCTTCCGCCTCCTCTTTATGAAAAGCGGGCAGCCGGAGCAGAGAATCGAGCATGGTCTGTTTCAAATGCGGATGCATGCCTACCATGATGTTCTCAATGACTGTCATGTTGCCGAACAACCGGATGTTCTGGAAGGTGCGGGAGACGCCTCTTTCCGCGATCTGGTCCGAGCGCAGCCCGACCAGGGGTTTGTCGTTGAACAGGATGGAGCCTTCTTCCGGCTTGTAGATGCCCGTCATGGTGTTGAAAAAGGTGGTCTTGCCGGCGCCGTTCGGGCCGATGATGCTGGCGATCTCGCCTTTGTTCAACCGGAAATTCATTTTGTTGACGGCCGTCAGGCCGCCGAAGCGCTTTACCACGTTGGTCGCGTTGAGCAGCGTCATGGACGGCCTCCCTCTCCATCTCCCTCTTCCGCAAGTTTCTCCGCGGCGATGGCCCGTTGACGTCGTTCGGCGGGGATCAGCCCCGAGGGACGGAAGATCATCATCAGAACGAGGATCGCCCCGAACAGCAGGCGCTGATATTTAGCCGGGTCCAACTGTGCGGATAGATTTTTCCAGGCAAAGTTGATGATTGGAATGACCGCGTCGCTTTGGCGCAATTGGCTCAGGTACAGCGACAGCCCCTGCAAAATTTGCACGTTCAGGATGACCACGGTGGCCGCTCCCAGCACCACGCCGGGGATGCTGCCCTGTCCGCCCAGGATGACCATCGTCAGCACGCCGATGGATTGCATGAACGAGAAGGACTCGGGGCTGACGAAGGTGCGGCTGGCGGCCAGCAAAACGCCCATGACTCCGGCGAAGGAGGCGCCCACGGCAAATGCCGCCAGTTTCATTCTCACGAGCGGAATGCCCATGGCGACGGCGGCTGTTTCGTCTTCGCGAATGGCGACCCAGGCGCGGCCGATTCTTGAGTCGTCCAGGCGGCGGGTCACATTGATGATGACGATGATGATCAGCAGCGCCAGGACATAGAAGAAGACGTTGTACATGGTGGGGGCGTCCACTGCGTATCCAACAATTCCTTCGAAGACGCCGTTAAAACCGTCCAGAAGGAATTGAGGTAGCGTGGGGCGCTGGATGGGGGTGATGCCCTGCGGCCCGTTCGTGAAGTTCAACGGTTTGTCGAGATTGTTTGCCAGTACGCGGATCACCTCGCCAAACCCCAGAGTCACGATCGCCAGGTAATCGCCGCGCAGACGCAGGACGGGCAGGCCCAACAGGATGCCGGTAAATGCGGCGATGATGATGGCGATGAATATGAATAGATAGAAGGCGTTTCCTGGGAGCAGAAAGGTCAGGTCGGCGGGTTGGGTCCCGGGCGCATAGGACAGGGCGTAAAATTGCTGGGAGCCGAAGAACGCCCAAAGGTACGCTCCCACCGCGTAGAACGCAACATATCCCAGGTCGAGCAATCCGGCGAAGCCGACCACGATATTCAGTCCCAATGCCAGGGCGGCGAACACGCTGACTTGGAAGATGATCTCCAAATAGAAGATGTTGCGCACGCCCACTACAGGGATGATGAGTAGCGCCAGCGCGACCCCGAGGAATAGTTTAAAACGGACGTCGGTCTTAAGATAGTAGAGCGAAAGAAACGATGTGATCAGTAAAAGGAAGGCAAACACCGAGCGGGGGCTGAAGTAGACCCACAAGGAGCCGAGCAGGACGTGCGCCAGCATCGCGGCGTAGGGCCAGCCTTTTTGGATGTATTTTTGATATTTTTGAAAGTAGGGCAGGAATGAAGCCATGATATTCTCCTACGCCTTCTGACTGACGTTCTCGCCCATCAGGCCTTGCGGACGGAAAATCAGCACCAGAATCAAAATCAGGAAAGCGAAAATATCTTTGTATTCTGTGCCGGCCGTGCCCATGGTGAAGACCCCCATGTAGGAGCCCGCGAAAGTTTCCAGCATACCCAGGACGATGCCGCCCAACAAGGCTCCGGTCAGGTTGCCGATTCCTCCCATCACCGCGGCGGTGAAGGCTTTTAATCCGGGGAAGAAGCCGACGAAAGGATCGATGCGGGTGAACTTCAGGGCGTAGAGGCCGCCTGCGGCGCCGCCCAGCAGGCCGCCGACCAGAAAGGTCAGGGAAATGATGCGATTGACGTCAATTCCCATCAGGCTGGCGGTTGGACGGTCCTGGGCCACGGCGCGAATGGCTTTGCCAATTTTTGTGACGTTGACCAGGTAGTTGAGTCCCACCAGCATCAGCACGGCGGCGAGGATCACGATCAGGGATTTTATGGAGATGCCCATATTGATGGTCGTGGCGCCCAGCGCGGCCTTGCCGAACAGGAGGCGTTCGTCGAAATTGCCGAAGGTGGGGAAGATGCGGTTGAATTGACCGGTGGTCAGCCCTTCCACCAGGCGGATGACGTCTTGCAGCAGGAATGAAACGCCGATCGCAGAGATCAGCGGCACCAGGCGGGACGGCGATCCGCGCAGTGGGCGATAGGCCACCCGTTCCACCACCACAGCCAGGATGCCAGACGCCAGCATGCCCGCCAGGATGGCAAGAATCAGGTACGTATAGGCCATTCCCAATGAGGCGTCGGCTAAAATCCCTTTCGCGGCGAGCGCGATTAGAATTTCAATGCTGACGAACGCGCCGGCCGCGAAAATTTCGCTGTGGGCAAAGTTGATAAATTCCAGCACCCCATATACCATGGTGTAACCCAGCGCGATGGCTGCGTAAACGAAGCCGATGGTCAGTCCGTCTATCAGCACTTGCGGGAGGTTGACCAGGGTATACGTAAACAGCGAGGCGCCAAACTTTTGCATGGCGTTTTCGCCAACGGCGGTGTTGTTGAGTATCAGGGCGAGGAGAAGCGCGATGAGCGACAGGACGACCGCGCTTCCCACCGAGAACACGATCATTTGCCCGATGGGGCGAAGCAATTCGCGCACATTGATAGACCTGAAGAATCTTTTCATAACTGCTCCCGAAATTGAAAACACTCCCGGCCTTAAAAAAGGCCGGGAGGCGCGTAAAGGAATCGTTACGGAGCAGGCGGGGCGATATCGAGGGTCTGGACGATCGGATTCTCCGGCCATTTGGCGGGATCTGCCGAGCCGACCTGAATCACGAAGTACTTCGCAATCACCGGATCGCCGATGGAGTTAAAGGTGACCGTGCCGGTAATGCCCTTGTATTCCGCAAGTCCGCGGACTGCCTGGGCAACTTCGGCGCGAGTGGGGAGCTTGCCGTTGCCGGCCTTGGCCGCGGCTTCAATCGCCTTCAGGCAGATGCCCATCGAGTCGTAGCTCTGGGCGGCAAAGGGCTGCGGGTCGGCATTGTACTTGGCTTTGAAGTCGGCAATGAATTTGGCGGTGTCGGGATAGACGGCTGCCGGGCCGGACACGGTCGAATAGAAGGTACCGGCGCCTTCCAGCAGAGACTGTCCGCCGATTTTGGCGGCGTCAGAAGAGTCGAAGCCGTCATCGCTCATGAACATGCCCATGTAACCCTTCTCGCGGGCCTGTTTGAACAGCAGCGCGGCCTGTCCGTACATTCCGCCGAAGTAGACCACGTCGGGGTTGGCGGCCAGGATCGGCGAGAGGAGCGCGTCGAAGTTGGCTTTCTCTTCGGTGCCTTCAAATCCGAGGACTTCCATGCCCTTGGCTTCGGCTTCCTGCTTAAAGAACTCGGCGATGCCCTGTCCGTAGGCGGTCTTGTCGTGGACGACGAAGGCGCTCTTCTTGCCCTGCGAAGCGGCATAGTCCGCGCCCACTACCCCCTGAACGTCGTCGCGGCCCACGATGCGGCTGACTTCCAGGTAGCCGCGGGTGGTGACTTTCGGATTCGTGTTGGCGGGAGAGACGTTCGCCAGTCCGGCGGTGTGGTAAACCTCGGATGAGGGGATTTGCACGCCGGAGTTATAGTGACCGACAACGCACAGAATGTCGGGATCGGAGACGATTTGCTTGGCGTTGGCGACGCCGGTGTCGGGGTTGGCCTGGTCGTCAAACGGGGCCAGTTCGACCTTGAAGCCCATGGCGGTCAGTTCTCCGCCCATCTGTTCAAGAGCGAGTTCCGCGCCGCGTTTGATGTCGACGCCGACGGCGGAGTTATCGCCGGAGAGCGGGGATTGAGTGGCGATCTTGATGGTCTTGACCGCCGCTCCGCCGCCGCCACCGCCGCCGCCGCAGGCAGACAGCGCCAGGCTGGCGACGACCAATACCGAAAGCAGAACGAACAAACGTTTATTCATTTTCTTTCTCCTCCGAGTGGAAAGGTGAAACTTGCGACCCGATCGCGGGTCCTTGGCAGCGGCTGACAAAGCGCGGAATGTCGGCATCACCTCCTTTGGCTTGAAGGTTTAAAATAATGCCGGAGAACTGCGAACAAAGCAAATTCTCTCGGCAATAAACCTTTCTGTAGGAATGTCTGACAATGCTGGTTTAATCGTACAGTAAATTGGTTTATAGGTCAAGAGGAATGTTTCGTTGGATTTTATTTTGCCGCGGACTCGTATAAAAGTTTTTCGCGGATGCGCAGGTCGGTGTTGCGGATCTTCATCGCCAGATCCGCGGCCAGGTTGTTCATCAGGCGGTATCCCAGCTGCGGATAGGTCTCGCATAGCATGATGATCTTATCGCGCGGGATGACCAGCAGCCGCGTATCCTTTTGCGCGGCGCGGGCGGTGGCAGACCGCAGGCCTTCGTCCACCAGGGCCACCTCCCCGAAGGACTGGCCGCGTCGCAGCGTGGCGATGCGCGTCTCCTCCCGCTCGCCGCTCGCGGGACTTGCGACCAGCGCGGGGTTGATGAGGATCTCCACCTCCCCTTGCGCGATAATGTAAAGTTCCTTTCCCTCGCTGTTCTCGCGAAAGATGGTCTCCCCTTTTTGGAAGACGACCTCATGGCAGAGATTGGCCGCCAGTTCCAATTGCGTCGGGGAGAATTGGTAGAAGATATCGCTCTGTTTCAGAAAACTCAGCGTTGACGGATTCGCCATGGCGCCTCGCGCTTTCATGGAATGGCCGCGTCCAGCCAGTCGAGGGGGTCCACCTGCACGCCGTTGACCCACATTTCCCAGTGCAGGTGCGGCCCGGTGACGTGGCCGGTGCTGCCGATCTGTCCGATAATGTCGCCTGCCTGGACATCCTGCCCGACGACGACGCGTATTTCGCTTTGATGCCCGTACACCGTGTAGACGCCCCAGCCGTTGTCTATGATGGTGGCGTTTCCGCGGATATTGAGCAGCCCCGTGAAGACGACCTTTCCGGGCGCGGCGGCAAAAATATCCAGCGGGTTGGTTTCCGAGCAGACGCCGTAATCCACGCCGCTGTGGAAATATCCAAATTCATCTCCATTAAATGTATAGGTGCGCGGGGTGCCGAACCATTCTGTGACGCAGTACGGGCTGCCGACCGGCCGGGTAAACGCGGCCTGCCAGTATTTGACGGGCGTAACGGCCGAGGCGATAGAGGCGATTAACTGCGTTTCTTCCTCGGTCAGTTTCGGATCCATCGGCGGCACGGGTTGGACGTTTGGGTTGTGGACGCCAAATTTGACCAGGACCATCTGCTCGAAGGATTGCACGCTGCCATCCGGCAGGGTCGCGTCCAGGCGCAGGGGATACGCGCCCGGCTCCAACTCTACATGGATCCCTTGCAGCGCGACCTGTTTCCCGTCGCCCGTGTCAACGAAGCGCAGCGGATGATCCACGAGCATGCCGCCGAGCGTCGCTCCCGCCGCGGGCTGGACGATAATCTCCGCCGTCCCGCCCTGTTTGAACGGCAGGCGTTTCACTTCCGCGCTGACGAAAGCGGCCGGCAGCCCGCTGGCGGTTTGGCGTCCCGTCCCGCTTTTAGAATACAACACGTCGCCGGGCAGCGCGTCCCAGGTCCCGTTCAGGCTGTTGAGTGAGGAGAGCGTCCACGGGTCGCTGTTTTCGCGGACGGCGACCTCGAGCAGCGTCTCGCCCGCCGCGGGCGAAGCCGAGGCGGTCAACGTCTGGCCTTCATCCTGTTTCGGGACGACGAGGCTGACGCCCACATATAACTCGGACGGGCTGGTGATGTGATTCAGCCTTCGCAGCAACTCAACCGGCGTCTGGTTGCGGCGCGCTAGTCCGCGCAGGGAATCGCCGAAGCCGACTACTTCCGTGTCCAGCACGCCGGTCAACCCCTCGAGGCCGGGGATGACGAGTTCCTGCCCCACGTGGAGGTTCGCGTCCGAAAGGCCGTTGGCCGTCATCAGGTCCGTCATCGCGACGTTGAAGCGGATGGCGATGTCCCAGAGGGTGTCGCCTGACTGGACGATGTAGACGGGGCCGCTGGTCTGCGCCGAAACAGGCCGGGACAGCAGCAGCGTTAGCGCGACTGCGAGGAGGAGAATCTTTTTACGCATCTTGGAATTGGACGGTTTGTCCGATCTCGAAATCGTCAATGCGGCTGGCGTGGACTTCCAGCACGTAACGCGCCGGAGCCTTGGGGAGGTAGGCCGGTTTCCACGCGCCCGCCACTGTTTTATCCACCACTTGCATTTCGTCGTTGATCCAGAACACGGCCAGGTTGAAGTCCACGCCCAGCATGTGGATGGACGAGTCGACGCGGCTGTCGCGTCCGAAGACGAGCAGCAGCCCCTCGTCACGCGTGACCGGGCGGCGGAAGGCGAGTCCGCGCAGGCGGCAGAGGAACGTTTCGCAGTATTTCACGCGCGGCGGCGCGGAGATCCGGTTGTCCATGTCGAGTACGAAAATGAAGCGGGCGGGCGTCATATTTATGAAAAAAGGGCGGCCCCGGTTTATGGCAGGGACGCCCCAGGTCGGTTGAATTGGCTCAGGCCTGCCGGCTCAAGACTTTTTCCACGCTGGCGAGCAGTTCCTGCGGGTTGAACGGTTTGGCGATGTAATCGTCCACTTTGGCGATATGCAGGCCCAGCACTTTGTCGATGTTTTGGGCTTTGGCCGTCACTACAATGACCGGGATGTCGCGCGTGGTTTCGTCGGCCTTCATTTGCTGGTATACTTCCCAGCCGTCCATATCGGGCATCATCAAGTCCAGCAGGATCAGGTCGGGGTGCGTCTCGCGGATTTTTTTAACCCCGTCCGCGCCGCCCGCCGCGCCCTGCACGATGAAGCCGCGGCGCTCAAGAATGAGGCGGATCAGGTCGATCATCTCCGGCTCATCTTCGATACATAGTATTCGTTTGGGATTTTTATCGTTCATGGATGCCTGCCAAAACAAGTTTACCATAATAATACCCACTTCTAAGAAAGCGCATGTAAAGAGAGTGGGTATCAAAGAGATGGGACGATGAACATCATCACCTGGAATGTCAATGGGATTCGCGCCGCGCTGGGCAAGAACGCGCTGGACTGGGCTTTCGACCGCCGTCCCGACGTTTTGTGTTTGCAGGAAATCAAGGCCCGTCCCGATCAATTGACCGAGGCGCAGCGGACGCCTCCCGGCTACGATGTGACGTGGAACCCGGCCGAACGTCCCGGCTACAGCGGCGTCGCCACCTACTGCGCCGCTTCGCCCCTCGACGTCGAGCTGGGTCTGTCGTCCCCGCGCTTTGACATTGAGGGACGCGTCATCCGCACCCGCCATCCCGACTTCCTTCTTTATAACATCTACTTCCCAAACGGGCAGCGCGGCCGCGAGCGCGTGGACTACAAACTGGACTTCTACGCCCGCCTGCTCGAACTCTGCGACGCGCTCCACGCCTCGGGCGAGAAGATCGTCATCACCGGCGATTTCAACACCGCGCATATGCCGATTGACCTGAAAAACCCGAAGGAGAACGAGACCACTTCGGGGTTTCTGCCCGAGGAGCGCGAATGGGTGCAGAAATTCCTCGACCACGGCTTCGTGGACGCGTATCGGAGGTTGTATCCCGACCGCGTCCAATACACCTGGTGGACGTATCGTTTCGCGGCGCGAGCGCGCGGCATCGGCTGGCGGCTGGACTATTTCCTCGTCTCCGAGGCGCTGTTCCCGCGCGTCAAGGACGTCGTTGTGCATGAGGACGTGATGGGATCGGACCACTGTCCCGTGGAATTGATCGTCGAATAGCGGCGGGCTTTTTTTTGTTAGAGTATCATATAAAAATCACCCAATACAGACATGCGGTTGTATAATCATCGTGGTATCTGGAGGTTTCTTTGAATCAACAACGTAATCAATCGTTTCTCGTGACGTTTATTCTCATAGTGGCAATAGCCGCCATGGTCTTCATGGCTTTCCAGAAGGAAGGCTCTGCCGCCGCCAAGCCTTTGACCATCAACGAGGTGGCGCGCGACGTCCAGGCCGGCAAGATCCAGAGAATTTCGGTGGACGAGAACAACCGCCTCCTCGTGGTTTACAAGGACGGCTCGGAGATCGAGCAGACCTCTCAAAAGGAAGGCTCATCCACTTTGGTGGAGCAGCTGGTCAGCCTGGGCGTCTCGCCTGCGAACCTGGGTCCGGATAATGTCACCATTGAGATCAAACCGCCCAGCCAGTGGAACGGGCTGCTGGGCGCGGCCGCCTACATCCTGCCCGTGCTGGTGATGGCGGGAGTGTTGTGGTTCATCTTCCGGCAGGCGCAGGGATCGAATAACGCCGCCATGTCGTTCGGCAAGAGCCGCGCCCGCATGTTCAGCGGCGACCATCCCACCGTCACCTTCAACGACGTGGCGGGCGTGGACGAATCGAAAGACGAACTTAAAGAAGTCGTCGAGTTCCTGAAGGAGCCGCAAAAGTTCATTCAGCTGGGAGCGCGCATCCCGAAGGGCGTCCTGCTCATCGGGCCACCCGGAACCGGCAAGACGCTCCTCGCCAAGGCCGTTTCGGGCGAGGCGGGAGTCCCGTTCTTCTCCATCTCCGGTTCGGAATTTGTAGAAATGTTCGTGGGCGTGGGCGCCAGCCGCGTGCGCGACCTGTTCGACCAGGCCAAGCGGCATTCGCCCTGCATCGTCTTCGTGGACGAGATCGACGCGGTGGGACGTCAGCGCGGCGCGGGCCTCGGCGGTTCGCACGACGAGCGCGAGCAGACGTTGAATCAAATGCTCGTGGAGATGGACGGTTTCGACACCGACACCAACATCATCATCATGGCGGCCACCAACCGCCCCGACGTCCTCGACCCGGCGCTCCTGCGCCCCGGCCGCTTCGACCGCCGCGTGACGCTCGACCGTCCCGACGTGAGAGGCCGCGAGGCCATTCTCAAAGTCCATGTTAAGGGCAAGCCGCTCGACCCGAGCGTTGACCTGTCTTCGCTGGCGCGCGGCACGCCCGGCTTCGTCGGCGCGGATTTGGAAAACCTCGTCAACGAGGGCGCCATTCTCGCCGCGCGGCGCAACAAGAAATCCATCACCCAGCACGAGCTCGAAGAAGCCATCGAACGCGTCGTGATGGGACCCGAGCGGAAGTCGCGCCTGATCTCGGACGAAGAGAAGCGCATCATCGCCTACCACGAAGCGGGTCACGCGGTGGTGGCGAACGCCATCCCTGAGGCGGACCCCGTCCAGAAAGTGACCATCGTCGGGCGCGGGCAGGCCGGCGGCGTGACCTGGTTCCGTCCCGACGAAGACCGCACGCTGATGTCGCGCAAGAAACTGCTCGCCACTTTGGCGTACGCGCTGGGCGGCCGCGCCGCCGAGGAACTCGTCTTCGACGATATTACCTCGGGCGCGTCCAACGACATCGAGCAGGTGACGCGTATGGCGCGCTCCATGGTGACCCGGCTGGGCATGTCCAGCGAGATGGGACAGATGGTTTATGGTCAGAAGGAAGAATTGATATTCCTCGGGCGCGAGATTTCGGAGCAACGCGATTACTCCGAGGCGGTCGCCGAGCAGATCGACCGCGAAGTCCGCAGCATCGTGGACGAATCCTACAAGCAGGCCAAGTCGCTTTTGCAGAAGTATCGTACGCAACTCGACGCCGTGGCGAGCAAACTCCTCGAAGCGGAGACGATCACCCGCGAAGAATTCGAAGCCATCTTCCCCTCGCCATTTGGAAAGAAGAGCGGCACGCCGCAAGTGGCGTAGGTAGTCGGATAGTCTGGTGGTCTGATGGTCAGATGGCCGCCTGGTCGTAGATGAAATGAGAAGCCTCCCGCAATCGCGGGAGGCTTTTGATTTTGCGGCCGACTACTTGACTACTCGACTACCCCGGATGAGCCTCTTTGTGCTGTCTCACCAGTTCGCGGCGCAGGATCTTGCCGACGGTGGTCTTCGGCAGTTCGGAACGGAACTCGTAGTGCGTGGGGACTTTGTACGCGGCCAGGCGTTCCTTGCAGAAGGCTTTGAGTTCCTCTTCGGTGGCCGTTTCGCCCGGCTTGAGGACGATCCACGCTTTGACGGTCTCGCCGCGATACGGGTCGGGGATGCCGGCCACACCCACGTCCATCACTTTGGGATTCGCCGCCAGGACTTCCTCCACCTCGCGCGGCCAGACCTGGTATCCGCCCGGCTTGATGAGTTCTTTCTTGCGATCTACGATGTAGAAGTAACCGTCTTCGTCCATGCGGCCGATGTCGCCCGTGAAGAGCCAGACTTTCCCGTCCTTCAGAGTCCGCAGAGTGTTGGCGGTCTCGGTGGGCATGTTGTGATAGCCTTTCATCACCTGCGGCCCGTTGATGACGATCTCGCCAATCTCGCCCAGGGGCATTTCGGTCTCGCCGTCGTCGAGATTGATGATCTTGCAGTCCACGTCGGGGAGCGGCATCCCGATGGAGCCGGTCTTGTTGACGCCGTTGAGCGGGTTGCAGTGCGTGGCGGTCGGCGCTTCCGAAAGTCCGAAGCCCTCGAAGACCTTGCCGCCGCTCAATCGTTCGAAAGTCTCCTTGGTCTCGCGCAGGAGCGGAGCGGACCCGGAGATGCAGGCTTTGATGGACGAAAGGTTGTACTTGCCGGCTTTCACGTCCGGGCGGTTGTTGATGGCGTTATAGAGCGTCGGTACGCCGGGGAAGATGGTGGGATGGAATTTGTTGATGTTCTCCAGCACGTCGGGGATGTCGCGCGCGTTGGGGATCATCACCATGCTGGCGCCGGTGGACATGGCGAACAACATGCCCGCCACCATGCCGTAGACGTGGAAGAGCGGGATCGCCATCAGGACGATTTCCTGGCCTTCGACGAGGTTGGTCATCCAACTCTTGATCTGGAGCGTGTCGGCCAGGACGTTGAAGTGGGTGGCTACCGCGGCCTTGGAAACGCCGGTCGTCCCGCCGCTGTATTGGAACAGGGCCGTGTCGTCCGGTCCGATGTCCAGTTTTGGACGCGGCGAGTTGGCGTACTTCGCCAGCAGGTCCTGGAACCAGATATCGCCCTCCGCCAGTCCGCCCTCGATGCGGAATCCGCCTTTCTTCTCCTTCGCCAGCGTGAACAGGACGCGCAGGACGGGGGGCAGGGTCTCTTTGATGTTGGTGACGATCAACTTTTTGATTTTGGTCTTCGGCTGGGCGGCCTTGATCGTTTTGTAGAAATTGGTCATCACGAACATGATCTCGACCCCGGAATCGTTGACCTGATATTCGATTTCGGGCGGCGTGTAAAGCGGATTCGTCGCCACCACGACCCCGCCCGCCTTGAGGATCCCGAAATAGGCCATCACGAATTGCGGCGTGTTTGGCATGAAGATTCCTACGCGGTCGCCTTTCTTCACGCCCATCGCGACCAGCGCCGCCGCGATGCGGTCGGTGACGGCGCTCATCTCTTTGTAAGAAATGACCGCACCCTTAAAGATCGTGCAGGCGCGGTCGGGATACTTCTGGGCGCTGTTTTCAAGCAATTGAAAGAGCGGGATTTTCGGATATTCGATTGTGGCTGGCACCCCTTTGTCGTAATTCTTGATCCAGGGACGGTCATTCATAACGGCAACTCCTCCATTGGTGGGTGGGAAAAAATGTAAGCCTAGTATATACATGAAAAATTCAAACGTCAACCGCTGCGCGCAGGAGTTTTCGAATCTCGTCCTCCGTGTTTTCGCGGACAGTGAACCAGCGGATGGACTCGTCCGTGGGTTTGAACCAGTTCGCCTGCCTGCGGACGAAGACCCGCGTGGCGCGTCGGATCTGGACCTTGGCCTGTTCCTCCGTCAATTGGCCTTTTACCACCCCGACGCATTCGCGATACCCGATCCCCGACATGGGCGGCAACTCCGGCGAATAGCCTTTTTCGAGCAGCCGTCGGGCCTCGTCCACGAAACCGGCCGCGAACATGGACTCGATGCGCGCGTCCACGCGCGCGTACAGTTCCTCGCGCGGACGCGTCAACCCGACGGCAATGAGGCGGTAGGGAGATTCCGCCTGGCCGCGCTGCTCGGAGAACCTCCGTCCCGTGGACAGAATCACCTCCAGCGCGCGGATCGTCCGCCGCGCGTTGCGCGCGTCGATTTTCGCCGCCGCTTCGGGATCGAGCAATTTTAGCCTATCGTGTAGCCAATATATTCCCCGTTCCGTCTTCAATTTTTCCAATTCGCTCCGCAGACGCTCGTCGGGCTTCACCTCCGGCGGACTCCAGCCCTCCGTCACCGCGCGGACGTATTGACCCGTCCCGCCCACCAAAAAGGGAAGTTTCCCCCGCGCGTGGATGTCCGCGATGACCCGCCGCGCCTCCCGCTGAAACTGCGCCAGCGACCAGGTCTCGTCAGGCTCCGCCACGTCAATCAAATGATGCGGGACGCGCGCCCGCTCGGCGGGAGTCGGCTTGGCCGTGCCGATGTCCATGCCGCGGTAGAAGAGACGCGAATCCGCGCTGACGATCTCGCCGTCCATCGTCTCCGCGAGGCGGATGGCGATCTCGGTCTTGCCGACGGCGGTCGGTCCGATGAGGAGGATGAGGGGAGGGGGAGTCATCACGCGGTCGCCTCGAATTCATTGGCACAGAAAATATGCGTCAATATTATCCCAGCCTTCGCGCGCCCATCCCGAGAAATCTTTCTTTGTCGTTCCAACAGGGTCGAAGCCTTTGTCCTGCAAGCCATAGAGCGTGCCTTGATAAATTTTGACCTTCCACCACCAAAAATCGTTCGAGCATACGGGGCCGTCCACAATCTTGATGGCTGTTCCTGGATAGATGGACATGAGTTCGGCGGCGGCCATATTTGACGCCTTGCGGATTATAAGGCGGTCGTCCTTGGTGCATACTGTGGCGTCGCGCCCCGCTTCGAGACGCGTGGGATACTTGGCGCCCGGACAGGACGAATCTTTGACCAGGCTGACTCCGGGATCGGCAGTGTAATAAATTACGGATGGCGCGCCCGATTCCAATTCGAGGACGATATCGCCGTCCGATTCGTGTTTGAGATCCACTTTTTTATACAGCGTATTGCCGTCGTCGAACGTGACTTTGAATTCTTTTTCTTCCTCGAGCGCATATACCACCGCCTTATCGTCTACGCGGACGATCAGCACTTTCTGATCATATTGCTTTCGCATTGACCAAATCGTCGCTCCGCCTCCAACATCGAATGTTCCGATAGGCGTGACGATCTGCCCGGAAAAGCCGACCTTCAACTCGCCGCTTGAATTGATGGAGACCCGGACCGGGACGATTGGCGGCTGGAAACCAATTTCCGCTTCAGGCTGACAGCCAATGATGAGTAACGCTGCGATCACCGACAAAAATCCCGCTGATTTCGAGTTCTTCATTCTCCGCTTCCTTCTTCGACTGTGATGGATTTTGTAATTTGGTTTAGATTATATTCTCAAAATGGACGATCTTCGCCTCGCCCGACTCTCCCTCCACGGCGATGATGTCCACGCGCCAGGCGCTGAATTCGGGGTGAGCGAGGACGTATTTTTCCGCCGCGCTCAACAGTCTCCGCCGCTTTTGGGGAGAGACGGAATATTCAGGGTAACCATATCGGTTGGACGAGCGCGCTTTCACCTCCACGAAAATCAGCACGTTGTCCTGTCGGGCGATGATGTCCACTTCGCCGCGCTCGGCGCGGAAATTGCGCTCCAGAATCTGGCAGCCCTTCTTCTCCAGATATTCTGCCGCGGCCTGCTCGCCCCAGCGTCCCACGCGTTGTTGAGTTCTCATCGAGTTCCTTTTCTGCCGCGAATGACGC
>DKTP01000066.1 GCA_002473085.1 Anaerolineales bacterium UBA7227
AGGGTCTTGCAGGGGCCGCACCACGGCGCCCAAAAATCTACAATGACCGGTACCTGCGATTGCAGGACGGTCTTCTCAAAAGCGTCGTCAGTAACGTGGATGGGTTCTTCTATCATTTGATTCCTCTTTGAAATTTGGCGCTTGACGGGCGTTTGCCGCCCATCAGCAGGGGAGTATAACATGATTCGTCCTTCCATCCTGATGCCCCATTGGTTGCATCCCTTACGCTCTTCCTTGTCGAACCTGGCAATCCCACGTACAATCGTTTCATCCCAGCAGGATATGGAAAGTTATTCGAGGCCTGATTATGATAGACATCCAACAATTCGGCGAACGCGTCATCGGCAACCTGGAGAAAGTGATCGTCGGCAAACGCGCCACAGTGGAAATGATCGTCATTGGGCTGTTGTGCCAGGGACACATCCTCATTGAAGATGTGCCGGGCGTCGGCAAGACCGTCCTGGCGCGCAGCCTCGCCCGTTCGCTGGACTGCGACTTCAGCCGCATCCAATTCACCCCCGACATGCTCCCCAGCGACGTGACCGGCATCTCCGTCTATAACCAGTCGAAGAAAGAGTTCGAGTTCCGTCCCGGCCCCATCATGGGACAGATCGTCCTTGCGGACGAGATCAACCGCGCCACGCCCAAGACGCAGGCCGCTCTGCTCGAAGCCATGGAAGAACGCCAGGTGACGGTGGACGGCGTGACGCACAAACTGGCAAGCCCTTTCATGGTCCTCGCCACGCAAAATCCCATCGAATACGAGGGGACATTCCCCCTGCCCGAAGCCCAACTCGACCGCTTCCTCCTGCGCGTCCGCCTCGGCTACCCAAACATTCTCGACGAGATTCGCATCCTCGGGGAACAGCAACTCCGCCACCCGCTGGAGACGCTCAAACCCGTCGTCAAGACGAAAGAGATTCGGGAGGCCGCGGGGGAGATCCGCAAAGTGTACGTCTCCGCGCAGGTCCGCCGCTACATCGTAGACCTCGTCCGCCGCACGCGCGAGAGCGAGGACGCCTACCTCGGCGCGAGTCCGCGCGGCTCGCTGGGACTGTTCCGCTCTGCCCAGGCGCGCGCCGCCTTGAAGGGACGCGACCACGTTCTGCCCGACGACGTCAAGGCTATGGCCGTCCCTGTGCTGGGACACCGCATCATCGTCAGCCCGGCCGCGCGCCTGCGGGACCTCGGGGCCGACCGCATCGTCGAGGAGATCCTGCGCTCCATCCCCGCCCCGGGCGGCGACTATGCCGCCGCGGAAAAATCGAAGCCTGCGGAGACGGATTTGCAATGAACTCCGGGCGGATCGTCGTCGCGTTGATGTTCCTGGCCGGGGGCGTCGGTTCGCTCGTCAGCGACGAGGCGGTTTACAGGCGGCTGCTTTACCTCAGCCTGTTGATCGCGCTGGCCGCCTTCCTGTGGACGCGTTTTTCGCTGATGGGGCTAAAAGTGCGGCGCCACGCGCGCCTGCAAAAAGCCAGCGCGGGCGACGTGTTCGAAGAACACTTCGAAGTCCACAACTCCAGCCCCCTGCTTTCGTTCAGCGCGGAAGTCGTCAACGAGTCCGCGCTGCCCAACGCGGCAGGCTCGCGTCTCCTCACCCGCATCGGGGGCCGCCGCACGATCACCTACCTCTCGCGGACGTTCCTCGCCCAACGCGGACGCTTTCCGCTCGGCCCCACCACGCTCATCGGACAGGACCCGTTCGGGCTGTTCCGCGCCAGCAAGACCTTCCCGGCGCGCGAGACGCTGGTCGTGCTGCCGACCATTTACGAGATCTCCGCCTTCCCGGCCGCGCCGGGCATCCTGCCGGGCGGGCGCGTCCTCCACCGCCGCTCCTCCGAGATGACGCCGCACGCCGCCAGCGTGCGCGAGTACACGCCCGGCGATCCGCTCAAAAGCATCCACTGGCCCACCTCGGCGCGGCGCGGCAAATTAATGGTCAAGGAATTCGACCACGACCCGCAGGCCGAAGTCTGGATCGTCCTGGACATGCAGGAGGGCATCCATTACGCCAGGCCGCAGACGCCCCTGAAGTTCGTCCCCTCCGACTTGCTCTTCAAACGCCGCGAAAAACCCGGCCTGGCCCCGTCCACGCTGGAATACGCCGTCTGCATTGCGGCCTCCCTTTCCAAATATTTCATCGAGCAAAAGCGCGCCGTAGGACTGACCGCCGCAGGGCGCGCCCTCACCGTCATCCCGGCCGAAATGGGCGGACGCCAGGAGGCCAAGATCCTCGAAACCCTGGCGCTGCTCGAGGCGGACGGCAGCCTGTCTTTGGCGGCGCTGGTCTCGATGCAGGCCCGTCACGTGAAAGACGGCTCCACCGCCATCCTCATCACGCCCAAGCCGTCTCCTGGCCTCGTCTCCGCGGCAGAGGACTTGCAGCGGCGCAGGCTGCATCCCATCGTTATCCTGCTCGACGCGGCCACCTTCGACGGTCCGCCCGGCGCGGACGCGATGGAACATAACCTCCTGGGCCGCGGAATGCCGGTCTGCCGCGTCCGCTGCGGAGACGACCTTCCCCAGACCCTTTCCAAATTCACCTCCACACAAGGAATTTACGCATGGCAAAGACCCCCATTATCGCGCTTGATCTGAACTTTCAGGGAAGGACGCAGGCGATTGCCTCGTACCTGATTCAGGACGGCGACGCGGTCGTCCTCGTCGAAAGCGGACCGGGCTCGTGTCTCGCGGGACTGGAAGCCGGGCTGCTGGCAAACGGCCTCTCCCTCGCCGACGTGACTCACGTCCTGCTGACGCACATCCACCTCGATCACGCGGGAGCGGCGGGACGGCTGGCTCGCTACGGCGCGCAGATCTACGTCCACCCGGTGGGCGCGCCGCATCTGGTCAACCCTGAAAAACTGCTGGCCTCCGCGACGCGCATCTACGGGGACGCGATGGACTCGCTTTGGGGCGAGTTCCTGCCCGTTCCGCAGGAGCAGCTCCACGTCGTGGAAGACGCGGCTGAGGTCGCCATCGGGAACCTGCGTTTCACGGCCCTGTCCACGCCCGGGCATGCGGAACATCACCACGTCTATCTGTTCGAGGACGTCTGCTTCAGCGGGGACGTGGGCGGGGTGCGGATCCCCGGCTATCGGTATTTGCGCGTCCCCATGCCGCCGCCCGAACTGCACATCGAGAGATGGCGCGCCTCGCTGGCGCGTCTGCGCGCCCTGAAATTCGACCGCATCGCGCCGACGCACTTTGGAATCTACGACGACCCCGACTGGCAGCTGCGCGAAGTGGAAAAGGGACTGGACGCCGCCGAGCGCTGGCTGGAGGAGACCATGCCCGCCGACCCGCCCATCGAGGAACTGCGCGCCCGTTTTGCCGAGTGGATGGAGGCGGAAGGCCGCAGGCAGGGACTCGATCCCAACGTGACGCGGGCCTACGAGCTCGCCAATCCCCTCGGCATGAGCGCGGACGGGTTGCAGAGATACTGGAAGAAGGCGAGGATGAAGTGATGTATCCATCTGGCCGCGAAGCATCCCCACCTCCACGCAAGGGACGCAGGCCTGGGACCGGTATGCGTTTGTCAATAATAATCCCGTCCGGTATACGGATCCGAGCGGGCATAGAGTGGACGATGGTTGTCGGACAGGGGAAGGCTGTAGCCTGTCTCAGGCTCAGGCCAATGAAGATGCGCAAAAACAGACTCTTCCTCAAGCAGAAGCGGCTAAAGGAAAATGTGATGAGGGCCATTATAGTTATTGCTCTAATTTCGATTTATGGCTCAAGCGTCATTCTAAACCTGTGTCTGGTATCCATGTTGGTTATAGCGGTCAATCTGGCTATGGATTGGAAGGGGGGGGTGTATGATCAATGGGATTTTCTGATTGATTGGAAAGAAGGCAATTTGTATGTAGTTCAAACTGTTGGAGCATTTAGTTATCTCGGCACGCCAACAGGAATGCTTGGAAAAATATATGCAGGCACTTCAGTCGTTCACGGTGTACCTGGCGATGTGAGTGACATTAGCGGTCTATTGGCTGGATCTCAATTTGACGCTTCCGCTGAAATTGGTTTGGATGCTTTTGCAGAGGTAGGCTTTGGTAAAGGTTTTAGTGTCGCTCTGGATTCAGAAGGAAATCCGTATTACACATTAGGCGCTGGCTACATGTATACAACCGCAAATAGTTTAGGGTTTGGTCCCAATGCTGTGCCTAATGCAATCGAATTAGGCGGTCAGTTGGGTGGAAGCGAGTCTTTTATCATGTGGGTATTTGGATTGCACCCTCAACCTGGCTGGTGGCAAAGACCTGCCCGCTGATCGCGCATCGCCCCCGCAGGGGGTACGACCCGCGCCCTCCGCAACGGGCTAACCCAGACCTACGACTACTATCCCTGGAACCAGCAGGGCGGACGCCTGCACACGCTCGTCGCTGGAAATCTCCAAAACTTGAGCTATGCTTACGATTCT
>DKTP01000153.1 GCA_002473085.1 Anaerolineales bacterium UBA7227
CGCGCGCGCTGGCGCTGGCGGGGCGCGAGGTGCTGGTGCTGGAGGCGGCCGAGAGCTTTGGCACCCAGACCAGCGCGCGCAACAGCGAAGTGATCCACGCCGGCATCTACTACGCGCCGGGCTCGCTCAAGGCGCGCCTGTGCGTACGCGGTAAGCAGCTGCTGTACCAGTACTGCGCCGAGCGCGGCGTCGACCATCGGCGCTGCGGCAAGCTGATCGTGGCCACCAGCGCGGCGCAGGTGGACGAGTTGCGCGCCCAAACGCCCGAGATCCCCGCGCGGAACTTCATCGTCGAGCCGGAGCCGCGCGGCACCGCGTCCGTCGTCGGGCTGGCGGCCGCGATCCTGCGTCAACGCGACCCCGAAGCGGCGATGGCCGTCCTGCCCGCGGACCACTACATCCGCAACCGCGATCTCTTTCATTTGTTAATCCGCGTGGCGGTGGACGTGGCCGAGAAGGGCTACCTCGTCACGCTGGGCGTCACGCCCACTTACGCCGCCACGGGATACGGATACATCCAGCGCGGCGAGACGATCTCCGAACGCGTCGTCTATCCCGTTTACCGCGTGTTGAAATTCAAAGAGAAGCCGAACGAGGTGGAGGCGCGCGCCATGATCGCCTCGGGCGACCACTCGTGGAATTCGGGGATGTTCGTCTGGCGCGCCGACTCCATCCTTGCGGAGATCGGTCGGCAACTGCCGAGGCTGGATCAAGCGCTGACGGAGATCGCGTCCGCCTCAACGTCCGCGGGACGCGAGCGGGTCATCCAGCGCGTCTGGCGGAAGCTAGATACCGTCACCGTGGATTACGGGGTCATGGAAAACGCCGACAAGGTGGCCGTCCTGCCTGCGGGCGGGTTGGAGTGGAGCGACGTCGGCTCGTGGGATTCGCTCTTCGACGTCCACATCACCGACAAGGACGGCAACATCGTCTTCGCGAACCAGCACATCGCGGAGGACACGCATCACTCGCTGGTGTACGACAACGGCGGCGAGCGGCTCATCGTCACCATCGGCGTGGACGACCTGGTCGTGGTGGACACGCGCGACGTTTTGCTGGTGTGCCACAAAGACCACGCGCAGAAGGTCCGCAAGGTTGTGGACAGTTTGAAAAATTCCGAACACGAAAAGTATTTATAGAGATTGGACAACGGAGAGAGAGCAGCGCTGACTGATCTCTACTCTCTGCGTCCTGTTCTTTGGAGGATTTATGGAAGCTTATTGCATGAAGTGCAAGACCAAACGAGAAATGAACGACCCGCAGGCGTCCTTCAACGCGAAGGGCTCGCCCGTGACCATCGGCGTCTGTCCCGTGTGCGGGACGAAGTTGTACCGCATGGGAAAGACCGACGCGCACGCGGGATTGACCCCGCCTGAGAAGCCCGTCAAAGCGGAGAAGCCGCGCCAGGGGAAACTGGTGATCGTGGAGTCGCCCGCCAAAGCCAGGACGGTGGGACGTTTCCTCGGCAAGGGCTACACGGTGAAGGCCTCCGTCGGCCATATCCGCGACCTGCTGCGCTCGCAACTCTCGGTGGACGTGGAGAACAACTTCACCCCGAAGTACCGCGTCCCGAACGAGAAGAAGACGGTCGTCAAGGAACTGAAGCAGCTGGCGAAGGAACACGCCGAAGTCTATCTCGCCACCGACCCCGACCGCGAGGGCGAGGCCATCTCGTGGCACCTGCTCGAAGCCGCGGACATCGAACCGGAGCGGGCAAAGCGCGTGGTCTTCCACGAGATCACCGAACCGGCCGTCAACGAGGCCTTCGCGCACCCGCGCGGCATCAACATGGACCTGGTCAACGCGCAGCAGGCGCGCCGCGTGCTGGACCGACTCGTCGGCTACAGCATCAGCCCGATCCTGTGGGAGAAGGTGCGCTCGCGTCTCTCCGCGGGACGCGTCCAATCGGTGGCGCTGCGACTCATCGTCGAACGCGAACGCGAGATCGACGCCTTCGTCCCCGTCGAGTATTGGAGCATCGGCGCGGAGTTCAAGCCGGAGGGCGATACGCAAACTTTTATCGCCAAACTGGTGAAAATTAACGGCGAGGAGCCTGAACTTCCAGACGAGGAGACTGTAACTCCCCTCGTAGCAGAATTGGAGAAGGCGCCTTACGCGGTTACAAAATTCAAGCAAGGCGAACGACGCCAAAGACCCTTACCTCCTTTCATTACGTCATCGCTGCAACAGACGGCCAATACCCAACTCGGTTTCACGGCAAAACGCACCATGGGTTTGGCGCAGGGTCTTTATGAAGGACAGGATATAGGCGAAGGCGGAACAACGGGTCTCATTACCTACATGCGAACTGATTCAACCAATATTTCCGAATTAGCCGTAAATGAAGTTCGCCAGTTTGTTTCCGAAAGATACGGCGGCGATTTCCTGCCAGAGAAACCGATTCAATACACGAAAAAAGTCGCGGGCGCGCAAGAGGCGCACGAGGCCATTCGTCCGACATCGGTATTTCGTACTCCTGATAACGTCAAGCCGTTCCTCGATCCCGCCATGTTCAAATTGTATCAACTTATTTGGCAGCGTTTTGTCGCCTGTCAAATGGAAGTGGCAGTCTTCGACACAATCTCTGTCGAAGTGACTGGTGTGGGCAGTGAACATGAATTTCTCTTTCGCGCATCAGGATCTACGCTAAAGTTCCCTGGTTTCCTGATCGTTTACGAAGAAACGAAGGATGAAGACGCCAAATCAGAAGAAGCCGAAGCCAATGTTAGTGTCCCAGCATCTGTTAAAGAAGGACAGACACAGGAATTGGTGAGGCTTATTCCAGAGCAACACTTCACGCAGCCGCCCCCGCGCTACAGCGAGGCGAGTTTGGTGAAGACATTGGAAGAAAACGGGATCGGCCGCCCGTCCACCTACGCGCCGACGATCTCCACCATCCAGCAGCGCGGCTACGTCGAGCGGGTGGACCGCCGCCTCGTCCCGACCGAGACCGGATTCACCGTCAACGATTTGATGATCCAATATTTCCCCGACATCGTGGATTACAGCTTCACGGCGCGCATGGAGGAAGACCTCGACGAGATCGCGGCCGGGAACGAAGACTGGGTGCGCGTGATGCGCGAGTTCTGGAGCCCGTTCTCCGCGGAGGTGGCGAAGGCCCAGGCCGAGATGCCCGTCACCAAGTCTGGCCCGGAGCCGATTGGCCGCGCCTGCCCCGACTGCGGCCGGGAACTCGTCATCCGCTATGGCCGCTACGGGAAGTTCATCTCGTGTTCGGGCTTCCCCGAATGTCGTTACACCGAGCCGTGGCTCGAAAAGATCGGCGTGATCTGTCCAAAGGACGGCGGCGAACTCGTCGAGCGCAAGACGCGCAAAGGCCGCGTCTTCTACGGCTGCATCAACTACCCGAACTGCGACTTCACCTCGTGGAAAAAACCGCTCAAACAGCCCTGTCCCAAATGCGGCGGCCTGCTCGTCGCCGCGAACAAACGCCAGGCGCAATGCGCCGCCTGCTCCGAGTCGTTTACGCTTGAAGAAATCGTCCCTGAAACCGCCGAGTAAAGCGAGACAATATCTCGCTCTACGGAAAGGACACCATGCACTTCTCCCCTCCCGCCTACCTCGACCCCGGCTCCGGCTCGTTCATCATCCAAATCCTGATCGCCGCCGCGCTGGGGATCGGCGTCGCCATCTCGGCCTCGTGGAGCAAGATCAAACGCTGGCTGGGGATCAAACCCGCGGCCGACGAAACCGACGATGACGACTCGGACGCCGATGCCGCAAACTAGCGACTCCCTCGCCGCCTCCTTCCGTGACCCAGGCGGGTTCCTGTTTTCCCGCGGCGGAATCCTGTACCGACAGGTCAACCGCGCCGGCGCGGACAATT
>DKTP01000175.1 GCA_002473085.1 Anaerolineales bacterium UBA7227
GGGCTGGGAATATCGTGTAACTTGTAACGCGTCGCAAGCAGCGGCGCGTCGAAGGCTTTTCCATTGAACGTGACCAGCGCTTTGCACGGCGCGAGGAACTCGGTCAACGCTTCGAGCATGGCGGGTTCCTCGGACGGGTCGCGCAGGAAGAATTGCGCCAGGCGGAAGTCGTCGCCGTCGAAACGTCCCACGCCGACCATGAAGGCGTAGGTCCCCGTGCCGCCCGCCATGCCGCTGGTCTCGGTGTCGAGGAAGGCGAAGGCGGCAAGCGGGATGGAGGCGAGCCGCGGATCGCGCGCCCAGAGCGCGACCGCGTCGAGCGGATGGAGGATGGGCAGCGGCTGGCCGCCGTGACGGTAGTCCGCGCCGAAGGTCTGCTCGGCGACGAAGGCCTCGCCGCGCGCGGTCTGGCGGTATCCGCCCGCGACGACCTTGTGGATGGGGACGGTCGAAGCGGGCTTCGGCGGGGCCAGGTCCGCCGCGCCGACTTTGACGCCGAGGGCTTTAAGTCTGTCGGAGAGGGAAGGCTTGGGAGAATCCACGCGGCTATTGTATCTGGAAATCTCAATCCCGATGCTATGTCCTCTCTCCCCTGAACTGCGTTTCATACAACTGCGCGTACAGCCCGTTGAGCGCGAGCAACTCCTCGTGGGAGCCGCGTTCAACGATTGCCCCGCGGTCCATCACGAGGATCAGGTCCGCCGCGAGGATGGTGGACAGGCGATGCGCGATGACGATGCTCGTCCGCCCCGCCATGACGCGCTTCAAGGCGTCCTGGATCAGCGCTTCGGATTCGCTGTCGAGGTGGCTGGTGGCCTCGTCCAAAACCAGGATACGCGGGTCTTTGAGAATCACGCGCGCCAGCGCGATGCGCTGCTTCTCGCCGCCGCTGAGTCGGTAGCCGCGTTCGCCGACGATGGTGTCGTAACCGTCGGGCAGGTCCACGATGAAGTTGTGGATGTTGGCCGCCTTCGCCGCGGACTCGATCTCGGCTTGCGACGCGTCGGGTTTGGCGTACGTCAGGTTGGTGCGGATGGTGTCGTGGAAGAGATACGTCTCCTGCGTGACCATCCCGATGGCGGAGGAGAGCGAGTCGAGCGTCACATCGCGCAGGTCGCGGCCGTCTATGCGGATGAGGCCTTCGGTGGGGTCGTACAGGCGCGGGATGAGATACGTCAGCGTGGTTTTGCCCGCGCCCGAGGGGCCGACGAGGGCGACCAACTGTCCGGGACGCGCGGCGAAGGAGATTCCGCTCAGGGCGACGTCGCGGGCCTGGGAGGCCGCGTCCGCCTCCCCGTCGGGTGGGACGCGTCCGCCCTGACCGTCCGCGGGTTTCCGTCCCCCGTCCTCCGTCTTCGGTTTTTCCGTCAGCGACAACACCGCGCCCACGTCGTCCATGCGCCCGTAGCGTTTCACGTCTTTGAGCAGTTTCGACTCGTCCACGCTGTAGTTGAACGAGACGTCCTCGAATTGCAGTTCGCCTTTCACGTCGCGCAGTTCGGACGCGTTCTCTTTTTCCACGATGTCGAGCGGCAGGTCCAGGATCTCGAACACGCGCTCGAAGGAGACCATGCTGGTGGAGAATTCGACGGGCGCGCCGGCCAGTCCCTGCAACGCGCCGTAGAGTTGACCGAGGTAGGAGCCAAAAGCGACGATGGCGCCGACGGTGAAAATCTCGGCGATGACGTAGTAGCCGCCGAGTCCGTAGACCAGCGCCGTGCCCACCGCGCTGACGAGGCCGAAGACGACGAAGAACGTGGAGCCGACCACCGCGCGCCGGATGCCGATATCGCGCACATTCCCGGCGCGCTCGCGGAAGCGTTTCTCCTCCTCGCGCGCGCGGCCGAAGAGTTTGACGAGCAGCGCGCCGCCGATGTTGAGGGTCTCGTTCATGTGGGCGTTCATCTGCGCGTTCAGGTTCATGGCCTGACGGGCGATGTCGCGCAGGACGCTTCCCAGTCTCTGCGCGGCGACGGCGAACAGCGGCAGGATGACGACGCTGAGGAGGGTCAGCCGCCATTCGAGCGTGAGCATGACGGCCAGCAGGGCGACGGTCTGGATGAGGTTGGTGGCGATGTTGACGATGGTGTTGCTGATGGCGTTCTGCGCGCCGATCACGTCGTTGTTGAGGCGCGACATCAACTCGCCGACTTTGGTGTTGGTGAAGAAACGCAGCGACATGCGTTGCAGGCGCGCGAAGAGGCTGGAGCGCAGGTCGTAGATGATGCCTTCGCCGACAACAGAGTTCAGCCGCCGCTGAATGACGTTGACCGCGCCCGTCGCCGCGGGGATGACCAGCAGCGCGATCCCCAGCCAGACGAGGCGGCGCGCGTCCCTGGCGGGGATCGCCACGTCGATCATGTTGCGGAAGATGAGCGGCGTGAGTAGGGACAGTCCCGTGGAGAGGAGGATCGTCACGAGCATCCCCGCGATGTGTCCCCAATATCCGCGCGCGTAGGAAAGGACGCGGAGTAAAAGTTGTTTGGTGACTTTGGGCTTTTCGTCGCCCGCGCGCATGGAGATGAACCAGCCGCCATGAGACATGATGAGACTCCTGCCCCGCCTGCCCCGGCGGGTCGGACGCGGCAGGCGGGCGAATTAGATTGAAGATGATGGGATGGGTTGAAAAATGTCCGCGTGGGGAGGTCAGGCGGATCGCCGCGGGACGGTCTTGGAGCTGAGCGGCAGGCGCAGGATGAAAGCCGTCCCCACTCCGGCCTTGCTCTTCACTTCCAGCGAGCCGTTGTGTCCCTGCACGATCTGCCTGCTGATGGAAAGTCCCAGCCCGGTGCCGCTTGCCCGGCTCTCGTGTTCGCGCACACGGTAGAATTTCTCGAACAGGTGCGGCAGGGCGTCTTCGGGAATGCCGATGCCGGTATCCTGCACGGTAACGGCGATTTCCTTTTCCGCGGCTTCCGCGCTGACGATGACCGAGCCGTTGGCGCGGTTGTATTTGATGGCGTTGCTCAACAGGTTGAGAAGCGCCTGCTTGATCTTGTCGCGGTCGGCTTCGAGCAGGGGCAGGGATTCGGACGTCTCCACCCGCACCTGGATCTTCGTCTCGTCGGCCTTGCTCTGCATCACGTCTTTGCATTCGTAGATGAGGTCGTTCACGCTGAAACGCGTCTTGCGGAACTGGACGCGGCCCGACTCCAGCCGCGCCAGGTCGAGAAACGAGGAGGTCAGCGTGTTCAGGCGCAGGGTCTCGTTGTGGATGTTGTAGATGATCTGTTCGCGCTGTTCCTGCGAGATCTCGGGACGGAGCAGCAGGTAGGTGGCCGTGCTGAGCGAGGCCAGCGGCGTGCGCAGTTCGTGGACGAACTCCGAGATCAGGTCCGATTGCTGGAAGAGCCGCGCGTTCTCGATGGCGACCGCGGCCTGCGCGCCCAGCACCAGCAGGAGGTTTTCGTCCTGGTCGGTGAACTTTCCGCCGTTCTTGTTCAAGACCTCCAGAACGCCCACCACTTTTTCCTTGGTGATGAGCGGCACGCCCATCAGCGAGTTGGTCTGGAAGCCGGTCATCTGTTCCACGTCGCGGAAGAAGCGGTCGTCGCGGTGGGCGTCTTCGATGCGGACCGTCTTGCGGTTGTTGACGATCCAGCCGGCGATGCTTTTATCCAGCGGAACGATGAGTCCGCGCATGGTGGGCTGGTCAATGTTGGTGGCCACCTGGAAGTACAGCTGGCGCGCCGTCCCGTCGTAGAGGAGGATGGAACCGGCTTCGGCGTCGGCGATCTCCGCGGCGGCGGTCACGATGCGGTAGAGGAGCGTGTCGAGGTCGAGGGTGGAGGCGAGGTCGCGGGCGATGTCGACCAGCCTGCGATAGCTGTCCAGTCGTTGGGTTTCGATTTCAGCCATGTAGCGCTCGTTCTACAAGGATGGGCAGGATGCGCGCGGCGTCGTCTAAAAAGACAACGTCCGCGCGGACGTTGAGATAGGTGGGCGTGTTGTTGACGATGACGAGGTGCGCGCCGCGGTCGAGCGCCTGCATCGGGAGTCCAGCCACCGGCAGGACTTCGAGCGAGGAGCCGACGACCAGCATCAGGTCGCATTGACGCGCTTCGCGTTGGGCTTCCTGCCAGGCTTTTTGCGGCAGTTGTTCGCCAAAGAGGATCACGTCCGGCTTCATCAGCCCGCCGCAGCGCGTGCAGCGGGGAAGGTTTCCTGTTTCGATGAAGGCCTCGAGATATTTTTCCGAGCTTTCCTGGCGGTAGCATTGCGCGCAGGAAAGCGTGGCGAGCGTGCCGTGCAGCTCCGCCACGCGCCGCGAGCCGGCTTTCTGGTGGAGGACGTCTATATTTTGGGTGGCGATCATCTGAAGCCGCCCGGCCTTTTCCAACTCTGCCAGGGCCGCGTGCGCCGGGTTGGGCTGGGCATTAAAAATTTGCCGCGCCAGCGGACGGAACCATTGATAGAACCGTTCGGGCGCGGTGCGGAAGGTGTTGAGCGAGGCCACTTCCATCGGCTCGTCGCGCGACCACAGGCCGGCGCCTTCGGAGCGGAAGTCGGGGATGCCCGAGGGCGTGGAGATGCCCGCGCCGGTCAGCGCCAGGGCGCGTTTGGCGTGGAGCAGCAGGTCCGCGGCGAAGTCAATGGCCGAGATCGCCTGAGCCGAGGGCAGGGTCATGCTTCTTTGTTCTCGTTCTGGATGAGATGGTCCACTAGCTTGAGGATCTGTTTGGCGGTCACGCCGTCGGGCTGGCACAGGATGGCCGCCGTCTGCATGCGCGTGGCCTGCGTCAACAGTTCGGGCGCGGGCGTGAGCGTTACGGCGATGGGATGTTCCAGCTTATCCTGCACCACCGAGGCCGGCAGTTGCGTATCCGAGCGGATGCGGTTGTTGAGCGCCACCGTGACGGCTTCCTTCTTTATTCCCAGTTTCGCCAATTCCTTGATCAATTCCCTGGTATGCAGGATGGTGTTCGGGACGCCTTCAAGCACGATCACCACCTCGTTGCAGCGGGGCAGGAGCTTCTGCGCGAAAGGCAGCAGCCCGCTGCCGAGATCCAGGACGGCGTACCGCATCAGGGAGGCCAGTTGGTCCAGGATGGCTTCATATTGCACCACCTGGCTGACGAGGTGGATGTCGCTGGGACGATCGGAGGCCAGGAGGAGTTTGACCCCGGAGATGTGCGGGACGAGCGCTTTCCTGACCTGTTCGCGCGTGACGTCGGAGGGCGCGCCGCTCAGGAACTTGACCAGCGCCTTCTGGTTGGTCAGTCCCAGGTCCAGGCCGAGCGTTCCCTGCCCCGGCACCAACTCGGCCAGCCCCACTTCGGCCTGGGTGCGCGAGAACAATCCCGCCGCGAGGTTGATCGCCAGCGTAGACACGCCCAGTCCGCCCCGCGCCGACAGGATGCCGATGAGGTTGGCCTGCTGCGTTTCCGTCTCTTTTTTCTTCTCGCGCGAACCGGCGCGGGCGAGCAGGGCCTTGACGTGCGCTTGTAGTTCGGTGGGATGCGTGGGCTTGGTCAGGTAATCGTCCGCGCCCACTTCAAAACCGGCCACTTTATCGTCCAATTGGGTTTTGGCGGTGAACATGAGGATGGGGAGGTTGGCGGTGGCGAGATTCTGCCGCAGGCGGCGGGTCACTTCGTAGCCGTCCATGTCGGGCATCATCACGTCCAACAGCACCAGGTCGGGTTGTTCTTCCACGGCTTTGCTGATCCCCTGCTGCCCGTTGGTGGCGGCCACAATCTGATAGCCCTGCCGCTGAAGCATTAAACCGACCAGGCGGAGGGTATCCACATCATCGTCAACGATCAGAATTTTCTCGGCCATTTTTTCATCCTTCTGGTTGTCTTTTTACAGTCTAGCATAAAGCGGGCTTTCCAGCAAGATTTCCCTTGTACGGGTGGGTTTCCGCGCGGCTCTTTCCTCCCTCAGGTATAATTCCCTCATGCCTTCTCTCGTCCCGCTCGAACCTGTGGATTATCTCGTCGTCGGTCACCTGGCGCGCGACCTGACCGCCTCGGGAGCGCGTCTCGGCGGGAGCGCGGCCTTCTCCGCATTGACGGCGCGCGCCCTCGGACTGCGCGTCGGCATCGTGACCAGCGTGGGCGCGGACGTCTCCCTCGCCGCGCTGGACGGCATCCCGATCGTCGCGCTCCCCTCCGAACACAGCACAACTTTCGAAAACGTCTACTCGCCCGAAGGCAGGAGACAATTCCTGCACCATCAGGCCGCGCCGATCAACTTCACGTCCGTGCCGGAGGCCTGGCGGAGCGCGGGAATCATCCACCTCGGCCCGATCGCCAACGAAGTCAGCCCGATCCTCCCGAAGGGATTCTCTCCCAGCCTGCTCGGGCTGACCGCGCAAGGCTGGATGCGGACGTGGGATGAGTCGGGGCGCGTCCAGCCGGCGGCTTGGGAAGACCCGTTCGCGCTCGAAGCCGCGGGCGCGGTCGTCATCAGCCTCGAAGACGTGGGCGGAGACATGGAAATGGCGGAACGGATCGCCATGCACACGCGCGTCCTGGCCGTCACCGAAGGCGCGGCGGGATGCGTGCTTTACTGGCACGGCGACCGGCGTCGGATCAACGCCCCGAAAATCGCGGAGGTGGACGCGACCGGCGCGGGCGACGTCTTCGCCGCCGCGTTCTTCACCCGTCTCTACGCCACGCGCGATCCCTGGGAGGCGGCGCGCTTCGCCACTCTGCTCGCCTCGCACTCCGTCGCCCGCGCGGGACTCGACGGAATCCCCACCGAGCAGGAGATCCAATCCTGTTTGGTGGAAGTATTGCAATAGATTGGTACACGGATGACACGGATTAGACGGATTTGCACGAAAAAAAATAAAAAAAATCCGTGTCCATCCATTTCGTCCGTGAAATCCGTGTACGAGAGAAAATTGAAATGACTCGCATCTACACTTTCGTCAACCAAAAAGGCGGCGTGGGCAAGACCACCACCGCCATCAACCTCGGCGCGTATCTGGCGCAGCTCGGACAGCGCGTCCTCATCGTGGACCTCGACCCGCAGGCCAACGCCACCTCCTCTCTCGGCGTGGACAAAAACGCCGTGCGCGGCGGCGTCTACGAAGTCCTGCTCGACCTCCTGCCGCCCGATTCGCTTCCGCTCCACAACGAACGGCTCAAGATGTCCGTCCTGCCGTCTTCGCCCGCGCTGGCCGGCGCGGAAGTGGAACTGGTCAACGAGTTGGCGCGCGAGAACCGCCTCAAACACGCGCTCGAAAAACTGGACGGCCGCTACGACTACATCCTCGTGGACTGCCCGCCCTCGCTCGGCCTGCTGACCGTGAACGGGCTGGCCGCGGCGCGCGACGGCGTGATGATCCCCGTCCAATGCGAGTATCTCGCCCTCGAGGGACTCGGCCAACTCACGCAGACGATCCAACGCGTCCGCGCGGCGCTCTTCCCGGACCTGAAAGTGCGCGGCGTCATCCTGACGATGTTCGACCCGCGCGCCAACCTCGCCGCGGACGTGGCGAAGGAAGTCAACAAGCACTTCCCGAAGCAGACGTTCCAGTCCGTCATCCCGCGCAGCATCCGCCTCGCGGAAGCGCCCTCGTACGGGCTGCCCATCTCAGCCTACGCGCCCTCGTCCGCGGGAGCGCGGGCGTACGAAGCCCTGGCGCGCGAGGTACTGAGGGGCGACGGAGTTAAGATCTAAAATGGGATCTGGAAGCTCCGCTTTCGACCGAAAGTAGAACTTTCGGATTCCATCTTTTTTCAGGAGAAAACAATGCCTCAACGAACTGGACTCGGTAAAGGACTCGACGCCCTCATCCCCGGCGGGGACGCGGAGACGCGGACGGTCGTCGCGGGGGGAGTACAGCAGGCTTCCGTGGAATCCATCTCTCGGAACCCGCGCCAGCCGCGGGTCCAGTTTGACGCGGGAGAACTCGAGGAGCTGGCCGCGTCCATCCGCGAGCATGGGATCATCCAGCCGCTGATCGTCTCGCCGGGACGCGGCGGGAACTTCACCCTGATCGCGGGCGAGCGGCGCCTGCAAGCCGCGAAACGCGCGGGGCTGAAGACCGTCCCGATCATCGTCCGCCAGGCCAGCGACCGTCAACTGCTGGAACTCGCGCTGATCGAAAACATCCAACGCGCGGACCTGGGTCCGCTCGAGGAGGCCGAGGCATACCAGCATCTTGTCCAGGATTTTGGACTTTCACAGGAGCAGGTGGCGGAGCGCGTCGGCAAGAGCCGCGTGGCGGTGACCAACACCCTGCGCCTGTTGGGACTCTCCGTCAAAGTGAAGCAGGCGCTCGTGGACAAGCACATTGCCGAGGGTCACGCCCGCGCCTTGCTCGGACTCACCTCCGCCAAGGCGCAGGAGGCCGCGTTGCAGACCGTGTTGAAGCTGGGCATGTCCGTGCGGCAGACGGAGGGACTTGTCCGCAGGATGGGAGGCGAGAAGCCGAAAGCCAAACCGAAGCCGCGCGTCCCCGCCGACGTGTTGGACGTCGAACGAAAACTCCGCTCCAGCCTCGGGACGAAAGTCGTGTTGAAGCACGGCAAAAAGGGCGGCGCGGTGACGATCTATTATTATTCGGACGAGGAATTGGATACGCTGTTGGAGCGGTTGCTGTAAAACGATTTGCTTCCAATGCGGATTTCGCGAACAGGCAAATAACGCGAATGGATTAAAAAAAAGAAATTTGCGGAATTCGCGGTATATGCATTAAACGGATTTTATGAAACTCCTCTACAATGCCCGCATCCACACATTGAACCCCGCGCAAGAGACGGCCTCCGCGCTGTTGATCGAGCGCGGCGAAATTATCGCGGCCGGCGGGGATGAACTGCTCGATGCCCGCGCCGAGAAATTCGACCTCGGCGGACGCGTCGTCCTGCCCGGCCTCACCGACGCGCACATTCATTTACACCATTACGCGCTCGGCCTGCAAAAGGTGGACTGTGAAACCTCTACGCTGGAGGAATGCCTGCGCCGCGTGGCCGAGCGCGCCAAGACCGTCAAAAAAGGGGAATGGATTTTGGGGCATGGATGGAATCAGAACGAGTGGGGAGAATTAACCGCAAAGAGCGCGAAGGAAGAAATAAACTTTGGCGGCGAAATTCCCTGGCCTTCCGCGCGCGACCTCGACTTCGCCGCGCCGGACCATCCCGTCTATCTCACCGCAAAATCCCTCCACGCCGCGTGGGCGAACAGCGCCGCGCTGAAACTGGCGGGCATCGCGTCTTCGACGCCGAATCCCGAAAATGGGGAAATCCAACGCGACGCGCGCGGCCAGCCGACGGGCATCCTGCTCGAATCGGCGATGGAACTGGTCAGCGCGAAGATCCCCCAGCCGGGCATGGACGCGGTGACGGAAGCGATCCGCGCCGCGCAGCCCATCTTGTGGAAAATGGGACTGACGGGCGTCCACGATTTCGACCGCCGCGCCTGCTTCATGGCTTTGCAGCAATTACATCAACGCGGCGAACTCAAACTGCGCGTCGTCAAAAGCATCCCGGTCGAAGACCTGGAGCACGCGTGCGAACTCGGCCTGCAAAGCGGCTTCGGCGACGACTGGCTGCGCGTCGGCAACGTCAAAGCCTTCATGGACGGCGCGCTCGGCCCGCGCACGGCCGCCATGTTCCAGCCGTATCTGGGCGACGCGGAAAACCGCGGCATCCTCAACATGGACGGCGAACATCTCTTCGAGATCGCCCGCCGCGCCGCGGACGCGGGCCTGGCGATGACCGTCCACGCCATCGGCGACCGCGCCAACCACGAGGTATTGGACGCCTACGAGCAGTTGCGCGGCTACGAACGCGCGCACGGACTCCCCGCGCTGCGTCACCGCATCGAACACGTGCAGGCGATCCATCCCGACGACGCGGCGCGGTTATCCGCGCTGAATGTGATCGCCTCGATGCAGCCCATCCACGCCACCTCGGACATGCGCATGGCGGAGCGTTACTGGGGCGGGCGCACGCGTCTCGCCTACGCCTGGCGGACCCAGCTCGCGCACGGCGCGCGCCTCGCCTTCGGGTCGGACGCGCCGGTCGAATCGCCGAACCCGTTCCTCGGCCTGTTTGCCGCGATCACGCGTCGCCGCGCGGGCGAGGCGGGCGAGGCCTGGATTCCCGAAGAAAAATTGACGCGGCGCGAGGCCGTCGAAGCGTATACAATGGGAGCGGCGTACGCGGCGGGCATGGAAACCCGTCTTGGCCGATTGGCGCCGGGATGCCTCGCCGATCTCATCGTCCTGGAAAAAGACCCGTTCGCCTGTCCCGCGGAAGATTTGCTCACGATGCAGTCGTCCGCAACAATGGCGGGCGGGGATTGGGTTTGGAGGTCCGCATGACGACACAACCGCTTCGTCTCAGCCCCGAAATGCTGGTGGCCCGCCTGGGCGAATCGCTCGTCCAGAAGGGATTGATCCGCGAGCAGGATCTACAGGCCGCGCTGGCCTACCAGCAGGAGCAGGTGGCGCGGGGAAAGACCTGCCTGCTGGGGCAGGCGCTGATCGAATTGAACCTGCTCAACCAGTCCGCGCTCGACCAGGTGGTGACCGAACAGATCATCCAGCTGCGGAGCGCGCTCCAGGCGGCCAACCGCAGCCTGGAACAACGCGTCCAGCAGCGCACCGCCGAATTGCAGGACGCGCTGGAGCGGCTCTCCGAGTTGAGCCAGATGAAGGCCAACTTCGTCTCCTCCATTTCCCACGAATTACGCACGCCCCTGACGCACATGAAGGGCTACATCGAATTAATGGTCAGCGAGTCGCTGGGACCCGTCACCGCGGAGCAGAAACACGCCCTGCAGGTGAGCCAGCACGCCACCGCGCGGCTGGAAGGGCTGATCGACGACCTGATCATGTTCTCCCTGGCTTCGCGCGGCGAATTAAGCCTCAAACTCGAATCGATTGACATCGGCCGGCTGGCAAATATCAGCGTGCGCGCGGTGGAACAGAAAGCCAAAGACCGCGGCGTCAGCGTCCATTCCGTGCTGGCCCCAGACCTGCCGCTCGTCCAGGCCGATTCGCAAAAGATCGCCTGGGTTATGGGACAACTGCTCGAAAACGCCATCAAATTCACCGCGTCGGGCGGGCGCGTTGTGCTGAACATCCAGCGCGAGACCGCCAACCTGGTCATCGTCACCGTGACGGACACCGGCATCGGCATCCCGCCGCACCGCGTGGAGGAGATTTTCGAACCGTTCCACCAACTGGACGGCTCGTCCACCCGCAAATTCGGCGGCACGGGCATCGGCCTCTCGCTGGTGCGCCAGATCGTGGAAGCCCACGGCTCGATGCTCGAAGTGACCTCCATGGAAGGCAAAGGCTCCACCTTCCGATTCCCCCTGCTCACCGCGGGAGAGGAGGATACGGAATAATGACGGAGAGCGGGTTTCTCGATTCCCTGTTCGGACTCTTCCGCAAAGCCGCCGCGCAGGAGGACTGGAAGACCGCCCTCGAAACGCTCGCCACCGAACTGCGCGCCTTCGTCGTTTTCGATAACATCGCGGTCTACGTGCTGGACTCCCGGACCGGCGCGCTCGAAGTGGCCTACGCCCGCGCCCTCGGACGCGGCAAATACGCCGAGGCCGACGCCGCCTGGGGCGACCGCGTCGCCTCCGAAGTGATGAAGGAAAGACGCGTCGTCATCCAGACCCCGGCGCACCCTCCCCGTCCCCACACCGACCGCCTCGAGCTCACCTACCTGCTGGGCCTGCCGCTCTGGTGCGGGACGCGGCTCGAAGGCGCGGTCGTCCTCATCCGCTTCGGCGGCCCCGAATTTTCCGAGGCCCACCTTCAGGCGGCGGCTTTGATCGCCATGTGGATGGCCTCCATGCTCGAACGCCGCACCTGGCAGGAAACCTACCATCAGCTCGACGAAGTCCAGCGCCGCATCCGCCTGCAGGACGACTTCCTCGCCACCATCTCGCACGAGCTTCGCACCCCGCTCGGATTCATCAAAGGCTACTCCACCACCCTCCTGCGCCGCGACGCCAACTGGGACGAAACCACCCAGCGCGAATTCCTCGCCATCATCGAAGATGAAGCCGACCACCTCACGCAGTTGATCGAAGACCTGCTCGAATCCGCCCGCCTGCAATCCAACACCCTGCAATTCAAATTCCAACCCATGCGGCTGGACGCCCTCATCCGCGACGTGGTCCTGCGGAGCAAACAGCGCCATCCCAACCTCCCGGTCCGCCTGGACTTCGGGCCGGTCGCGCCCATCCACGGCGACAGCGCCCACCTGACGCGCGTCTTCGAAAACCTGTTCAGCAACGCCGACAAATACGCGCCGAACTCGCCGCTGGACGTGACCCTGCGCCAACAGGACGAGACCGTCCACATCCGCTTCACGGACCACGGTCCCGGTATCCCGCCCGAACACCAGGCCATGGTCTTCGAACGCTTCTATCGCGTCCCCGGTCCCGATAGCCTCAGCGCCGGCACCGGGCTGGGACTGTACATCTGCCGCCAGATTATTCTCGCGCATCGTGGTAAGATTTGGTTGGAATCCAGCCCCGGCCACGGCGCCACTTTCCATATCGAACTTCCGCTCCACGCGGCGCGCCTTCCTGAGAACATCCAAAAGGAGATTTCCCATGGCCACACGAGTTTTGATCGTGGATGACGAACCCCGCTATCTGCGACTGCTGGAAGCCAACCTGCGCACCGAAGGCTACGAAGTGGTCACCGCGCAGGACGGACAGCAGGCGCTGGACGTGTTTTCATCCCAGCCTATTGACCTGGTGTTGCTCGACATTATGATGCCGCGTCTCGACGGTTTCGGCGCCACCCAGCGCATCCGTGAATTCTCCAGCGTCCCCATCATCATCCTCACCGCCAAGGGCGAAGAACAGGACCGCGTGCGCGGCCTCGACCTCGGCGCCGACGACTACCTCGTCAAACCCTTCTCGGCGACCGAATTGCTGGCGCGCGTGCGCGCCGTCCTGCGCCGCGCCCAGCGTCCCGGCGACGGCTCTCAGGCGCGTTTCTTCACCCACGAAAACCTGCGCATCGACTTTGCCCGCGCCGAAGTCTGGCGCGGCGAACAGGATATCTCCCTCTCTGCCACCGAATACCGCCTGCTGCTGCAATTCGCGCACAACCTCGGCAAGATCCTCGCTCCCGAAGACCTGCTCACCAGCGTCTGGGGACCAGAATACAAGTCCGACAAGGAGATCTTGTGGGTCAGCATCGCCCGCCTGCGCCAAAAACTGGAGGACGATCCGCACAACCCCCGGCACATCGTCACGCGCTCCGGCCTCGGTTATCTCATGCCGCCCACAGAAGGATGAACGCGGAATCCTGAAGGAATCTTGAAGTTCTACTTCAAGAACCCTACATCCGAAAGAACTTTCGGAATCCTTTCTCAATCCGAAAGAACTTTCGGAATCCCTTTCCCATTTTCTGAAACATCGCACGCGAAGGCAAACCGCCTTCGCGTTTTTTTATTTGCCATTAATCGCCTCTCATTCAGGCATGGTACACTCGCGGCATGTCGAAACGCGCCAGGATCGTCATGATCTCTCTCGCGGGAATCCTGCTCCTCGGATTCCTGCTGCTCCAGATTCCCTCCCTCCGTTCGCGCCTGCTCTGGCGCTACGAAGTGTGGACGACGCGTCTCCAGAACGCCCTCGACCCGGTCGTCATCCCGACGCCCCAGCCCTCGACTCCCTTCCCGACGTTCACGCCTCCCCCGCCGACCCCGACGGCGGACGCGTCCGCCTCGGCCACTCCCTCGCCGACGGCTGTCCCGCTCCCGCCGCAAGTCCACATCCCGTCTCCCGACTACGAAAAACAGGACATCAACAACTGCGGCCCGGCCACCCTGTCTATGGCGCTTCGTATGTATGGCTGGCAGGGGAGTCAATACGACGTCGCGGCCGTCGTCAAACCCGTCAAACAGGACCGCAACGTCAACCCGGAAGAACTCCGCTACTACATCCTGAACGAAGCGGGTTGGTTAAAAGCCGAATACCGCGTGGCCGGGACGCTCGACCTGCTCAAGCGGCTTCTGGCGGCCAACTATCCCGTCATCGTGGAAGTGGCCTCGAAGATCGACCAGCAGGACGCCAACGGTCCCAACGACGACCTGTGGGACGCGCACTACCTGCTCGTCAACGGATACGACGAGGCGGAAAAAACCTTCCTCGTACAGGATTCGCAGCACGGCGCGGCGACGGACGCGGACAAAAAAGTCCCGTACGAGACGCTCGAACAGAACTGGAAGCCGTTCAACTATCTCTACATGGTCATCTACTTCCCGCAGGATGAGGCCGAGATCCAATCCATCCTCGGCGCGGACTGGGATCCCGACCTGAACCGCCAGCGCGCCCTCGACCTCGCCAACGCCGACGTGGCCGCCGATCCCCAGGACGCGTTCGGCTGGTTCAACCTCGGCGCGTCGCTCACCTACTTCGAACGCTACCAGGAGGCCGCGCTAGCCTTCGACCAGGCCTTCACCATCGGCCTGCCCCAGCGCATGACGCGTTACCAGTTCTGGCCTTTCGTGGCCTACTTCAACGCCGACCGCGCCGACTACCTTCTGGAACTCACCGAGAAAACCTACAAACCCATCAACGGCTGGTATGCCGAAGAAGCCCTGCTCTGGCATGGATGGGGACTCTGGAAACGGGGCGACCTCGAAGGCGCCGTCGCGAATTGGCGCAAGGCGCTGCAAGTCCACCCCGGCTACAAAGACGCCGTCTACGCCCTGCAATTCGTCGGCGTGCAGCCGTAAATTGTGACCGTCCAATTCGCTCAAAGCGCTTTATACTCGGCGAAAATCCATCGAGGAGCGCCGCCATGCTGACTATCGAAAAAGTAGACACCAGCGATAAAGACCAGGTTAAACGCTTCGTTGAGTTCCCCTACCAACTTTATAAAGACTGTCCGCAGTGGGTGCCGCCCCTCTTCATAGACGCATACCTGCCGCTCAACCGGAAAAAGCATCCCTTCTTTGAACATTCCGAAGCGGACTTCTTCCTCGCAGTCCGCGACGGACAGACGGTCGGACGCGTCTGCGCGGGCATCAACAAACCCTTCAACGAATATCACGGGACGAAGAAGGCGCAATTTTCATTTTTCGAATCGGTGGACGACCAATCCGTGGCCGACGCGCTCTTCGGCGCGGTCTTCGACTGGGCGCGGGCGCGCGGCATGGACACCTTGATCGGTCCCAAAGGACTCTCCCCTTTCGACGGCTACGGCATCCAGGTCCTCGGCTTCGAGCATCGCCAGATGATGACGATGATGAACTACAACTACGCCTACTACCCCAAACTGGTCGAGACGCTCGGCTTCGAAAAGGAAGTGGACTTCGTCTCCTGTTACCTGCCCTCGAACGCGTTCGAAATTCCCGAGCGCGTCGAACGCATCGCCGAGCGCGTCCTGAAACGCGGCAACCTGTGGGTGAAGAGATTCAAGAGCAAGCGCGAACTCGTCCAATGGGCGCCGCGCATCGGACGCGCCTACAACAAGGCCTTCATCCACAACTGGGAATACTATCCCTTCTCCGAGGGCGACGTCCAATTCGCGGTGGACAACGTCTTCCTCGGAGAAGGGATAGTAT
>DKTP01000178.1 GCA_002473085.1 Anaerolineales bacterium UBA7227
TCAAGTGTCGGGTGTCAGGTATCAGGTGTCAGGTCTTCGGCGCGGACGCGTTGGAAGGCTTGCGGCTCGGCCTCCTCCGTCTCTTCCGCTGGTTGGTACTGCATCAATTGCAGGTCGTGGATTTCCTTGTACAGCCCGCCCGCGGCCAGCAGTTCGTCGTGGCGGCCGCGTTGGACGATTCGCCCGTCGGCCATGACCAGGATCAGGTCGGCGCGGCGGACGGTGGCGAGTCGGTGCGCGATCACAAACGTGGTGCGTCCCTCCATCAGGCGGTCGAGCGCCTCCTGGATGAGCAGTTCGGTCTGCGTGTCCACGCTGGAGGTGGAGTCGTCCAGGATCAAAATGCGCGGGTCCATCAACAGGGCGCGGGCGATGGCGACGCGCTGGCGCTGTCCGCCCGAAAGCGTCACGCCGCGCTCGCCCACCATCGTCTCGTAGCCGTTCGGGAAATGCGTGATGAAGTCGTGCGCCTGCGCGGCCCGCGCGGCGGCGACGATCTCCGCCTCGCCCGCGTCGGGGCGGCCGTAGGCGATGTTGGCGCGGATCGTGTCCGAGAACAGCAGCGAGGTCTGAAGCACGATCCCGATCTGCCTGCGGAACGAAGCCAGGTCGAGGGCGCGCACGTCGCGGCCGTCAACCAGCAGCGCGCCCTCGGTCACGTCGTAGAAGCGGGGGATGAGATTCACGAGCGAGGTCTTGCCCGAGCCAGTCTGCCCGATCAGCGCGACGAGTTGATTCGGCTCCACGGTCAATTCGATATTCGACAGCGCGACGGATTTTTCGTTTTGATATTTGAGCGAGACGTTGCGGAACTCGACGCGGCCGCGCAAAGCGGGGACGACCGCCGCGTCTTTCGGCGACTGGATGGCGGGTTCCGTTTCGAGGATCTCCAGCGCCCTTTGGGCGCCCGCGCCCGCCTCCCCCGCCGCGTTGACCAGCCACGCCAGCTGCTGGACGGGGGCGGACAGCATCAGCCAGAAGGAGTTGAAGGCCACGACCTCGCCGATGGTCATTTTGCCCGCCAGTACGTCCTGCCCGCCGAAGATGAGGATGAGGATCGTCCCCAGCGCGATCAACAGGTTGGTGGTGGGCATCACCTTCGACCACTCGCCGATCAGCACGACGCGCGATTTAAAGTACGCCTGGTTGACTTCCTCGAAGCGGCGGGTTTCGTAGGCTTCGCGCGCGAAGGCGCGCACCACCTGCACGCCGCTGACGTTTTCCTGCAAGCGCGTGGAGATGTCGCCGAGGGCCAGGTCCACTTTGTAGAATAGTTTCGTCACGCGGTCGCCGAAGTCAACCGCCATCATCAGCATGGGAATCAGCGGCAGGATGGCGATAACCGCCAGTTTCACGTCGGCGGTAAAGAGGGCGGCCATCACACCGACGGTCACGAAGACGAGCTGGATGATCTCGATGATGGAGCCGCCCGCGAAGTTCTGAATGGCGCGCACGTCTTCGATGCAGCGGGTGATCAACTGTCCCGTCTGCGCGTGGTCGTGATAGGAAAAGGACAGGTATTGGATGCGGTCGTACATCGCGTTGCGCAGGTCGTAGCCGATGTGCGCGGCCACCCACTCGGACAGATACCGCTGAAAGAAGTTGAGGACCGCGGTCGTCAGGCCAAGACCGAGCAGGAGCAGCGCCGCGTTGACGAGGTAGCGCGTCTCGCCTTTGAGCAGGCCCTCGTCCACGACGCCTTTCAGGATGTACGGGACGACGAGCGCCAGTCCCGTGATTACCAGAAGGATGAACAGGTTGAGCAGGATCTTCCAGAAATAGGGTTTGAGATAAGAGCGGAGTTTGAAGAGAGATTTCATGGATTTGTGTCGGGGGTGGACTCTATCGAAAACAATCCGCAGATTTCGCTGATTACGCAGATTATACGGATTTCGTTTTTTAGGGAAATCGGCGTCATCCGCGGATGGATTTTAATTCCTCGTTATTACCGATAGAGTCGGCTAATTAAAGGCAATCCGCAAACGGGACAGCGCCTCGATCACCTGGGCGGTTTGTTCAGGCGTGAGGGACTGGAAGCGCGCCGCCAGCCAGGACTCCGTCTCGGCGTAGATCTCGGAGAGCGCCCGCCCGCCCTCGTCCGTCAACGAGAGGCGGATGTGACGGCGGTCTTCGGCGTCGGTGAGACGTTTGACCAGATTCCTGTTGACCAGCGCGTCCACCGCGCGGCTGGCCTGCGAGCGGCTGAGACGTCCCTCCTCGGCCAGCGCGCTGACGGTGTCGAATCCCCTGCGGATGCGTCGCAGGGCCTGGAACTGCTCCACCGTCAGGCCGAAGCGTTCGGCCGCCACGCCGCGGATCTGTCCGCGCGTCTGCCGCCAGACGGGAGGGATCGTCTCCCAGAAGGTCTCGATCAAATCGGTAGCGGACATGTCATTAGTTGCCTTCCATAATGATTGCGATACGCAACTATTATAGCACAGGCGATCTGTTGTTGAAACGAGCGCCGCGCTATTCCCTTTTGGGGGGAAGTATGTACGACAAACGGTTGGACGCCTTAATCCTTCCGCTGGCGCGAAGTTTCGACGGCAAATCGCCCGATTTGGAAAGATGGTTGAGGGAAGAACGGCAAGCCTATGCCGATGAAGTCAAAAAAACTGGCGCGACTGGATTGATCGTCAACCTGCTCGAAAACCCGTCTGAACCTGAGGCGTCGTTCGGCGGCGCGATGATCGTGGATCCAAACGGCGAAATCCTGGCGGAGTCCACGCACGGCACGGACGAGATGCTGATATACGACCTGGTCCCGATTGCGCCCGATACGGCGTCCTGAAACAACGCCTCCCCAAAGACGCGTCGTTGAGATAGACTTGGGGGTAATGAAACCCATCAAACGCGCCGACCTGCTCATCTCCCTCGTCATCGGGATTTTGGCGCTGGCGTTATACGTCCGCACGCTGGCGCCCTCGCTTCTGTGGGGCGATTCCGCCGAGTTCCAAACCCTGTGCGCCACGCTGGGGATGACGCATCCCAGCGGGTACACGTCCCATCTCTTCATCTGCAAACTTTTCACGCTCATCCCGCTGAAAAACATCGCCTGGCGCGCCAACCTGATGTCCGCCTTTTTCGAGTGAAGGCGCGCTATTCCAGGTACGACAGCAAAATCTCCCCCACCTCGCGCGCCCGCGACTGCGGCATGGCATGGGTGGCGGGGATGACGACGTCGCGCGCGGACGGGCGGCGCGGCGTTTTCGTGATCAAGTCTTCGCTGCCCCAGACAAAGAGCGCGGGGACATTGGCGGGGACCGCGAACGGACGCGCCCCAAACCCCGGCAGGGAACGCAGCGTCGCTTTGAGAATCTCGCGGGGCTGGGAGGAGATCTCCGAGAACCACGCGTCCACAGAAGGGTCGGCGCGCAGGTTGAATCCCAGCAGGCGAATCAAGAAGCGAAGACGCGCGCCCGAAAGCGTCCAATCTCCCAGCGCGGGAAAGCGCGCATCAGTTGTACTGGCTACGCGCAGACCGAATGCCTTGCCTTTGGTCGTATAAGCCGGAGCGAGGAAGACGGCGCGCTTGACGCGGTCCGCGTGCGTTTGCAGATAGGCTTCGGCGACGCGCGTCCCCGAGGAGTAGGAGAGGACGTCCCAGCGCGGGATGGCGAGAGAGACTCGCAGGGAGTCCAACGCGTCTACGGCCGCGGCCAGATAGGGGTAGGAAAGAGGCGGGAGGGGGGAGAGTCCGATGCCCGGCAGTTCGACCGTCACGAGCGAGAAACGTCCGCGCAGAAGGGGAATCAGTTCAGTCCAAATGTTAAAGGAAATTCCAAAGCCGTGCAAAAGCAGGATCGGCGGGCCGTCGCCTTCGGCGCGATAATTGAGCATGTCCCGATTATACAGGGAGCGCGCTTTTTGCCCGGCGCGCAGACCAACTTTGACGGAGGCAGAATGCTGCACGCGATTTCGAACCGATTTTATTCGTGGGCCAAAGGCTGGCTGGCGTTGACGCTGGCGGCGCTGGATTTGGCCTTCATGGGATTCGTCATGCCGCTCGCTGGAAAACTGGCGGGCGGCGCCGCGTCTCCCGAACCGCCGCTGGACCTCCTGTTTTTTTCCGCGCCCAGCGAGACGTTCGCGCGGCTCGAACGTTACGACGAACGCGCGCGCCTGTTTTATCTCGGTTCGGAATTGACGCTGGATATCCTGCACCCGATTTTATACACGCTGGCGCTCGGGCTGCTGATCTCGTGGCTGTTCCAGCGCGGGTTTGCGCGCGGCGACAAGATGCGAATTTTAAATGTGACGCCCCTCGGCGCGTGGTCGCTCGACCTGCTGGAGAATTTGTGCATCGTCGCCATGCTCGCTTTGTGGCCCGAACGATCCGTCCCGCTGGCGTGGATGTTGACGGTCTTCCGAATGGGCAAGTGGATCTTCGTGAGCGCCAGCGCGGCGCTGGTCGCGATGGGATGCGCGCTGACGGCAAGGAATGGATTTAAACCGCGCTGACCGCGAAGGCTCGCGGTTAAAGCAATGTGCCGCGCAGGATCACCGAGGCCACCGAGAAGTAAATGACCAGCCCGGAGACGTCCACCAGCGTGGCGACGAACGGCGCGGACGAGGTCGCGGGGTCGAGTCCGACGCGGCGGAGCAGGATGGGGAGCATCGAACCCGCCAGCGTCCCCCACAGCACGATCCCCACCAGCGCGACGCCGACCGTCAGGGCCAGCATCAGCCAATGTTCCCCGTAAGCGCCGAACAGCGTTGCCCAGGCAGAAATGCGGATGAAGCCGATCGCTCCCAGGATCGCGCCGAGCGACAAGCCCGAAAGGATCTCGCGCCGCATCACCCGCCACCAATCGCGTAAATGGACTTCTCCCAAAGCCATAGCCCGGATGATGAGGGTGGAGGCTTGCGAGCCGGAGTTCCCGCCGCTGGAGATCACCAGGGGGACAAAAATGGACAGCACCACCGCCTTGGCGATTTCGTTTTCGTATTTGCCCATGGCGGTCGCCGTCAACATTTCGCTTAAGAAGAGGATAATGAGCCAGGTGGCGCGTTTTCGGACCATGCGCGGCAGGGTGATCTTCATGTATGGCTCGTCCAGCGCTTCGGAGCCGCCGATCTTCTGAATATCCTCGGTGGCTTCCTCTTCGACCACGTCGAGGATGTCGTCCACGGTGACGATTCCGATCAGGATGCCCTGCGTATCGGTCACCGGCAGGGCGATCAAGTCTGTGTCTTTGAAGAGCTCCACCGCCGCCTCGCGGTTATCGGTGGCCTTCAAGGAGACGAAACGCCTGTCCATTAGATCGGAGATGAGGGTTTCGGGCGCCGCGAGCAGGATCTGGCGGATGCGGAGGTCGTCCACCAGGCGGTTCTCCTCGTCGATCACGTAGGTCATGCTCATGGTCTCGCTGTCCCGGCCGTAGCGGCGGATGTGGTCGAGGGCGCGCTCCACCGTCCATTGCTGGCGGAGGCGGACGAAGTCGGGCGTCATCATGCGCCCCACGCTGTCTTCCTTGTAGCCGAGCAGGGTGGAGGCGACAGCGCGCTCCTCCGGCGACAACAAATTGAGCAAATGCTGAATGACGTTGGCCGGCATCTCCTCCAAAATGGAGGTGCGGTCGTCCGGCGACATGGCATTGAACAGGCTGGCTACTTCCCCCGTCGCCATCGCTTTGAGCAGTTCCTCCTGGCGCTCGCCGGGCAGGTACGAAAAAACTTTGGCGGCCAGTTCGCGCGGCAGCAGGCGGAAAAGCACCGCCTGCTTTTCCGCCGATAACGGCTCCATTAGATCCGCGATGTCGGTTGCGGACCAGTTTTTGATCTGCCCCTGCAAGCCGTTGAAATTGTGCGACTTGATCATCTCCGTCAGGTCGTTGACGGTTTTTTCGAGAATATCGTTTGGTAAAGCCATGCCGGCCTCCTGTCGAGAACTATTCTGGAACGAGTCCGAAGGAACAGTCCGCTGGGAGGTCGAGGCGCAATTACAAAGTCCCGCCTTGAATCGAAGTTCGAGGAGGCGCGCTCACAGACGCTCCCGCGAAAACTGTGTTTCGGAGAATCTGTCTATCCGGGTTATCGCTGTCAGCGTCCATGAAACATCACCTTCTTTCCGCCATGCAATTTTGTCCATCCATGGCTGAACAAAACGCCTCCCGGTCCAACCAGGAGGCGTCACGCGTCGTTCCTCCGCGCAGGGAAGCGCGGCTCCTCACTGGTTGAGCTTCAGCACTGCGCGTCGTAGGGAAATCCTGCCTCCCAGCCACTTCGGGCAAAGCCTTAAGCCGACTTTGCCTGGTCTACCCCTTGGCGTCTCTCGACGTTTCGGGACAATGGCTTATGTGCCACGCAGACGCCTCGCCTAACGAGGGCTATTTGTCTGTCCAAATTTATACTACCAATATGCGGAAAGTGTCAATCATTTTGGTCAACTTCTCCCCGCCTCGCGCCGATCGAGAGGGAGCGTCACAACGTCAACCGCCACACGCCCGTACATTCGGGCAGGACGACCCAGTTATTTTTTCGGACCTGGTCGCCCATCTCGTCGCCGAAGAAAAAGCGCGCGAGACTTTCCGCCTCGTCGAACGACTCGAACTTGTAATCGGTGCGGATCCACTCGAACTGGAATCCGACTTCGTCCAGCCAAGGATAGAAGTTCGCGAGATGCGGGAGGCGGAAGGGCGACTCGTGTCCCGTGCCGAGCGATTCAAACAGGACCACAGGCCGGCCGCGTCGTAAGACGCGTTTCATCTCCCCCAGCCACTCGGACAGGTTCGCGCGCCACTGTTCGTCTCCCCACACGGCGAGGTAACTGACGCTCCAGCCCGAGACGACGAGGTCGGCGGAGGCGTCGTCCACGGGCAGGCGGCGGTGGTCGGCCGCGTCCACAGTCCAGTTGACGCGTCCCGTCGCGGAGAGTTTGGCGCGGCAGACGCGCAGCATCTCGGCGGATTCGTCGAAGGCGCGGACGAATTTCGCGCGCGGGACGAGCAGCCGCGCCAGGCGTCCCGTCCCCGCGCCGAGGTCCAGGACGACGCGCCCGTCGAGGTCGGGGACGATCCGTTCGAGCGTCCGCAGGATGTTGCCCTGATAGTCCTCGCGCGCGATGAGGGCCTCGTAGCGGTCGGCTTCGGTCTGATAGATGATTCGCTGGGGATCGGTCATGCGGCAAGTATAACAAACCTGTGCTAAACTTGGGCGCATGACTCAACTTTCCGCTTCCGCTCAAAAAATCCAAGACCTGCTGAGGGAACTCGGCTACGATTACGTCGTCCTCGAGCGCGCCGAGTCGACGCGCACCGCGCAGGAGGCCGCCGACCGCGCCGGCTGCGAACTGGGGCAGATCGTCAAGTCGCTGATCTTCCGCGGCAAGGGATCGGGCAAGCCGATCCTGGTTCTCACCAGCGGCGCGAACCGCGTGGACGAGAAGCGCATCGCCGAATACGCGGGCGAAGCCATCGGCAAGGCCGACGCGGACTTCGCGCGCGCCGTCACCGGGTTCGCGATCGGCGGCGTGCCGCCCATCGGCCATCCCGAAAAAATCGAAACCTACCTCGACGAAGATTTTCTGCAATACGAAACCGTCTGGGCTGCGGCGGGAACTCCCAATGCGATCTTCGAGTTAAAGACTGTAGATTTGCAGAAAATGACAGGCGGCAAAACGGTACGCGTGAAATAGAACGCCGCCGCGAAAACGAGGATGCATGAAAAAGAAATTTCTGATCGTGGGATTGCTTCTGGCGATGACGCTGGCCTGCGCGACGGCGCAGCCGCCCGCGCCCGCCACGTCCGCGCCCAGCGTGGAAACGCTCGTAGCCGGGACGATGCAGGCCATGACCGCAGCCGCGCCGACCGCCACGTCCGCGCCGACGGTCAACGGGACGGCAGTCTCGTTTGAAAATATCAGTTTCACCCTGCCCACTGACGCGGCCTTCAGCGCGCTGGCGGGAAACGTCCCCGCGGTCATGGACGAGATGAGCGGGTCGGAGATCCCCCAACACGTCAAATTCGAACTGGACGGGTACGCGTTATACGACACCTTCTTCGACGCGCAGATCCTAGTCTACCCCGCGCCGGCATACGCGGCCATGAACGACGCCGCGGCCCAAAGCGTCGCCGCGTTGCAGGCCATCATCAACGGGACGACGGCCGCGAACAAAGACAACCTGCCGCGCATCGTCACGTTCAACGCGGGACAGATGTTCGCCGCGCAGATTCAGGTCGTCCGCTTCGCGAACGGAGCGGGCGTCCGCTCCCTGGTCGAGTATGGTCAATATTACGCCACCGTCAACAACCGCGACTTGTTCTACCAATTTCAGGGATTGACGAACGACGGGAAATATTTCATCCTCGCCATCCTGCCCATCTCCCATCCCTTGCTGGCGATTAACGAAAAACCCGAAACCGTCCCGCCTGCAGGCGGCCTCCCCTTCCCCGGCTACGACGATCCCGACGCCATCGCGGCCTACTACGATGAAGCGACGTCTCTGCTCAACTCCGCCGCGCCCAACAGTTTCCAACCCGCGTTGACGAGTCTGGATGAATTGATCGAATCGTTGAACATCAAATAACCCAAATTTATCACATTAGCGGAACGCTCTAAATCACTACGAAAAGGATGCTTCTGCCATGAAAAAACTTATCGTCCGGCTGAGCCTGATGGCGCTACTGCTCTCAGCCTGCAATCTCCCCAAGCCGCAGGAACCGATTTCAGTCAATGACCAGGCCGCCACCATGGTGGCAGAGACGCTGACCGCGGCGGCCCCGCAAACGCTGCTGGCCTCGCCCACAGCGGAAAGTCCCACCGAGGAGAATCTCGTCCCGCTCGCCACGCCCACGCTCGAAAACGTCCCGACGCCGCAGCCGACTTTCACGCCGACCGCGGCGACCGGCACGCCGACCGCCACCGTCCTGACGGTGGACTCGAACACCAACTGCCGCGAGGGACCCGGCACAAGCTACACCATCGTCATCCAGCTCGTGCCTGGGACGACCTACCAGATGATCGCGCGTTCCGCCGATAACAAATATTGGATCGTGACGGAGATCGGAAAATCCGCGCCGTGCTGGGTGCCGGCCGAGATGTCGAACGCCTTCGGGAACGTGAACCTGCTGCCAGCGACGACTCCCGCCGCCCCGACCTCGGCCGCGGCGGGCGAACTCCAGGCGCCTTCGGGCTTGTACTATCAGTATTCGTGCAGTTTCAACGGCGTCAACACCGACATCACCGTGACGCTGACCTGGACGGACCGCTCCAAAAACGAGACCGGCTTCCGGGTCTACCGCGACGGGATAATGGTCGAGGAACTGCCCGCCAACACCGCTACTTATAAAGAGACGTTCGCCGGGAGCGCCGCAGCGACCTACTCATACCGCGTCTCCGCGTTCAACGCGGCGGGCGAGGCGCTGGGAAACCCGGTCTCGTTCTCCTGCTCGGGATAAAAATAAAAGCCAGGTTTCTTCGAGAAACCTGGCTTTTTTGATTCATTCTTCCAGCAATTCTTTCGCCTTCTTCGTCTGCTTGCCGCGGGACTCGGTATCGAGGATGCGCTTGCGGATGCGGAAATTTTCGGGCGTGACCTCGAGCAGTTCGTCGTCCGCGAGGTATTCCACCGCCTCGTCCAGCGACATCGAACGCGGGGGCGTGAGTCGGATCTCCATATCGCCGCGCGAGGAACGCGTGTTGGTGAGATGCTTCTTCTTGCAGACGTTGATCGGCAGGTCGGCGCCGCGCGAACTCTCGCCGACGACCATGCCCTCGTACACGTCCACGCCCGGGCCGACGAAGAGCGTACCGCGCTGCTCGGCGTTTTCCAACGCGTAGGCGGTGGTCGTCCCGGCCTCCATCGCGACGATGGAACCGGTGTTGCGCGTGTTCATCGGCCCGGCCATTTCGTCGTAGCCGCGGAAGATGGTGTGCATCACGCCCATCCCGCGCGTGGAGGTGAGGAACTGATAGCGGAATCCCAGCAGGCCGCGCGTCGGGGCGACGAAGACCATACGCGTCGTTCCCTGACCCGTGTCGTGCATCTCCATCATTTTGCCGCGCCGACTCCCGAGCATCTCCACGACCACGCCGACCGTGTCGCTGCTGGTCTCCACGTGGACTTCCTCGTACGGCTCGAGGGTGACGCCGTCCTCCGCCTTGTGGTAGATGACCTCCGGCCGCGAGACCTGGAACTCGTACCCCTCGCGGCGCATGGTTTCGATCAGGATTCCCAAATGCAGTTCGCCGCGCCCGCTGACGAGGAAATTTTCAGCCGAGTCGGTCTTGTCGACGCGCAAGGCGACGTTCGTGCGGAGTTCGTCAAAGAGACGCTCCCTTAATTTCCGCGACGTGCCCCACTTGCCCTCGCGTCCCGCGAACGGCGAGGTGTTGACGCCAAACGTCATGCGGACGGTCGGCTCTTCGACTTTGATGGTGGGAAGCGCGACGGGTTCCAGCGGGTCGGCCAAAGTTTCGCCGATGGCGATGCCTTCCAGGCCCGCGAGCGAGACGATATCGCCCGCGCTGACTTCGTCCACTTCCACTTTTTTCAAGCCCTGGAACGTGTAGAGGTAGCGCGCCGCTTCGGGCAGGATGGAACCGTCCGCCTGGATGCGCGCCAGCTTTTGTCCCGCGTGGATGCGTCCCGCGTGGACGCGCCCGACCGCGGTGACGCCGCGATAGTCGTCATAGCCCAGCGCGGTGACGAGCAGTTGGAGCGGCGCGTCGAGGTCCACTTTGGGCGCGGGGATGTGGCGCAGGATCACGTCGAAGAGCGGACTCAGGTCGGGGCCGAGATCCGGCGTCAGTCCCGCGCGCTGCGTGGTGGCGACGGCGTAGACGATGGGGAAGTCGGCTTGCTGCTCGGTCGCGCCCAGTTCGATGAAGAGGTCGAACGTGTCGTTGAGGACGCGGGCGGGCTCGGCGTCTTTGCGATCCACTTTGTTGATGACCACGACGGCTTTGTGTCCCATCTCGAGGGCCTTCTTGAGGACGAAGCGGGTCTGCGGCATGGGGCCTTCGGCCGCGTCGACGAGGAGGAGGACGCCGTCCACCATGTTCATGACGCGCTCGACTTCGCCGCCAAAATCGGCGTGACCGGGCGTGTCCACAATGTTAATCTTGACCTGTCCGCCCGTCTGCGGGTCGGGGATGGTGATGGCGGTATTTTTGGCGAGGATGGTGATGCCGCGTTCGCGTTCGAGGTCGTTGGAATCCATGACGCGCTCGGCGACCTGCTGGTTATCGCGGAAGGTGTGCGATTGACGCAGGAGTCCGTCCACGAGGGTGGTCTTGCCGTGGTCCACGTGGGCGATGATGGCGATGTTGCG
>DKTP01000029.1:0-25947 GCA_002473085.1 Anaerolineales bacterium UBA7227
TGTCCGCCCTGCGTGTCCGCTCAGGGCAGACACATAGGTCTGCCCAGGGCAGACACATAGGTCCGCCCAGGGCAGACACATAGGTCTGCCCCTACCATCAAATGGAGAACAAATTGGTAAAGGCTATTTTTCCTGGAACATTCGACCCCATCCACTACGGTCACATGGACATTGCCCGCCGCGCGGCGCGTCTCTTCGACGAAGTGGCGATGGCCGTCTACGACAAGCCGCTCAAAAATTTACTGTTCTCGCCCGAAGAGCGGATAGACCTTGTCCGACAGGCTTTCGCCGATAATCCCAAAGTTAGCGTGACGGGCTACTCTGGCCTGACCGTGGAATTTGCCCGCAAGATCGGCGCGCAGGTCATCGTGCGCGGACTGCGCGTCTTCTCGGACTTCGAGTTCGAATTCCGCATGGCGCTGGCGAACCAGCGTCTCACGCCCGACATCGAGACCACCGCCCTCATCACCGCCGAGCAGCACACCTTCCTCTCATCGAGCACCGTCAAGGAGATCGCCATGCTGGGCGGGGACGTGACCTCCATGGTCCCGCCGTTCGTCGCGGACGCGCTCCGCCGCAAGATCAGCGACGGGAATCACCAGCCGCCGCCGAATGCGTTACGCGATTGAGTAGGACAAATTGTCAATTTGTCCCTCAACAAAATGCGATAGAATAACGTTATCTGTTCCACGGAGGCCTTTATGGACATCCTTCACCTCATTGACCGCCTCGAAGAACTCTTCAACGAATCACGCGCCGTCCCGCTCACGCGCAACGTGATGGTGGACGAGGACAAGATGCTGGACATCATAGACCAGATGCGCATCGCGATTCCCGAAGAAGTCAAAAAGGCGCAGCAGATCATCGCGCAAAAGGAGCGCTTCCTGGCGCAGGCGCAGGAGGAAGCCAACCGCACGGTGGACATCGCCCGCCAGAAAGCGGACGATCTCGTCCAGCGCGACCTGATCGTGCAGGAGGCGCAGCGCCGCGCCGAACAGATCGTCGCGCAGGCGCGCCTGGACGCTGACGCCACCCGCCGCGACGCCGACGACTACGTGGTGGACGCGCTCTCGCATCTACAGGACGAACTGGAGAAGATTGCCTCGCAGGTGCGGAACGGCATCCGCATGGTGGAGGAAGACCCGCGCCGCGCCTCCTCCGCTCCGCAAACCGAATCCTGAAAGCGCCGCCCCCGTCGTCTGACGGGGGCGTTTTTGATTACCGCGCGCCTCTTCTTCCAAACTGTCTCTCCAGCATATCCACTGACAAGTGAATCATCGTCGGCCTGCCATGCGGACAGGTGCGCGGCGACTCACAGGCCTCGAGGTCGTTGAGCAGGGCGCGCTGTTCGTCGGGAGAGAGCGTCTGCCCAGCCTTGACCGCGAGACGTTTGCAGACGCGTCCCGCCAGTTTCGCCTCCACCTCGGACTGGAGGGGGGATTCGTCCTCCTCGAAATCCTCCACCACCGCCCGCAGCGCGGACTCGGGGTCCGCGCCCGCGAACAACGTCGGGATGGCGCGCACTTGGAACGAGTTGCCGCCGAATTCCTCCACCTCGAATCCGAAGCGGTTTAAGATCGGCAATTGGGCGGCGATCAATTGGGCGGATTGCGGAGGCAGTTGAACGACAGCGGGAGAAAGAAGGGATTGCGACGGAATTTTTTTCTGGTCGTGCTGCGCCATCAACTTCTCGAACAGGACGCGTTCGTGCGCGGCGTGCTGGTCAATCAGATACAACCCGTCGGGTCCCTCGGCGACGATGTAGGTCTGTCCGATCTGACCGATGAGACGCAAAAGCGGCAGGTTGAACGTTGATGGCGAGCGAGTGTCAGGGGTCAGGCGCGAGGCGTCAGGCGGCTGATCGTTGCCCACTGGTAACTGATCGCTGTCTTTCGCCATCGTCCAATCCAGTCCAACCTGCCGCGTCTCCGCGGGACGCGACGCGCCTCCCCACAAAACGGGCGCGACCGACGGGACGGGCGCGTACGCCAGCAGGGTCCGCCGCGCGGAGCGCTGGACGAAACTGAACACGCGGTCCTGATTCTTGAACCTCACCTCGGCTTTGGCGGGATGCACGTTCACGTCCACGTCGTCGGGCTTGATCTCGAGGAAGAGCGCCGCCATCGGATAACGTCCCACCATCAGCAGGGTGTGATATGCCTGGATGAGCGCGGTCGTCAGCGGCGTATCCGACACCCAGCGGCCGTTGACGAAGAAGGTGATGTCCTTGCGGTTGGAACGCGTCAGCGCGACGGGACTGATGAAACCCGTCAGCCTGAGTCCCTCTTCCTCCGCGCCGACTTCGATCATCTGCTTCGCGACCTCGACGCCGTACAACGCCGCGAGGATCGCGCGTCGGTCGCCATCGCCCGAAGTTTGCAGCGTGACGTTTTTGTCCTCGGTCAACTTGAAGCGGACGCGCGGATACGCCAGCGCGTAACGCGTCAACAAGCCGTCTATGGCGCGGCGTTCGGTCACGTCGGCTTTCAGGAATTTCAAACGCGCGGGGACGTTGTAGAACAGATCCTCGACGCGCACCAGCGTGCCGATCGGCGCGCCGACCTGTTCGAGTCTGCCGTTGATCCCGCCTTCCACTTTCAGGCGCGCGCCCGCGTCCGCGCCCGCGGCGCGCGAGACGATCGTCAGCCGCGAGACCGAGCCGATGGAAGCGAGCGCCTCCCCGCGGAATCCCAAAGTCGAGATGGAAAAAAGTTCGGCGGCCTGGAGCAGCTTCGAGGTCGCGTGACGCGCCGTCGCCAGTTCCAGTTCCGAGGCGGGAATCCCCGTCCCGTCGTCCGCGATCTCGATGAGGCGTCGTCCCGCCTCCTGCACGGTCACGGTCACGGCGCGGGCGGAGGCGTCCAGCGAATTTTCGACGAGTTCCTTCACCACCGAGGCGGGGCGTTCGATCACCTCGCCCGCCGCGATCTGCGAGGCAACTTCGGGCGCGAGCAAATGAATGGGCATGGGTGAATTATAATCGCCCCATGAAATTTGCCGCCGTTTTCTTCGACCTCGACGACACGCTCTATCCCGCCTCGACGGGTTTGTGGCTCGCCATCAAAGAGCGCATGAACATTTACATGCGCGACCGCATGGGCTTCGACCCCGCGGAGATCCCGACCGTCCGCGAAAAATATTTCCGCGAATACGGCACGACTTTGCGCGGACTGCAAGCCAATCACCAGATCAATGTGGACGATTTCCTGGCCTTTGTGCATGACCTCCCGCTGCGGGACTACCTGACTCCCGATCCGACTCTCCGCCCCGTCATCGCTTCGATCCCCGCCCGAAAGTGGATCTTCACCAACGCCGACGCCTCCCACGCCCGACGCGTCCTCGCCGCGCTCGAACTGGACGGCCTCTTCGACGGTATCGTAGACGTCAACGCGGTCGCGCCGTACTGCAAGCCCATGCCCGAGTCGTTTCGGATCGCGATGGAATCCGCGGGCGAGACCGATCCCGCGCGCTGCGCGATGATAGACGACCTGCCGCGCACCACCCGCGCCGCCCGCGAGTTCGGCATGTACGGGATCCTCTACGGACAGGATGCCCCCCAGCCCGACGCCGACGCGTCCTTCACCGATTGGCGCGTCCTGCCCGCGCTGTTGAACGAGAGTAAACCATGAACACAGACGGTATCCTCGTGGCGGCGCTGGTCATCGGGATCGTCGTCCTCGCCAACGGGCTGATGTTCCTGTGGGCGCGTTCGTGGGCGCGCGGCGACAACGCGACCCGCGATTTTCTGAAAGGCGCGCAGAACGCCATCGGCAAGCCGTTCGAGAAACAGAACAGAGAATTGGACGAATTACACAGGCGGGTGGACGATTTAAAAAAGTGAGATTTTTCTAGTTCCTGCAATCTTCTTACAATTTCCAGACAATTATTTCATCCCGCCTTAATGCGGGCGTGATAATCTCGATTTTTGAACACTTTGGCAGCGAGGAGCATTTTATGAACAAAACCGTTAAAGTCATTCTCGGCCTCTTTATTGGCATGGTCCTGCTGGCGGGCGCGTTTTCCGGCGGCTTCATCACCGGGCATTTTCTGCCCATCGGCAAAAATGGTCCGGCCATTTCCGCGCCGCCCGGCAGCGTTCCCTCCAACCAGGGCAATACTCCCACCGAACTTCAGACTCTCTTCCAGCCGTTCTGGGAAACGTGGACGCTGGTGCATGAACAGTATGTAGACCAGCCTGTGGACGACGTGGCGCTCATGCGCGGCGCCATCCAGGGCATGTTGGACTCGCTCGGCGACAAACATACCTCCTACATGAGTCCCGAAGAATTCAAGCAGGCCAACGAGGATCTCGCCGGCGAATACGAGGGCATCGGCGCTTACGTGGACATCTCCGGCGACTACCTGACGGTCATCAGCCCGATCTCGGGTTCGCCCGCCGAAGCCGCGGGGCTGCGCAACGGCGACATCATCATCGCCATTGACGGGCAGGACATGACCGGCGTCAACCCCGAGCTCGCCCGCCAGAGAGTGCTGGGACCGGCCGGTTCCGTCGTCACATTGACGATCCGCCGCGGGGACGAGGCTCCGCTCGACGTCAAGATCACGCGCGCCAAGATCATCGTCCACAGCGCCGAGGGCAAAATGCTCGACGACGGCATCGCCTATGTTGAAATCTCCACTTTCGGCGAAAAGACCTCCCAGGAACTCAAGGATACGCTCGCCAAATTAATGGCCGAGAATCCCAAAGGCCTGATCCTCGACCTGCGCAACAACGGCGGCGGCTACAAGGACACTGCGGTGGAAGTCGCGTCCGAGTTCATCCCAAAGGGGAAAGTCGTGCTTTACGAGCAATACGGTTCGGGACAAAAAGATTCGGACGAAGCGCTCGGCGACGGGCTCGCGGAGAACATCCCGATGGTCGTGCTGATCAACGAAGGCTCCGCCTCGGCCTCCGAGATCGTGGCGGGCGCGCTTCAGGATTACGGACGCGCCAAACTCGTCGGCGTCGTCTCCTACGGCAAGGGTTCGGTGCAAATTTGGGATGAACTGTCCAACAACCAGGGCGCGGTGCGCGTCACCATCGCGAAATGGCTGACGCCCGACGGACGCGCCATTGACAAAACCGGGTTGACGCCTGAAGTGTACGTTTCGATGACCGAGGACGATTACAACAACGACCGCGACCCGCAGCTGGACGCGGCCATCCAGACCCTGTTGGCAATGCTGGCGGGATCGCCTCTTCCCACCTCCATGCCCACGGTTACGCCTATTCCGTAAGAAAGGTTCGCCATGTTCTTTCTTGATCCCACCTATCTTTGTTTTATGGCTCCCGCCTTCCTGTTGATGGCGTTGACTTCGTGGTACGTGAAGTCGGCCTACAACAAATGGAGCCGGGTGCGCTCTCAAAGCGGGCTGACCGGCGCGCAGGCCGCGCAGCGGCTGATCCAGAACGCGCCCTACTATATCAACGAGGGCGGCGAAGGCCTGCGCGACGTCCGCATCGCGGGCATCGGCGGTAATCTCACCGACAACTACGACCCGCGCACCAAAACGCTCAATCTCTCGCCCGGTGTGGCCAACACCCCCTCGGTGGCCTCCATCGCGGTCGCCGCGCACGAACTGGGTCACGCCATGCAGGACAGCGAAGGCTACCTCCCCATGCGTCTGCGCTCGGCCCTCGTCCCCGCCGTCAACATCGGCTCGAACTTCGGCTGGATTCTTATCCTGATCGGCATCCTCCTCTACTCGTGGACGGGGGCCGGCTGGGGAATCAGCGTGGCGTGGATCGGAGTCATCGTCTTCTCGGCGGGCGCGGTCTTCGCCCTCGCCACCCTGCCCGTGGAATTCAACGCGTCCGCGCGCGCGAAACGCATCCTCGTCCAAAGCGGGATCATCCAGGGCGACGACGAGATCCGCGGCGTCAACAACGTGTTGAACGCCGCCGCCCTGACCTACGTCGCGGGGCTGGTCTCGGCCCTCTCGCAACTTCTCTACTACGTCATGCTCGTCGGCGGCATGGGCGGGCGGCGCAGGGACTGATCGTCTCATCCATTCGAGGCCGGGCTTCCGCAAGAGTCCGGCTTTTTATTTTGCTCCGGGCCGGCGATATTCCAGCCGGCCTCCTCTTCATCTTTCATCCTTCATCCTTTACAATTTCCCCCGATGAAAAAATTCATGGTCGTAGTCGTCCTCTTCCTCGGCGTGGCGCTGATTGCCCTCAGCTTCGGGGAACTGGAAAAAACCCTCGCCACTCTGCAAAAAGCGCACCTGCGCTGGGTGTTTCTGGCCCTGGGGTTGGAGGTCGCGTGGATGGCGAACCTCGGACTGACCTATCGGTCCATTTACCGCCTCCTGGGGATCAACGAGGAGCGCGGCCGTCTGACCCTCGCGGCGGTCGCCTCCTACTTTGTGAACATCATCGCCCCCACCGCGGGCGTGAGCGGGATCGCCTTCTTCGTCAACGAGGCCAGGCGGCGCGGCTATCCGACCGGCAAAGCCACTCTGGCCGGCGCGCTCTTCCTGCTGGTGGACCAGGCCGCCTTCCTGGCCGTCCTCGCCCTCGGCTGGATCGTCCTCCTGCGCCGCAACAACCTGAACGTCGGGGAGATCTCCGCCTCGCTGACGCTGCTGGTCCTCGCCTGTATTTTCGGCTTTTTCATCTACCTCGGTTATCGCTCGTCAGACGCGCTCGGCCGCGCCCTGGCGCGCGTCGCCCGCCTTGTCAACTGCGTCGTCCGCCCCTTCATCCACCGCGACTACCTCAGCGAAGACCGCGCCCACGCCTTCGCCTCTGAAGTGGCCGAGGGACTGTCGAGCCTGCCCGAGCATTCGGTCCAGCGGCTGATCCGTCCCCTGCTCCACGCGCTCCTCAACAAAGCCCTGCTCATCGGCATCCTGCTCTGCGCGTTCCTCTCGTTCGACGTGCCGTTCTCCGCCGGGACGATCATCGCGGGCTGGGCCATCGGCTACCTCTTCCTCGTCGTCTCCCCCACCCCCAACGGCATCGGCATCGTGGAAGGCGTCATGCCGCTCGCCCTCTCCAGCCTGCGCGTCTCCTACGAAGCCGCGGTGGTCGTCACGCTGGTCTATCGCGCCGTCACCTTTTGGCTGCTGCTGGGCGCGGGCGCGTGGGCCTTCCGCCGCCTGCAACTTTCGGACGCCTGACTTGACTCTCGTCTCCCTGCTCTCCCGCTGGAAAACCGACCCCGACACCGCCCCCAACTTCGCCGCCTGGCGGACTCTCCCCCCGCGTCCCGCGGACCTCGTCCCGCTCCCGCCTCTCCCCGACCTTTTGCCGGCCGCGCTGACCCGGCGCGGGATACACGCCCTCTATTCGCACCAGTCCGCCGCGTTCGAAGCCGCGCGGCGCGGCGGGAACGTCGTCCTCGCCACCGGCACGGCCTCCGGCAAGACCCTCGCCTACAACCTCCCCGTCATTGCCGCCCTCCTCGAAAACCCGCAGGCCCGCGCGCTTTATCTCTTCCCGACCAAAGCCTTAACCCAGGATCAACTTTCCAACCTTCAAACTTTCCAACCCGCCAATATTCAGGCGGCAATTTACGACGGCGACACGCCTCAATCCCGCCGCGCCCAGATCCGCAAGACCGCCAACATCCTGCTGACGAATCCCGACATGCTCCACACGGGAATCCTCCCGCACCACGCCAACTGGGAGGAATTCTTTCGTAATCTAAAATTCGTCGTCGTTGACGAGCTGCACACCTACCGCGGCGTCTTCGGCTCGCACGTCGCCAACGTGATCCGCCGCCTGAAACGCGTTGCCGCGTTCCACGGCGCGCGTCCGCAGTTCATCCTCGCCTCCGCCACCATCGGCAACCCGAAAGAACTGGCGGAGAATCTCATCGAGGAACCCGTCACGTTGATTGACCGCGACGGCTCTTCGCGCGGCGAGCGTCATTTTCTCATCTACAACCCTCCCATCGTGGACGAGTCCATCGGCCTGCGGAAATCCGCCTTCGACGAATCGCTCCGCCTCGCGCGGGACCTGCTCGCCAACGACGTGCAGGGAGTCATGTTTGCGCGTTCGAGGAGGAGTGTGGAGATTCTGTTGACAAGATTGCACGATGACCTGAAAGACGAAAGAAGAAAGAAGACCGGCGGCAATTTCTTTCCTCTTTCTTCTTTCATCCGAGGATACCGAAGCGGATATTTACCAGGTCAGCGCCGCGAAATCGAAAAGGGACTCCGCGACGGAAGCGTCCGCCTCGTGGTGGCGACGAACGCCCTCGAGCTGGGGATCGACATCGGCGGACTCGGCGCGGCCATCCTCGTCGGCTACGCGGGAAGCGTCTCGTCCACGTGGCAGCAGGCGGGTCGCGCGGGACGCGGGGACGACGCGGCCGCGGCGGCGCTGGTCGCGTCGCCCAATCCGCTCGACCAGTTCCTCGCCCACCATCCCGAATATTTTTTCGGGCAATCGCCCGAGCAGGCGCTGGTCAACCCCGACCATCTCCTGATCCTGCTGGAGCATCTGCGCTGCGCGCTGTTCGAGTTGCCGTTCAAAGCGGGCGAGGGCTTCGGCAAACTTCCGGCAGAGACCGTCCACGAATATCTCGACGTGCTGGTCGCCAATAACGAAGCGCACGCCTCGGCAGACAAAGTCTTCTGGATGGCGGACGCATATCCCGCCGCGAACGTCTCGCTCCGTTCGGCCTCGCCCGCGAGGGTCGTCCTCCACACCGAAGACGAGGACGGCGCGCGCGTCATCGGCGAAGTGGACCTCGCCAGCGCGGTCTGGATGACGCATCCGCGCGCCGTCTACCTGCACGAGGGACAGCAATACTTTGTGCAGGAACTCGACCTGACCCGCAACGTCGCCTCGCTGATCCCGGTCGGGTTGGATTACTACACCGAGCCCCTGCGCGAAACCGCCATTCAAATTCTCTCCACCGCCGACCAATTTCCAATCTCCAATTCCCAATCTCCCGTCGCAAAATTCTGGGGAGAGTTGCAGGTCACAACGCAAGTGACCGGCTTCCGCAAACGCAGTTGGCTCGGCGGCGAAAACCTCGGCGAGGAGCCGCTCGACCTGCCTGCTTCCGATTTGCAGACGACCGGCTACTGGCTCTCCCTCGCCGAGGAGACGGCAGCGCGTCTGCGCGAGACCGGCAACTGGTCCAGCGTCCCGAACGACTACGGCCCCGAATGGACGAGAATCCGCGACCGCGTCCGCGCCCGGGACGGATTCCGCTGCCAGGTGTGCGGCCAGCCCGAAAACGGACGCCAGCACGACGTCCATCACAAGGTCCCGTTCCGAAACTTCGTGCGGAAGTCTCATAGCCGCGAGGACCGCGCCGCCGCGCTCCAGCAAGCCCATCGCCTGGACAACCTCGTGACGCTCTGCGCCTCTTGTCATCGCAAAGCCGAGCAGAACGTCCGTATGCGAAGTGGGCTGGCGGGACTCGGCTACCTGCTCGGTCAACTCGCGCCGCTCTTCCTGATGTGCGATCCCGGCGACCTCGGCCTGCACGTCGACGCGGTTGGAACGATCTTCGACGGCCAGCCGTCCATTGTCTTGTACGATCAAACGCCGGCAGGGATCGGCTTCAGCCAGAGACTGTTCGAGATCCACGACGAACTTCTCGCCCGCGCGCTCGAACTCGTAAGCGAATGTCCCTGCGAAGACGGCTGTCCCTCCTGCGTCGGCCCGGCCGGGGAAAACGGCATCGGCGGCAAAGAGGAGACCATTGAAATACTAAAGGAGATTCTTCGATGAAACCCGCCTGGAAAGTTTATTGGACGATACTGATCGCCGCCCTGTTTGTCTTTGCCTGTTCCCCCGCGCCGACTCCGCCTTCCCTGCCGACGGACGCGACCCTCCCGCCGCCCGCCGCGACCTCCGTCCCGTTCTACCTGAACCTGACGCTGAATCCCACCGACAAAAACGAGACGGGACAGGACCCCGCCGACTACACCGTCGCCGCGCAAATCCCCACGCTGACCGGCAGCGACGATCCCCGCGTGACGGCCTTCAACGCCCTGGCCGCCTCCATCGTCCAGCAGGGCGTAGACGAGTTCAAATCCACCATGACCGACCTCCAGCCCCTGCCCGACATCGGCGCGGCCAGCGGATATACCTTGAAATACACGTCGCTTTCCGCGCAGCCGGGATACGTCAGCATCAAGTTCGAATCGGAGGGATATGTCGAGGGGATGGCGCACCCGTACCACGTCTCCCGCTCGCTCAACTACGACCTGGAGACGGGGGAGGAGATCAGCCTGGATTCCCTCTTCACGTCGGACTCGTCCTACTTGCAAGTCATCGCCGATTATTGCGCCGCCCAACTCCAGACGCGCGATATCGGCTTCACGGATATATTCACCGACGGCGCGAAACCTACCGCCGAGAATTACCAGGTCTGGAACATCACCCCCGACGGCCTGCTGATCACGTTCAACGAATACCAGGTCGCGCCGTACGCCGCGGGCCCGCAGACGGTCCTCGTCCCCTACGCGGAACTCGCCTCCATCATCAACCCGCAGGGCGCGCTGGCTGGCTACCTGCCGTAAACGCAAAAATGGGGGGAATGGCTCGGAGTAACTAATGACAGCAGTAGAGCGAGATACCATCTCGCTCTACATCATTTGTTTGAACCCATTACCCAAAAATGAAGTCCGGGTCTTTTGTCATCCATAACTGGGCGTATCCCCGATGATCTCCCAGCCGCGTTCCAGCGCGGTGGACTTCAACTTCTCGTCGGGATAAACCGCCACAGGATGTTCGGCGTGTTCGAGCAGGGGGATGTCCTGCTCGGTGTCGCCGTAGGCAAAGTCCACGCGCGCCGCGTTCAGGCGTTGCAGCACTTTTTCGATTTTGTGTTCCGCCGCCGCCAGGTCTCCCGCGACCCGCACGCGTCCATTCCGATATTCGACCGGCGTGCCGATGGTCTGCGCGCCGACGCGCCGCGCGAACGGCTCGATGATCGGCTCGACCACGCTGCTCGCGATGTAGACTTGCGCGCCGTTTTGCCGATGTTCGACCAGGCGCGCGATCACGTCCTCGCGGCGTTTGACCCACAGGTCGTGTTCGACGGCCCATTCGCCGATTTCCTGCATCTTCTCCGGGGTGGCGTTCCGCACCAGGGACAGGCTGTTGACCATCAAGCCCTGTCCCCATTTCTGCCAGTCAATCCAGCGGCGTTTCGCCAGAAAATAAGACGGCGCGATCGAAGCCATGTAGAGTTTTGCCTGCCACTTGCTCTGGCGATGTCTCACCCAATCCACCAGTCCCAGCACCGGCGAGCCGGTACTGAGCGTTCCCATCATGTCTGAAATGACGATCATGTTTCCTCTATTGTTTGTACACGGATTTCACGGAAACGGCGGACTTTCACGGATCTTTTAAATTTTTCCGTGCAAATCTTTAAAGTCCGCGTCATCCGTGTACCAAACCAAGACAAATTAAAGAGTCGCTACTCCGCCTCCCGCATCCAGCGCTTCACCGCCTCCTGTGGATGACGGTGATTCGCCAGCGCGTCCAGCAGTTTTTCGGGGTCGGATTCGCAGCACAGGGCATCGCGGTGTTCGCGGAAGATGAATCCCTCCTCCACCGCGTGGTCAATGGCGGCGAGCAGGGGCGCATAATAATTGCGGAGGTTGAGCAGGCCGATCGGTTTTTGGTGCGCGCCGGTCTGCGCCCAGGTGATGGTCTCGAACAACTCGTCGAACGTGCCGAAACCGCCGGGCAGGGCGATGAAGCCGTCGGAGAGGGCGTTCATGCGAGCCTTGCGCGCGTGCATGTCTTCGGTCACGTCCATGCGCGTCAAACCGGCGTGCGCCAGCGGGTTGGTGTGCATCGAAGGGATGATCACGCCGACCGCCTCGCCGCCCGCCTCCAGCGCGCCGTCGGCGACCGCGCCCATCAGTCCCGTCTTGCCGCCGCCGAAGACGAGTCGCATCCCGCGCCGGGCCAGGACGCGGCCCATCGTCCGCGCGCCCGCCAGATAGTCCGCGTGGACCGAATCGGACGATCCACAAAAAACGCAAATGGATTTCATGTCGCAACTTTAACCCAATTTGGCAAAACGCGCCATGTTAGAGTTGTATTAGTCAAAGCGCCGTATGCTTGACTCGCCAAATTGAAGGATTACAATTCAGGCGATGGACTACAAAGACTATTACAAAATTCTCGGCGTGGAGCGCAAAGCCGGCGCGGACGACATCCGCAAGGCCTATCGCAAACTCGCGCTCAAATATCATCCCGACCGCAACCCCGGCGACAAGGCCGCCGAGGAGCGCTTCAAGGAAGTCAACGAAGCCTACCAGGTCTTGAGCGACGAGCAGAAGCGCGCCCGCTACGACCAGCTCGGCAGCGCCTACTCCAACTGGCAGGGACGCGGCGCGCCGGGCAACTTCGACTGGGGACAGTGGACGAGCGGCGGCCAGCGCGTGAACGTGGAAGACCTGAACGACCTGTTCGGCGGCGCGGGCGGGGACGCGTTCTCCGAATTCTTCCGCTCGATCTTCGGCGGGATGGGCGGCGCGTCTGCCCGGACCCCGGGCCGGGCGCGCCAGGCGACGGGCTATCAGCAGCCCCTCGTCATCTCGCTCGAGGAGGCCTTCAACGGGACGACTCGCCAGTTGCAGTCCGAGGCGCGCCGCGTGCAGGTGAAGATTCCCCCCGGCGTGCGGACCGGCTCCAAAGTGCGCGCGGCCGGCGCGGGTCCCAGCGGCGCGGACGTGTACCTCATCATCGAGATCGCGGACGACCCGCGCTTCGAAATTGACGGCGACAACCTCCGCGCAACCGCCAGCGTGGACGCGTTCACCGCCATGCTCGGCGGCCAGGCCGAAGTGGAGACGATGACCGGCAAGGTCAAGTTGACCATTCCCGCCGGGACGCAGCCCGACCAGGTCTTCCGCCTCGCGGGGCGCGGGATGCCGCACCTCAAAAACCGCAGCCAGAAAGGCGACTTGTTCGTGAAGTTGAAGGTTCAGGTGCCAAAGTATCTTTCCAACAAACAACGCGAATTGATCGAAGAAGCCTCGAAGATCAAATTTTAAGAACCTGTCTGTAAACGCGCGCCGCCTCGCATAAGAGACGTTCTCCAGGAGACTGTTTCTTAAGTACGCGGATGACGCGGAGTTGACGCATTCTCGCGGATGGAATCATTAAAAAATCCGTGCTTGTCCGTGCAATCCGTCAAATCCGTGTACAAAAAGGAGTGAAGAAACACTCTAACGTCGGCATAAGATGTCAAATGAAAGGAAAAGAATGAAACGAATAGCAATTGCTTTATCGGTACTGGTTTTGGCAATGCTGGCCTGCTCGCTGGTTCAACCCGCCGCGCCGACCGCGCCGACCGCGCCGGTTGCGCCGGTCGTCCAGCCCCCGGCGCAATCCTCGGCCTCGGTCGTGAACTCGACGCAAAACCAGGAAGCGTTCGCGGCGCTCTTCCAAAACGTGAGCGCCGGCGTGGTCGCCATCAAGACGGTCGGCGCGCAGGCGGGCGCGCTCGGCTCGGGCTTCGTCTACGACGCGCAGGGACACATCGTCACCAACTACCACGTCGTGGAAGGCTCGAAGCAGGTGGAGGTGGACTTCACCAGCGGATTCAAAGCCTACGGGACGGTCATCGGCACGGACCTCGACTCGGACCTCGCCGTCGTCAAAGTGGACGCGCCCGCCGCGGAACTGCGCCCGCTCCCGCTCGGCGATTCGGACGCGTTGCAGGTCGGGCAGACGGTCATCGCCATCGGCAACCCCTTCGGGCTGAACAGCACCATGACGACCGGCATCGTTTCCGCGCTGGGACGCACGCTCGATTCGATGCACCAGACCTCCGGCGGAGGCGTCTTCACCGCCGGCGACATCATCCAGACCGACGCGGCCATCAACCCCGGCAACTCGGGCGGTCCGCTCTTCAACCTGAACGGCGAAGTGATCGGAGTCAACCGCGCCATCCGCACGGTCAACTCCACCAACACGGGCGACCCGCTCAACTCGGGAATTGGGTTCGCAATCTCGTCGAACATCATCCGACGCGTCATGCCGAGCCTGATCCAAAACGGATATTACGACTATCCCTACCTCGGCCTCTCCTCGATGAACGACTTGAGCCTGCCGATCATCGAAGCGCTGGGGCTGAACAGCCAGACCGGGGCCTACGTGTTGGACGTGGCTAAAGGCGGCCCGGCCGACCAGGCTGGCCTCAAAGCGGGCAGCCAGAACACCAGCATCCAGGGACTGATGGCGGGCGGCGACCTCATCGTCGCCATTGACGGTCGTCCCATCCAGACCTTCGACGACCTCCTGCGCTACCTCATCAACAACAAAGCGCCGGGAGACGAAGTCACGCTCACCGTCCTGCGCGGCGATCAGACCGTGGATATCGTTGTCACGCTGGCGAAGAGGCCGAAATAAAGAACGAAGAAGCCGCCGCTTTGAGCGGCGGTCTTTTTTATATTTGTCCGAACCGCGCGGGAGAAGGTATAATCTCAGCGATGCGAAACCGAGTGGTCATGGCCGCGTTAGTCGTGATTGCAATTGTGGCGGGCGTTTTGATCTATCTGAAGTTGACCCCATCCGGAGCGCGCTCCGGGCGGGTGTGGGATTTTCTGACCGACCCCGCGTCCCACGCGGATTGGAAACTGGCCGCCGGTTCGCGCTGCGGCTCCGCCCCCTTCATCTTCCCCACCGACGGGATGGCCGGCTTCCTCTGGGACGATTCCTTCCGCGTCGGCCACCGTCACCAGGGCATTGACATCTTCGCCGGGACCGAGGCGGGCGTCGCCCCGGTTATCGCGGCCTACGACGGCTACCTCACCCGCCTCGCGGACTGGAAGTCCGCCGTCATCATGCGCGTCCCCAGCGATCCGCTCTCTCCCGGCCGTCAGATCTGGCTCTACTACGCCCACATGGCCGCCGCGGACGGGACCTCTTTCATCGCCGAGGAATTCCCGCCCGGCGCGAGCGAAATCTTCGTCGCCGCGGGGACCTTCCTCGGCCGCCAGGGCGATTACTCCGGCGACCCAAACAATCCCGTCGGCGTCCACCTGCATTTCTCCATCGTGAAAGACGACGGACAGGGGAATTTTATGAGCGAGTTATCCATCCGCAACACGTACGACCCCTCTCCGTATTTCGGCATCGAATTGAACGCAAAGAACAACGACGGTCAGCCGCCTCTCTGTAACGCCCTGGCGCGGCTGCATTCCCCTCATTTTTTTTTCATTCCGTTATTCCATTTCCCCGATTCATCCCTTTTTTCAAGAGGAGGCATCATGGAATTCCGAGATAAAGTCGTACTGATCACCGGGGCGGGAAAAGGCACAGGCCGCCAGGTGGCCGCCGCGTTCGCCGCGCAGGGAGCGCGCGTGGCCGCCAACGATATTTCGCCGCAAAGCCTGGACCTGCTGACGGCCGAACTCAACCTGAGCGGACAGTCCATCAAAACCTACGTGGAAGACGTCGCCAAAAAGGTCGGGGTGCAGGCGCTCGTCAAACAGGTGGAGGACGACTTCGGCCGCATTGACATCCTCGTCAACCACGCTTCGGTCGAGCCGCACTCTCCCCTGCTCGATATGGACGAGTGGGACTGGCGCCGCACCCTCGACGTGAATGTGACCGCCGCCTTCCTCGCCATGCAATCGACAGGCCGCATCATGCGCGAACGCGGCGGCGGGGTCATCGTCAACCTGGCCTCCTTCTCCGGCGGCACAGTGGCGCTCGACCGTTCGGCCTACGTTACCAGTCTCTTCGGCCTCATCGGGCTGACGCGGCAGGCGGCGCGCGAACTGTTCGCCTATGGCATCCGCGTCCACGCGGTGGGACGCGGGCTGGGACGCTTCCAGAACACCGGCGCCACCGTCCCCGCGGACCTGTCGCGCGCGATCCTCTTCCTGTGCAGCCCGCGCGCCGCGCATCTCACCGGTCACATCGTCAACCTGCCGTAGGCGGGATAAAATTTCGCCTGAAGCCGGAGGCGCGCATGGAACAACTGCTCGAATACCGCCAAAAACTGCTCGACCGCTACGAGGCCGCCGCGCGGGAGTTCCGCGAGGCCGTCGAAGCCGCGACCCAGCCGGACGTCCCGCGCGAGGCGGGCGGGTGGAACGTCCGCCAGATCGCGGCGCACACGCGCGACGTCGAGAAATTCGTCTACGGGGCGCGCGTCCGCCGCACGCTCGAGGAGGACGATCCGCTGTTCGAGAATTTCGACGGCGAGACTTACATGACCGAACATTACCGCGCCGACGAGCCGCTCGCTTCGATCCTCGACGAGCTGGCGGCCTCCGTCCGAGACAACGCGGCGCGCCTGCGGACTCTCCCTCCCGAGGCGTGGACGCGTCCCGGCCGTCACGCGACGTACGGAGGCGGCTTCACCATCCAAGCCTGGGTGGAGCGCGCGCTGGCGCACATCGAGGAGCATTTGAAAACGGTGCAGGGTTAAACAGAGAACCCAGGTTTCTTTAAGAAAGCTGGGTTCTGAGTTTTTTGGCAGGTTGGAATCCGAAAGTTCTACTTTCGGCGATTCGTTCCGAGGCGGAACTTCGGGAATCTTAAACCAACAAGGGCAGGAGGTTTCCCATCCACGCCAGAAACGCGGGGGCGATCTTGAGGCCAATGATCCCCACGACGATTCCCAGCGCCATGCCCGCGACGACATCTGAAACATAGTGGACGCCCATCGCCACGCGCGCCAGCGCGACGAGCGGCGCCCAGACGCAGAGGAGAATCGCCAGCCAGCCGGGACCGAGTCCAAGAGCGAGGACGGCGATCAGGAAGGCGCGCGCCGCGTGTCCCGAGGGAAAGGAGTGCGGGTCGGTGTTGCGGTAGATGCCTCCCCATTCGCCTTCGGGACGGCGGCGGCGGACGGTGAATTTGACGGTCAGCACGATGACGGCGAGAATGGCAATGGCCGCGAAGAGGACGAGCGCCCAGCGTTTCCAAAACGGGTCGCCCAGCCGCCAGAGCAGGATCAGTCCCAGCCCCCAGAACCAGGAATCGCCCGAATGGGCAAAGAAGACCGCCAGCGCGCGGAGGAGGCCGGGCTTCTCAGCTACGCGCAGGCGGTCGGAGAGACGCGCGTCGAGTTCGAGGATGGAGCGGAAGGTCATTTCTTTTTGACGGGCGTTTTGGGTTTCGGATTTGCCTTTGCTTTCGGTTCGGCTTTTTTGGCCGCCGGTTTCTTCGCGGGGGCCTTCTTCACAGTCTCTTTGACGGCTGCCGCTTTCGCCGCTTTTCTCTCGGCGGATTTGGCGGCGCGCTTCTCTTTGGCCTGCTGCGCTTCGAGGTCGGCGCGCAGGAGTTCGAGCTGGTGCGGCTTATCCACGTCCATGCACGGCTCGGCGCGCTCCCAGACAATGGCGCGGCCTTTGATGTTGAGCCGCCTGCAGACGTGTTCCACCAGTTCGTCGAGCGTGGCGCTGCGGGTGATCACTTTCCAGAAAGTGTCGAGGCCGACGAGGGAGGCTTGCCGCATCGGGGACTTGCGATTGCCGATCAACTGCTCCCAAAGATCGAGATGCTCCGTCGCCATGCGGACGTGGGTAAGGTTGATGTCCGCGCCGCACAGGTCAATATCCTTAAGACGGGTGTAGGTGCGCTTCGAGCCGGGGAAGCGCGCCTCCATCACCTCGCGCGGGCAGACGCCATAGTAGATGTCGTCTCTCGTCTCCATGCACTTTGAGACCAGCCAGTCCACCATCTCGCCTTTGAGCGCGGGGATGTCGGACGAGACGATCAGGACGTATTCGGTCTTCGGATCGAGTTCGAGCGCCTTGTGGACGCCGGCCACGACGTTGGCGAGCATGCGTCCCTGGTTGGAGAGGTAGTGGACCGGCTTGGCGCTGACCAGTCCGCTTTTGGCGGAGAGGCCGACCAGGATGATTTCGTCCACCTGACGCGCGGCGTTGAGCGCGTCGAGCGTCCATTGGATCATCGGCTTGCCGGCGATGTCTATCAGGGCTTTGGAATCGCCTTTAGAATGGACATATAAGGGTTCTTCCGGTTGTGGAATTCCGCCTGCGGTGACAATGGCGTACATATAGCCTCCTTGGGTTTGCGATTTGGAGATCGTCAATCGAAACCGCGAATCAATTGAGTTCCTGCAACTGGGGTTCGAAGCCGAGCCGGTCGAGCATTTCGGTCAATTCGGGCCAGGAGAGGGCGCGTCCCTTGCCGGCCACGGCGACGAGCGCGGCTTCCATCATGTTTGTGCCGAACGAGCGTCCGTCCATGACGGGCGTGGTGGTGAGGAGGTATTTCACGCCGCATTGACGGAAGAGTTCCACGTCTTCGGGCGTGGTGGTGTTTGTCACGATGACCTTGCCCTTCATGTCGTCGGGCATGTTGCGTTTGATATAGAGACAATCGCCCGCGACGACGGTCGCCCACTGATAGTACTTTTCCCATTTCGGCGTGCGGACGTTCTGCTTTTCGCCCGTCGGGTAGAGCCACTCGAACGGGAAGCGCGTCACGATGGGGATCATGATGGCCGCCAGGGCGCGCAGCGCGCTCATGGAGCGGAGGGGAATCGGGACGTCGAGCGTGAACATCAGGTCGCAGAAGACGGTTTCGTAACCCGCCTCGACGAAGGATTTGGAGAGTCCCCAGCGGTCCACGCCGACGGTGATCATCACTTTGCGTCCGCGTTCGTCGAGATAATCTTTGATCTTCTTTTCGAGGAAGGCGGGGGCTTTGTTTTCGAGCGTATTTTTCAACCCGCCGCCGTCCACGACGGGAGTCTTTTCGATGTAGCGCACCAGTTTTTGGACGGAATGGAAGGGATAGAATTTCCCCTCCACGATGGCGCCCAGGTCGGCTCCGCCCACGCCGAAGGCGTCCACTTGCCCGTCGAGTTCCTTGTATTTGAGCGCGGCGGCTTCCATGTCGCCATCCGTGCCGATGCGTTCAATGCTGACCTGTTCGCCGAGCAGCGTCACTTCCACTTTCTTGTTGCGCTTCGACGATCCAATGCTGATGCTGACCGCGCGTTTCATCTACGGGCCTCCTTTGGAAAATCTTCGGCGAGTATACACTGAATTGTAAGAAGATGTAAAATCAGGGCTTCACGAAAGTTTTTCGCGATTCACACCAAAATTGACATGGAGGCTGGCATGGCTCGGAAATTGATGTGGGTTTTTCTCGGTATTTTTATCGTTTTGACCGCGTTCAATATCGCGGCGCTGCGCCTGAACCTGAGTTCGCCGTTCTATCTCTTCGTCACGGCCGTCACCCCGCTGTTTGGACTTTTGACCGCCCTCCTGCACGCCAGCCTGCGCTGGAACTGGCGCGCCGCGTTGACCCTCTTCGCGGTCTCGTTCGTCGTCAGCCTGGCGTTCGAAAGCGTCGGCGTCGCCACGGGACTGGTCTACGGGCCGTATCGCTACACCGAAAAACTGGGACCGAAGTTCCTCGGCCTCGTCCCGTACATGATACCGGCCGCGTGGTTCATGATGATGTACCCGTCCCTCGTCATCGCGGAGCGCGTCGCGCCGCGCGTCGACGGATGGAAGCGCGGGTTGACGGTCGCCGCGCTCGGCGGGATCGTGATGACCGCCTGGGACGTGGTGATGGACCCGATGCTGGTGCGCGGCGGTCACTGGGTCTGGGAGACGAACGGCGCGTACTTCGGCGTCCCGCTTCAAAACTATTGGGGCTGGTGGCTGACGACGTTCAGCGTGTTCCTCGTCTTCTGGCTGTTGACGCGTCGAAACGGCGACCCCGCGCGGGGTGTGGACGACCGAATCGCGGTCGCGGTCTACATCGTCACCGGGCTGGGAAACATCCTGACCTGCCTCGATCCCGACGCCGTCCAGCAATTGGGCGGCGCGGCGCTGGCGGGCATCTTTGCGATGTCGCCGTGGGCGATCATGGGATGGCTGAAATCCAAAGAATAGAAAAACCGCCCGACAACGAGTCGGGCGGAAATTTGGGAAAGGGGATCCGAAAGTTCTACTTTCGGCTTTGATCAGTCCTGAAGTAGAACTTCAGGATTCCAATTGCAGGTTTATTTCACAAAGATCGTGTTGGGAAAACCGAGCGCGGCGAAGAAGCGCAGCAGGTAGGCCTCGGCGTTGATCTGCGCCTGCGTCAGGATGCCGTCTTCCATCGCGGCTTTGAGAATCTCCTGCTCGGCAGTCTGGCGCGCCAGCGTTTCGAGATCGTTGACGCCTTTGGTGAAAATTCCCGTGTTGCGGTCGTAAACGTAGGATTTCTCGTTGTTGAGCGTGGCGACGAATACTTCCGCAGACGGCAGGGTCACATATAGCACGCCGCCGTCGTAGCGCATGTGCTGGGGCTCGATCTTGTTCATGTCGATGCCCGCGATAACGAGGCCGTGCGCGACGAAGAGCAGTTTGTCGCCGAAGAGGAAGTCGAGGGAGCCTTGTCCGCTTTCCGCGGTGATGACTTTCTCCACGCTGTATTGGATCGTCTCCAGACGCGCCAGTGCGCGGATCTCGGTGATGTACGTTACCGGGTCGGGGATGATCGTGGGCGTGGGATTCATCAATTGCGCCACCTGCGTCTGCATGGACTGGTTGGCCTGCGCCAGGGGCTGGAGCGCGGAGTTGGCGTTGGCCGCGGTCTGATTCACCGCGTCGCGCACGGTGGTGACGATAAAGTAGATGCCCGCCGCCAGCACGATCAGGAAAATTAGGTTGAACCATCCGTTGTTCTTCATGCGCGGTATTATAAACCACGAGGGGACAAGGGAAAAGGATTTTTCCGCCCTGGGTTGGCGCGTTTTATGGCCGTAGCAAAGTCGCTTGACAAGTTGGCCGATATGAAACGCGAATAGCGCGAATGGGCGAATTTCGCGAATTTTCTTAGGCTTTTTCGCGTCATTCGCAAATTCGCGGCATTCGCGATGAAAATCCTCAGACTTTGCTACAGCCATGGGCGCGTTTTCCCCGCCCTTGTCAGACATTCCGCCCTCGACTAAAATCCTAGCCTAACCAGAGGAAGTAGAGAAGCAATGGCAAAACAACGCATCCTGCTCGTGGACGACCATGAGGTGGTGCGGCTGGGATTAAAATCCCTGCTGGAACGGCACCCCCAGTTCGACGTTATCGGCGAAGCCGGCTCGGCGCGCGAAGCGCTGGAACAGGTCAACATCCTCCAGCCCGACGTGGTGGTGATGGACATCCGCCTGCCGGGAGTTTCAGGGATCGAAGCCTGCGAGGAGATCGTCAACCGCCACCCCAACACCAAAGTCATTATGCTGACCTCCTACGCGGAGGATGAAATGCTCTTCTCGGCCATCCGCGCCGGGGCTTCGGGCTACATCCTCAAGCAGATCGGGAGCGAGGACCTGGTCAAGGCGCTCGAGGCGATCGGACGCGGCGAGGCCCTGCTCGATCCCGCGGTGACCCAGCGCGTCTTCCAGGAAGTCCGCCGCGCGGTCAAGGAGGAGGAGGCCTCGGCTTTCGCGCATCTCAGCCAGCAGGAGAAGCACGTTCTGCTGCTGGTCTCCGAGGGCAAGACCAACCGCGAGATCGCCAAGAACCTGTTCCTCGGCGAGGGGACGGTACGGAACTACGTCAGCAGTATCCTTTCCAAACTCGGCATGAACAACCGCGCCGAGGCCGCGGCCTACGCGGTGGAACACAACCTGAGGGAATACATCGCCACGTAACCCACAGCCTGCGGAAACGCAGGCTTTTCTTTGTCATGTTCGAACAACCCCTGCTCACCGACAAAGTCGTTTTGCTGCGCCGCTTCCAGCCGCGCGACGCGGAGGCGCTCTATGCCGCGACGCGCGAATCGCTGGACGATCTCATCCCGTGGATGTCGTGGGCGAATCCCTCCTACGCGGGCGCGGACGTGGCCGAATATCTCCGCGTCGTCGCGGACAGTTGGGAGAGCGGACGCTACTACGCCTTCGCCATCGCCGACGCGCGCGACGGGGCGCTGCTCGGCGCGGCCAGTTTGAGTCACGTCCACCCCGTCTATAGTTTTTGCAACCTCGGTTACTGGATCCGCTCTTCGCGCCGCGGCGCCGGTCTCGCCCCGCGGGCGGCGCGTCTCGCCGCGAAGTACGCCTTCGAGCGTTTGGGACTCCTGCGCGTGGAGATCGTCGTCGCCGTCGAAAACGCGGCCAGCCTCAGGGCCGCGGAAAAGAGCGGAGCGCGCCGCGAGGGCGTCCTGCGCGACCGCATGACGGTGCGCGAAAAAGTCCACGACGCGGTCATGTTTTCCTTCATCCGCGCGGACTTCGGCCTCCCGCCGTTATAAAGGATAGACTTTATCGGAAATACTGTCAGCGTCTCTCTTTCTGCCGCGAATGACGCGAATTTCGCGAAAAATTATGGAAAATTCGCGGAAATTCGTGAAATTCGCGGCCAGGAATTTTATTTCCGAAAGAGTCTGATGAAAGCGCCCTCATCTCACGAGATTTTCCTTCGTTGACTCCGCGAAGCGCCCTGTGGGTTGTGACACTTTGTGTTTAAGAGATTTCCCTGAATGAAAATCCTTTTAGTCAACCAGGCCTTTGTCTCGTTTGACGAGCCGGGCTTCACCCGTCATTTCGAGATGGCGAAATACCTGCGCGAGCGCGGACACGAGATGGTCATCGTCGCCAGCGACGTGAACTACCAGACCGGTACGCGCATCGTGGAGCATCGCGGCTTCATCGTCGAGCAGGAGATCGAGGGCGTGCGCGTCCTGCGCGGATCCATGCTGCCGTCCCTGCACCGCAATTATTTCTGGCGCATCGTCTCGTTCATGGGATTCATGGTCAGCGCGGTGGCCGCCTCGCTGCGCGTCCGCGACGCGGATTTCGTCATCGGCACTTCGCCGCCCATCTTCCAGGCCTTCGCGGCGTGGGTGGCGGCCTTCCTGCTGCGCAAACCCTTCCTGTTCGAAGTGCGCGATCTCTGGCCGCAGTTCGCCATTGACATGCAGGTCATCAAAAATCCGCTTGTGATCCGCCTCGCCTACATGGTGGAAAAATTCCTCTACCGCCGCGCGGCGCGCATCCTCGTCAACTCGCCCGCCTATAAAGCCTACATCGTCGGGCGCGGCGTCCCCGCCGAAAAGATCGCCTTCATTTCCTACGGCGCCGACCTCGCGATGTTCACGCCCGAAGCGGACGGTTCCCCCGTCCGCCGCGAACTCGGCCTCGACGACAAGTTCGTCGTCCTCTACGCCGGCGCGATGGGACAGGCCAACGACGTCTACACCATTCTGCGCGCCGCCCAGCGCCTGCGCGACGACGCGCGCATCCGCTTCGTCCTGTTCGGCGACGGGAAGGAGAACGCCAATCTCCGCGCCGAAGCCGAGCGCCTGCGCCTCCCCAACCTGACCTTCGCGGGCGCGGCCCCCAAGACGCGGATGCCCTCCGTCGTCGCCGCCGCGGACGTGTGCCTCGCCATCCTGATGGACATCCCCGGCTTCCGCATGACGTATCCGAACAAGGTCTTCGACCACATGGCCGCGGGACGCGCCACCGTCCTCGTGATAGACGGCGTCATCCGCGAGGTCATCGAGGCCAGCGGCGGAGGCGTCTTCGTCCGGCCCGGCGACGACGCGGAACTGGCGCGCATCCTGCGCGAACTGTCGAACGACCCCGACCGCGTCCGCGCCATGGGACGCGCGGCGCGCGGCTACCTCGTCCGTCACTTCGACCGCCGCGACAAACTCGCCGAGACGCTGGCGCTATTCGAGAGCGTCGCGAAAAAAGAGACTCCGCAATGACAATGTAATTTTCCGCCTCATTTCGCCGCTCTTCCTTAAAAGAATTGTGCTATACTTTTGCCATGCAAACGCCGCGACCGAACTGGACCCTCTGGGCAGAGCAACTCCATCGTTGGCGACTCGACGTCCTCGCCGCCTGGGCGCTCGAAGCGGGCGCGCCTCTTGCCCTGCTGGGCGCGCAGGCGTTTTTTTTCGCCCGTCCCTTTTTGGGCGCGCAGAGCGAAGCCATCGCGAACATGCTCGAAGATGAAAACGAGACGCGCGCCTTTGCCGCGTATTTGCGAGGGGAGGCTTTGGCATGAACGAATTGATCGCCCTCGGCCTGACCATCTTCGCGGCCGTCCTCCTTTTAGCCCTGACCTTCATTAAACGAAAATCGCCGCCCGTCTTCCGCGAGATCGCGGCCTTCACGCGATTTAGGCGGGCGGCGGGAATGTCCGTCGAAGACGGGACCCGCCTCCACGTCTCGCTGGGACGCGGCGGGTTGATCTCGCCGCGCGGCGCGGCCTCGTTGTCATCGCTGGCGTTGCTGCGTCAACTCGGCGAGCAGACCTCCATCAGCGACCGTCCGCCCGTCGCCACCTCCGGCGACCCGGTGGTGGCCGCGCTTTCGCAGGATACTTTGCAGGCCGCCTACCAGGCCGCGGGCGCGGAAGAATCCTTCCAACCCGATAGCGGACGCCTCGGCGGTCTGACGCCCTTCTCGTACGCGGCCGGCGCGATGACCGTCGCGCGCCAGGAGCAGGTCTCCACGAACGCGGCGGTCGGCGATTTCGGCGCGGAGGTCGGCCTGCTGGCCGAGGCCTCCGAGCGCGAGAACGCCGCCCTCATCGCCGCCGCCGTGGACCCGGCCGCGCAAGCCATCCTGTTCGCGTCCGCGTCCGAGCCGCTGGTGGGCGAGGAGTTGTTCGCCGCGCCCGCCTACGTCGGGAACGACGCGGCCCAGCGCGCCAGTTTGCGGGTGCAGGACGTCTTGCGCTGGCTGGTCATCCTGGCTCTGCTGGCCGCGGCCGCTTTGAAAATGACGGGACTGCCATGAAACCTCGCCCTGTAGCCGCGGCCATCGCCATTTCGGTCGGCATCATTATCCTGCTGGGCTATTTCCTGCCGATCCCGCTCCTCGTCCCGGTTCGGATCGAACTGCTGCATTGGGCGGTGATTTTGGCGGGCGTGGCCGTTCTGGTGGGGGTGGGAAATCTCTTCAGCGTTCATTTTCAGAAATTGCGCCGCCGCGAAAAGGGATCGGTCTACAGCCTGACTTTGCTCGTGGCGATGCTGGCGACGCTGCTGGTCGGCGTATTGACGGGCCCGGATCATCCGTGGATGCAGGCCGTTGTGACGGCCATCATCATCCCGGCGGAGGCCTCGTTGATGGCGCTGCTCGCGGTGACGCTGCTCTACGCCTCCATCCGCCTGCTCCGCCGCCGCGCCGACACGATGACCATCGTATTTTTGGGAAGCGCCATCCTGATGCTGGCCGCTTCGATCTCCCTGCCCCTGCTGGGCGAGATCCCCATTCTGGGCGATTGGGTGCGTCCCTGGCTGATCTACACCCCGGTCGCGGGCGGCGCGCGCGGACTTTTGCTGGGCGTGGCGCTCGGAGCGCTGGTCACCGGCTTGCGCGCGCTCTTCGCCCTTGACCGTCCCTACGGGGGAAAATAATGGCCGACCAATTCTGTCCCAACTGCGGCATGCCCAACGCGGAAGAGCAGGAAGTCTGCTCGTTCTGCCAGCAGTCGCTGCGCGTGGACGCGGGCGCGGCAAGCATCCGTCCCGGCGAGACGCCCACCCGAAAGACCACCGCCGAACTGGAACCCATCCTGCCGGCCTGGCTGCGCGACGCCCGCGAGACCGCCCGCCGCGCCGACGCCGAGACCGCCGCAGAGGAGGCTCAGGCCGCCGCCGAAAACCCCGCGCCGAAGGAGGAAGTCCCCGACTTTTTAGCCGGGCTGGCCTCGGCCGCGCGCGACGACCAGGACGACGAACTCCCCGAATGGATGCGCGGCGCCGCGCCCTCTTCTGCCCCCGCGAAACCCGACAAGGAAGAGCAGGCCTTCCCGCGCCGCTCCGAAATCCGCTGGGGAGACGATCAATCGGACGAACTCGGCGGCATGGCGACCACGCCCGTCACGCCCGCGCCGGAAAGCGGCGATGCCCTGCTCCCCTGGATGCAGGCTCGCGACGGAGCCGCCTCCGACTCCGCCGGCCGCGAACCCTCGCAGCCGGTCACGCCGTTTTCGAACGGCGCCGTCGAACCTCCCCACACCGGCGAATTGACCGACTGGCTCGAACAGGCCGCCGCCCAACCTGCCGCGCCGGCCGAC
>DKTP01000029.1:26045-26227 GCA_002473085.1 Anaerolineales bacterium UBA7227
ACCTGCCGCGCCGGCCGAACCGTCCGCGCCCGCCTCGGAGGAATCGCTCGACGACTGGCTCTCGAAGTTGCCGCGCGATGTGGAGATTCCCGCCGCCAGCGAGTCCCCTGCGTCTTTCGACGAGACGATAGACCTCCCCGACTGGATGAAACCCGCCGCGACGGAGGAAGTCTCCGCCGCGG